>NZ_JBHVGL010000025.1:0-58096 GCF_042800875.1 Kitasatospora sp. NPDC057595 | reverse complement strand
TCACCCGGGGGGGGTTGGGGGGGGGGGGGGGGGGGGGGGGGGGTGGGGGGGGGGGGGGGGGGGGCCCCCCCGGGGGGGGGGGGGCCCCCCCCACGGAACCGGGGACCCAGGCGGCCCGGCCGTCAGCCGATGGAACGGGGCAGCCGGGTGGTCAGGTAGAAGATGGTGAACGAGCCCAGGAGCTGGATGCCCAGGCAGAGCGCGAGCGCGTGGGCCATGCCGAGGGTGGGGGAGAGGGCCAGGTAGAGGGAGCCCAGGGTGGCGACGCCCAGGGCGAGGCTGGACTGCTGGCTGGTGGCGAGGACCCCGCTGCCGACGCCCGCCCGGTCGGCGGGGACCTTGGAGAGGACGACGCGGAACAGCGGGGTGCCGATCAGCCCCTGGCCGATGCCGGCGAGGGCGACGCCCGGGGCCATCCGCAGCGGGGAGAAGCCGTCCGGGTCGGCGAGCACGGTGAGGGCCAGGGTGGCGAGGCCGGTGGCCTGGACAGCGGCGCCGGCGGTCAGCACCCGGCTGCCGAAGCGGCCGATCAGCCGGGGGCCGGAGAGGGAGGCGGTGAAGTAGCCGACCGCCATCGGGACCAGTGCCCACCCGGCCGCGACCGGGCCGAGGTGCAGGCCCTGCTGGAGGGAGACCGCGATGACGAACATGAAGCCGCCGAACCCGCCGAAGTAGGGCAGCGCGATGCCGAGGCCGCGCCGCATCTCGGGGATGCGCAGCAGGGTGGGCGGCACCAGCGGGGTGTCACCGCGGCGCTCGGCCCGGCGTTCGACCAGGGCGAAGGCGGTGGCGAGCACGGGGAACAGCGCGAGCAGCACCCAGGACCAGAGCGGCCAGCCGGCGGCGCGGCCCTCCATCAGCGGGACGAGCAGGGAGAGCAGGGCGGCGGTGAGCAGGAGGGTGCCCGCGATGTCGATCCTGACGGCCTGCTCGGCGCGGCTCTCCGGGACGAAGCGCAGGGCGAGCACGAGGGCCAGCAGGGCGAAGGGGACGTTCAGCAGGAAGACCGAGCGCCAGCCGCTGCCGAAGAGGTCGGCGGCGACCAGCATGCCGCCGAGCACCTGGCCGATGACCACCGAGATGCCGCCGACCGCGCCGTAGACCGAGAGTGCCCGGCCGCGCCGGGCACCGTGGGTGGCGGCGGTGATGGTGCCGAGCACCTGCGGGATGAGCAGGGCGGCCGACGCGCCCTGGGCGGCCCGGGCGGCGACCAGGGACCAGGCGTCGGGGGCGAGTCCGCAGGCGAGCGAGGTCACGGCGAAGGCGGCGGCCCCGGCGAAGAAGAGGCGGCGGCGGCCGAAGATGTCGCCCAGCCGGCCGCCGAGGACCAGCAGGACGGCAAAGGCGATGCCGTACCCGGCGGCGACCAGCTCCAGCACGGCGGGGCCGGCGGCGAGGTCGTGGTCGATGGTCGGCAGCGCGACGTTGACGATGAAGAAGTCCAGCATCGGGAGGAACGCCCCGAGCAGGACGGTGACCAGTCCGGCGGTGCCGAGGGAGGGGCCGGAGGCGGAGTGGGCGGAGGAGGTGGCTGAGGAAGCGGGCGCGAGGGGCCTGGTGGCGGTCAGTTGCTGGGGCACGGTCCTACGATCCGCCGCGTCACACCCTGGTACCAGAGTGTGCTTATCCGGGTATAAGAAGTACCTGGAAACAGGATGGCGAGTGGCGCATCCTGGTGGAATGAGTCTGACCACCGTCACGGGAAGCGCGGCCGCGGTCAACACCGTCGCCGGATCCACCATCGCCGGATCCACCGTCGTGGAAACCACCGTCGTGGAAACCACCGGCAAGGCGCCCGCCGATCCGCGGCGGCAGCAGCTGGCGGCGTTCCTCCGCAACCGCCGGGAGCGGATCACCCCCGAGCAGGTGGGGCTGCCGCTGACCGGCCGGCGGCGCACGCCGGGGCTGCGCCGCGAGGAGGTGGCGCAGCTCGCCGCCGTCGGCGTCACCTGGTACACATGGCTGGAGCAGGGGCGCGAGATCCAGGTGTCCGTCCAGGTGCTGGACGCCGTGGCGCGCGCCCTG
Source organism: Kitasatospora sp. NPDC057595 (assembly GCF_042800875.1). Classification (NCBI taxonomy): domain Bacteria; kingdom Bacillati; phylum Actinomycetota; class Actinomycetes; order Kitasatosporales; family Streptomycetaceae; genus Kitasatospora; species Kitasatospora sp. NPDC057595. Next base: position 56,071 of record NZ_JBHVGL010000025.1, on the reverse strand, counting down.
CTGCTCGACCCGAGCGAGCGGGCCCATCTGTTCACGCTGGCCGGGGCGGAGGACCCGGTGCCGGTGCGGGAGTGTCTGACCGTGACCCCGAGCATCCGGCTGACCCTGGACCGGATGGCGCCCTACCCGGCCGCGGTGATCAACTCCCGCTACGACGTGCTGGCCTGCAACGCCCAGTACACCGGGATCGTCGGCGACCTGGAGGCGCTGCCCCCGGAGGACCGCAACCTGATGTGGCTGGCGTTCACCCCCTCGCGCTTCCGTGACGTGCTGGTGGACCACGAGGACGAGCGCGAGGTCATGGTGGCCCGGTTCCGCTCCGGGATGGGCGACCACGGGGGCGAGCCCGCCTGGCGGACGCTGCTCGGCCGGCTGCGCCAGGCCTCCCCGGCGTTCGACGAGGCCTGGCAGCGGCACGACGTGCTGCGGCCGGGGAACGGCCTGAAGCGCTTCCTGCTCCCGGAGGTGGGCCTGCTGCGCTTCGACTACACGAGCTTCTGGCTGGGGCCGTCGCAGGGGCCGCGGATGGTCGTCTACACCCCGAAGGACGAGGAGACCGCCGCGCTGGTGACCCGGCTGCCCACCGGGCTGCCGTCGGCCGGCGCCGCGACGCCGGCCCCGGCGGTGCCGGCCCGCTGACGGCCGCCGGGGGCGGGCCAGCCCGAGCGCCAGGCAGAGTGCGGCGAGCGGGAGTTCGACGCAGCTCGCCATCATCAGCGCGGCGAGCGCCTCGGCGCCCGGGGCGGCCGTGGCGATGTCGACCAGGGCGTCGCCGGCGAGCAGCAGGGCGACCACGGCGGCGGGCACGACGGCGCCCGGCCGGCGGTGGCGCAGCACGGCGTCCAGCCGGAGCAGGGCGGCGAACTGACAGAGGTCGAGGACGACCCACGCCGTCTCGCCGGCGGCCGCGAGCACCGCGACCCAGGGCAGCAGCGCGAAGGCGGCGAAGACGGGCACCCGCGCGGCGACCGGGGCGAGCGACGGGAGGGCGGGGCGGGCGGACAGGACGGCGGTGCTCATCGGACGTCCTCCGGCTCCGTCACGAGGGCGCGGGCGTCGCGGGTCGCGCGGGCGTCGCGGACGGCGCGGACGGCGCGCACCCGGGTCAGCGGGGACCGCTCGGACCCGGCCCCGCCGGCCGGCTCGACGAGCACGCCGTCGAAGACGCCCTCGGCCCAGGCGAGCCAGAACTCCCCGGCGACGGTGACCACCTCGCCCGCCACGACCACCGGCGCGGGCCGCCCCGGCAGCCGGAGCAGCCGCCCGCCGGTGAACCCGACGGCCGGGGCGGCGGCACCGCTGGGCAGCCGCCCCCAGGCGAGCCCGTGCCGGGTGCGCCGCCGCCCGCCCGTCCGCGCACCGGCACCGGTACCGGCAGCGGTCCAGGCGCGGGCGCCGCGCAGCAACCCGCGGCCGAGCCGGGCGGCGACCACCACGTCCACCAGCTCGCCGTGCTCGTACACCTCCAGCGCCGCCCGCCCACGCCCGGCCGGAACGCTGCGCACCGACCACGGCCCGACCGGCGCGACCGGGCCGACCGGCGGCTCGAACCCGTCGAAGTCGAGCAGGTCGGGCCCGCCGAACCCGCCGAAGAAGCCGCCCGGCCCGACCGGCAGCCGGCCCTCGGCCTGGACGACGGCGGCGGCGACGGCGGCCGAGGCGGTGCCGTGGGCCGGACGCCGTCCGTGCGGCGGGGTGGCGGAGTTCGATGCGCTGCTCATCATGCCGTCAAGACTCGTCTTCGGCGGCCGTGTTGTCGGTAGTGCGCCGATCCGAATCGGGGGTGTACCTAGCTTCACCATTTCTCGGCAGCCCCCTTCATGGTGACGCTTGATCACTTCGCTCTAGGCTGTCCGCCATGCCCTCCACGAAGCCGCGCCGCGCGTTCGCCAGGAGCGCCGTCAGGCCCCCGTGGTCGGCGGCGGTCTGGCGGGACACCCGGTTCCTCGCCGCCGGGATCCCGCTCGCCCTGCCCGCCTGGATGCTGGTCGTCACCCCGAAGGTGCAGCTGATCGCCCTGGGCGTGATCCTGCTCTCCATCCGCCCGCTCACCACCGCGCAGCGCGGCCGGCTGCGCGCGCTGCGCGGGGTGGAGATCCCGCCGCTGCTGCGGCACGCCGGGATGCCGGCCGGCCTGCTCACCAGGCTGAGGACCGCCGTCAGCTGGCGGCAGGTGGGCTACCACCTGGTGGTCGGCCCGTTGGTCGCGCTCGCCGGGACCACCGTCGTGTACGGCTGGGGCGCGGCCCTGGCGGCCTCGACGGTCTTCGGCTGGGCCTGGCTGATGCCGGCCGGCTCACCGGTCCACGGGCAGTGGGCCAAGCTGGACGTCACGCTCACCGTCGTCGGCCTGCTGCTGCTCGTGGTGCTGCCCGCGGCGGCCGGCCTGCTGGCCTGGCTGGACGAGGCGATCGCGGTGCGGATGCTCGGCCCGGGCCGCACCGCCGAGCTGGAGCACCGGATCGAGGAAGTGGTCGAGAGCCGGGCCGGACTGGTCGACGCGGTCGACGCCGAGCGCCGCCGGATCGAGCGGGACCTGCACGACGGCACCCAGCAGCGGCTCACCTCGCTCGCCATGAACCTCGGTCTGGCCCGCCGCACCCTCAAGGACGTCCCGCCCGAGGCGATGCAGGTGATCGTCGAGGCGCACCAGGAGGCCCAGGCGGCCATCGACGAGCTGCGCGACCTGGTCCGCGGACTGCACCCGGCCGTCCTGGAGGACCGCGGGCTGGACGCGGCGCTCTCCGGGATCGCCGCCCGGGCCCCGCTGCCGGTCCGGCTGGACGTCGAGCTGGCCGAGCGGATAGCCCCGACCGTCGAGGCGGTCGCCTACTTCACCGTCTCCGAGGCGCTGACCAACGTCGCCAAGCACGCCCGGGCCACCCGGGCGGACGTCTCGGTGCGGACGGCCGGCGGCAGGCTGCGCCTGGTCGTCAGCGACGACGGCGTGGGCGGCGCGGACTCCTCGCGCGGCACCGGACTGACCGGTCTGCGCCAGCGCACCGCCTCGGTCGACGGGTCCCTGTCCGTGCTCAGCCCCGTCGGGGGCCCGACCACCATCACCGTGGAGTTGCCGTGCGTGCTGTGATCGCCGAGGATTCCGTCCTGCTCAGGGTCGGCCTGGTCAAGGTCCTGGAGGCGGTGGGCTACGAGGTGGCCGCCGCCGTCGGGGACGCCGAGGAACTGCTCGCCGCGGTGCAGGAGCACCGCCCGCAGGTGGTGGTGGCCGACGTCCGGATGCCGCCCGGCTACACGGACGAGGGGGTGCGGGCCGCACTGCTGATCCGCCGGCAGTGGCCGGAGGTGGCGGTGCTGCTGCTCTCCCAGTTCGTGGAGGAGCGGTACGCCGCGGACCTGCTGACCAGCAACACCAGCGGCGTCGGCTACCTGCTCAAGCAGCGGGTGGCCAACGTCGACGACTTCGTGGACGCGCTGCAGCGGGTCGCCGAGGGCGGTACCGCGCTGGACCCGGAGGTGGTCGCCCAGCTGCTGGTGCGCCGCCACCGCGATCCGCTGGAGCGGCTGACCCCGCGCGAGCGGGACGTGCTCGCGCTGATGGCCGAGGGCCGCTCGAACGCCGCCATCGCCGCCGCCCTGGTGGTCAGCGACAGCGCGGTGGCCAAGCACATCAACTCGATCTTCGCCAAGCTCGACCTGCCGCCCGCCGACGAGAGCCACCGGCGGGTGCTTGCGGTGCTGCGCTTCCTGGAGGTGGGATGACGATGACGACGGCGGGGACGACGGCCACCGGGCCGGCGGGGGCGGCGCCGGGCGGGGCGTCGGCCGACGCGCGGGGGCGGGCGCCGGAGCCGGCCCGCCGCACCCGCGGCCGCCGGATCTGGCGGCTGCTCGGCACGCTCGCGCTCCTCGTGGTGCTGGTCGTCGGCTTCGTGCAGACCTGGGCGATGGCCGTGCAGCAGCGCACCCGCTCGGAGCGGTCCTACCCGGTCGCGGTGACCAAGGTGCGGCTGGACACGGGCAACGCCACGGTCCGGATCCGCCACGGGCAGGAGGGCCGGGTGGTGGTGCGCGAGTACCTGAACTGGAAGATCCGGATGCCGGTGGTCACGACGCAGCTCGACCAGGACCTGCTCGACGTCCGGATGCGCTGCGACCAGGTGCTGTCGGCGGTCGGGGACTTCGGCTGCGGTGCGGTGATCGAGCTGGACGTGCCCCCCGGGGTCGCGGTGACCGGCAAGCTGTCCAGTGGAAGCGTCCACGTCGCGGGGGTGGCGGGTGAGATCAGTCTGCTCTCCACCTCGGGCGAGATCCTGCTGACCGACGTGTCCGGCCCGGTGACCGTGCGCACCACCTCCGGTTCGGTACGCGGCAGCCACCTCACCTCCTCGGACGTCAACGTCGCCGCGACCTCGGGTTCGATGGAACTGGGCTTCGCCGCCGTCCCGAGGATCGTGGACATCGGGGTGACCTCCGGGTCGGTGGCGCTGGGCCTGCCCAAGGGATCCCGCTACGACTTCGACGGCGGGGCGTCCCCGCTGGCGCGCGGCAACATCGACCCGGCGCTGGCCGACCGCTCCAGCCCGAACAAGATCCGGGTCTCGGTCAGCTCCGGCTCGGTGTCGGTCTTCGCGAAGGACACCGACGACGACGAGTGGCCCCGATGGATACCCCCGATGAGTCCCCCCGAGCAGTGACCCCGAGGGGTGACCCCGAGCAGTGACCCCGATGAGTCCCCCCGAGCAGTGACCCCGAGGGGTGAGCCCGCGAGGGCCGGTCCGCCGCCGGGCGGCCCGGGAACGAGGGCCCCGGGCGGCTCGGCCGGGTGGGGGACAATGAAGAGTCCCCCACCCGCCGTCCCCGAGGTCAGCCGCGCATGACAGTCCCGCCCGCACCCATCGAGCCGAGCACCGCGACGGCCACCGCGACGGTCACCGGAACCGGCCCGGCCGACGGCGGCACCACCGCGTCGGCCACGGCGCCGGCCGCCGCCCCCGCCGCCGGCGCCGGCGCCGAGTTCGCGCCGCTGTCCATCGGCCCGCTGGAGGTCTGGCCGCCCGTGGTGCTGGCCCCGATGGCCGGCATCACCAACGCGCCGTTCCGCACCCTGTGCCGTGAGCAGAGCGGCGGCAAGGGCCTCTACGTCTCCGAGATGATCACCACCCGGGCCCTGGTCGAGCGCAACGCCAAGACGATGCAGCTGATCAAGTTCGACCCGAGCGAGAAGCCGCGCTCGATCCAGCTGTACGGGGTGGACCCGGTGACCGTCGGCAAGGCGGCCCGGATGATCGCCGACGAGGGCCTGGCCGACCACATCGACCTCAACTTCGGCTGCCCCGTCCCCAAGGTGACCCGCAAGGGCGGCGGCTCCGCGCTGCCGTACAAGCGCAACCTGCTGCGCGAGATCCTGCGCGAGGCGGTGGCCAACGCCGGTGACCTGCCGGTCACCATGAAGATGCGCAAGGGCATCGACGACGACCACCTCACCTTCCTGGACGCCGGCCGGATCGGCGCCGAGGAGGGCGTCTCGGCGATCGCCCTGCACGGCCGCACCGCCGCCCAGCACTACGGCGGCACCGCCGACTGGTCGGCGATCGCCCGGCTGCGCGAGGCCGTCCCGGCCGGGATCCCGGTGCTCGGCAACGGGGACATCTGGTCGGCGGACGACGCGCTGCGGATGATGCGCGAGACCGGCTGCGACGGCGTGGTGGTCGGCCGCGGCTGCCTGGGCCGGCCGTGGCTGTTCAAGGACCTGGTGGCGATCTTCGAGGGCGAGGTGGACTACGCCCGCCCGACCTTCGCCGACGTGGCGCGGGCGATGGTCCGGCACGCGCAGCTGCTCGGCGAGTGGCTGGGCGACGAGGCCCGCGGCGTGATCGACTTCCGCAAGCACGTCGCCTGGTACACCAAGGGCTTCTCGGTGGGCTCGGAACTGCGGGTGAAGCTGGCCAACTCCTCCTCGCTCGCCGAACTGGCCGAAACCCTCGCCCTGGTGGAGCAGTCGCAGTCCTGGCCGGCCGGTGCGGACGGTCCGCGCGGGCGGACCAGCGGCAACAACCGGGTCGTCCTGCCGGAAGGCTGGTTGGACGATCCGTACGACTGTGCCCGACCGGGCGAGGATGCCGAATCGGATACCTCTGGCGGCTGACCTATACGCTTCGGCAGAAATGGCCCCTTGGGGTCGACTGCCACTACGGCCCAGCCCTCTTTGCCAATCTGGCCAAGAGGGCTCCTTTTTGGCAGTCGGATATCACGGAGCGGACTCATTTCTGGACGCAGTGCGACGATGGGCGGAGCGGCTCTACGTTCGAACGCTGAGATGCGCCCGTGACGCTGGCCACATACCCTGGCGGTCGGAGGTGGCCGACAGGACGAAATGAACAAGTCGGGGGCGGATCGCTTCCCGAAGGGGAGTGGCGGCGGATCGGGCGCTGAGGGTGCAGGAAATCAAGCCGGTCCGTCAGGCCGGTGGGTCCGTGGCTACGGTGCGTCCCCGTGATGTGATCTTCCGGTTTCGCCGCCTTCAAGACTTGAACACTCGCTAGCGTCAGCCGGACGATTTCACCACCAGAGGTGAACGCCATTCAGTGCATTCGATCTAGCGGGTTACTTGCCGATCCTGGCGACGTACGCCCTATTGGCGGCGCGGAAGCGCCTTCGAAATGGGTATGTTCTCCGGCGTCAGGGCAACCGTGTGCGAGGAGACCGACCCGTGGCGTCCCAGCAGAAGTTTGTTTACTCCTTCACTGAAGGAAACAAGGACCTCAAGGATCTTCTTGGCGGTAAGGGCGCGAACCTGGCCGAGATGACCAACCTGGGCCTCCCGGTCCCTCCGGGGTTCACCATCACCACCGAGGCCTGCAAGGTCTTCCTGGAGACCGGCAGCGAGCCCACCTCCCTGCACGAGGAGATCAGCGCCCACCTGGACGCCCTCGAGCAGACGATGGGCAAGAAGCTCGGCCAGGCCGACGACCCGCTGCTCGTCTCGGTGCGTTCGGGCGCCAAGTTCTCCATGCCCGGCATGATGGACACGGTCCTGAACATCGGCCTCTCCGACGCCTCGGTGGCCGGCCTGGCCGCGCAGTCCGGCAACGAGCGCTTCGCCTGGGACTCCTACCGCCGCCTGGTCCAGATGTTCGGCAAGACCGTGCTGGGCGTCGACGGCGAGCTGTTCGAGGAGGCCCTGGACGAGGCCAAGCACGCCAAGGGCACCGTCAACGACCTGGACCTGGACGCCGGCGACCTGAAGCGACTGGTCGAGGTGTTCAAGGGCATCGTCGAGCGCGAGACCGGCCGGGCCTTCCCGCAGGAGCCGCGCGAGCAGATGGACCTCGCCGTCCACGCCGTCTTCCACTCCTGGAACGGCGACCGGGCCCGGCTCTACCGCCGCCAGGAGCGCATCCCGAACGACCTGGGCACCGCGGTCAACATCTGCACCATGGTCTTCGGCAACCTCGGCGAGGACTCCGGCACCGGTGTCGCCTTCACCCGCGACCCCTCCACCGGCACCCAGGGCGTCTACGGCGACTACCTGTCCAACGCCCAGGGCGAGGACGTCGTCGCCGGCATCCGCAACACCCTGCCGCTGTCGGAGCTGGAGAAGCTCGACAAGAAGTCGTACGACGAGCTGATGACCATCATGCAGACGCTCGAGAAGCACTACCGCGACCTCTGCGACATCGAGTTCACCATCGAGCGCGGCAAGCTCTGGATGCTCCAGACCCGGGTCGGCAAGCGCACCGCCGCGGCCGCCTTCCGGATCGCCGTCCAGCTGGTCGACCAGGGCCTGATCGACCTGGACGAGGCCCTGATGCGGGTCACCGGCGGTCAGCTCTCCCAGCTGATGTTCCCGCGCTTCGCCCCGAACACCGAGTCCAAGCAGATCGCCTGGGGCCTCGCCGCCTCGCCCGGCGCCGCGATCGGCAAGATCGTCTTCGACTCCTACACCGCCGTGAAGTGGTCGCGCTCCGGCGAGAAGGTCATCCTGGTCCGCCGGGAGACCAACCCGGACGACCTGGACGGCATGATCGCCGCCGAGGGCATCCTCACCTCGCGCGGCGGCAAGACCTCGCACGCCGCCGTCGTCGCCCGCGGCATGGGCAAGACCTGTGTCTGCGGCGCCGAGGAGCTGGAGGTCGACACCAAGCGCCGCCGGATGACCACCGCCGACGGCCTGGTACTGGAGGAGGGCGACGTCGTCTCCATCGACGGCGCGACCGGCAAGGTCTACCTCGGTGAGGTCCCCGTGCTGCCCTCCCCGGTGGTCGAGTACTTCGAGGGCACCCTGCACGCCGGTGCCGACGTCCAGGGCGGCCTGGTCCAGGCCGTGCACCGGCTGATGTCGCACGCCGACGTCCGCCGCCGGCTCGCCGTGCGCGCCAACGCCGACAACGCCGAGGACGGCTCGCGCGCCCGCCGCTACGGCGCCCAGGGCATCGGCCTGTGCCGCACCGAGCACATGTTCCTCGGCGAGGAGCGCCGCAAGGAGGTCGAGCACCTGATCCTCGCGGACAACGACAAGGACCGCGAGCAGGCGCTCTCCACCCTGCTGCCGATGCAGAAGGGCGACTTCGTCGAGCTCTTCCAGGCGCTGGACGGCCTGCCCGTCACCGTCCGCCTGCTCGACCCGCCGCTGCACGAGTTCCTCCCGGACATCACCGAGCTGTCGGTGCGCGTCGCCCTCGCCGAGGCCCGCAAGGACCCCAACGAGAACGACCTGCGGCTGCTCCAGGCGGTGCACAAGCTGCACGAGCAGAACCCGATGCTCGGCCTGCGCGGCGTGCGGCTGGGCCTGGTCATCCCCGGCCTGTTCGGCATGCAGGTGCGCGCCATCGCCGAGGCCGCCGCCGAGCGCAAGCTGGCCGGCGGGGACCCACGCCCCGAGGTCATGATCCCGCTGGTCGGCACCGTCCAGGAGCTGGAGCTGGTCCGCGACGAGTGCGAGCGCGTGCTCGCCGAGGTCGCCCAGTCCACCGGCGTCCAGCTGGACATCAAGCTGGGCACCATGATCGAGCTGCCGCGCGCCGCCGTCACGGCCGGCCAGATCGCCGAGGCCGCCGAGTTCTTCTCCTTCGGCACCAACGACCTCACCCAGACGGTCTGGGGCTTCTCCCGCGACGACGTCGAGGCCTCCTTCTTCACCGCCTACCTGGAGAAGGGCATCTTCGGGGTCTCGCCCTTCGAGACCATCGACCGCGACGGCGTCGGCTCGCTCGTCAAGCACGCCGTCGAGGCCGGCCGGGCCACCCGCCCCGACCTCAAGCTCGGCGTCTGCGGCGAGCACGGCGGCGACCCGGACTCGGTCCACTTCTTCCACCAGGTGGGGCTGGACTACGTCTCCTGCTCCCCCTTCCGGATCCCGGTGGCGCGCCTTGAGGCCGGCCGCGCCGCCATCGAGTCGGCGGGCAGCGACTCGCGCTGACGCCGGGGGCTCTGAGCCCCCGGCGCGGCCGGATCGCTGACCGCGTCCCCTCCATCGGGGAGGGGCGTACACCGGAGCTCGGCGCAGGAGAACCGGCGTACGTGAAGCGGCCGGGGTGGGAACGGACAACGGCGTCCGTACCCGCCCCGGCCGTGCGCGTTCCCCCGCCCGGCGCCCGGATGTGGCGGCGGCCACATGTGTGGCTGGCCGCGGGCGGGGCCGCCGACTGCCAAGCTGGAGCGCATGACCAGCAAGAACCGCCTGTGGACCGTCCTCGCCGTCCTGCTCTGCGCGATCGCCGCCGCAGTCGGCTACGTGGTGTCCGACGGCACCGGCGACGGCACCTCCAAGGCCGCCGCGACCTCCACCGGCCCGGCCGCCGCGTCGAGCGGCCCGTCGGCCCCCAAGCCGACCGCGCCCAAGTCCGGCGCGCCCAAGCCCTCCGCCCCGGTCACCCCGCCCCCGAGCGCCGCGGCCACCGGCTGGGTGCCGACCGACCCGGCGATGGCCGACGTCTGCCGCACCACGCTGCCCGGCCAGGCCCTCGACACCCTGGGCCTGATCGCCAAGGGCGGACCGTACCCCTACCGCTCGGACGGCATCGTCTTCGAGAACCGGGAGAACCGCCTCCCGCGCAAGGCCTCCGGCTACTACCACGAGTTCACCGTCGTCACCCCCGGTTCCGGGGACCGCGGCGCACGCCGCGTGGTGACCGGCGACTCCGGCGAGCAGTACTGGACCGCCGACCACTACGGCACCTTCCAGGAGATCGACGCCCGCTGCTGAACCCCCGGGGTGCGGACAGCCGTCCCCGTCGGCGGGGTTACCGTGAAGCGCCGCGCGGGGGCGCGGACGTCGCTCGGCACCTGGTACACCGTCCAGACGGCCTACCAGGAGCAGCTCATCGGCCGGAACGAGGCCGGCCTGCAGGCGGTCAAGGAGAGGTCGGCGCAGCGCGTCGCGGCGGCCCGGAAGCTGCTCGGCCAGGGGTGAGGGAGGACCGCGCCGGTCAGCGGGCCCGGCGCCAGGTGATCCGGGCGTGCGGTCCGTGCGGGCCGCCCGCGAGGAGCACCGCCAGCTCGTGCAGTACCGGGCCCGGGTCGCGGCGCAGCTGGACGGGCGTGGTGCGGACGACCGGCAGGCCGGCGGCGGTCAGCCGGTTGGCGCGGGTAAGGCTCCGCTCGTGGTCGGCCGGGCGCAGGTGCCAGGCCCGGGAGTCGATCTCCAGCGCGACGCAGGCCTGCGGCCAGTAGGCGTCCGGGACGGCCAGGAACCGTCCGTCCAGGTAGAGCGGCGGGTTCCAGAGCGGCTCGGGCAGTCCGGCGCCGCGCACCGCGTCCCGTGCCTCGCCCTCGACCACCGAGCGCACCCCGGCCGTCAGCTCCTCCACCACCGCGGCCAGCCGGGGCAGCGCGCGGGCGTCCGGCCGGGCGAGCAACTGGTCGAGCAGCTCGCCGAGTTCGCAGTGCCGGCGCTGGACGGCCTCGGCGCACAGGGCGCGGAACCGGTGCCGTCCGCTCTCCCTGGGCGCGAGGTCGGCCAGCGCCCGGGCGACCGAGGTGCTCCAGAGCCCGTCGTCGCGCTGGAAGCCGCCGGGCATCGCCCCGCCGGCCCGGTGGATGCGCACGAACCCCCGGTCGGCGACCCGGCGCCGAGCGGGGATCAGCACGTCCACCTCGGCGAGGTCGGCCGGGTGCCCGGCCGAGGGCAGCCCGGCGTCGGCGAGCACGGCCGCCCCGGTGAGCAGCACCTGCCCGCCGGACGGCACGGCCGGCCCCTTGGGCCCCGCGTAGGCGAGGGCGGCCCGCAGCCGCTGGTGGGCCGTCAGCCGCCCGGTCTGCAGGCAGATCACCCGCGGCAGCACCCGCTGCCACGGCCCGCCGGCCCGCAGCCGGTGCGCGATGGTTCCTGACGGCACGCCGAGCCCGCGCAGCTGGGCGCGGGTGACGATGTGCTGCTGGTCGGCGCCGAGCAGCAGCAGCGGGTCGAGGAGGGAGCCGGCGCTGGTCATGCCCGGGTGGTTCCCACCCGGGTCGGGGGTATGCGGAACATCGCCCGCTGGGGGCTGCCCGGTCAAACCAGGTTGACGCGGGACGGTGGGCGGGGTGGGCTTGCCCCCGATGACAACTCCTCACACCGGCCCGGCGTTCGACGCGCTCAACGGCCTTTCCGTGGGCGACGCTCTCGGCGCCCAGTTCTTCGTTCCCGCCACCGCCCGCACCCACCTCGCCGCCCGCACCCTCCCGCCCGGTCCCTGGCCGTGGACCGACGACACCGAGATGGCGTGCTCGGTGTACGCCGCGCACACCGAGCGCGGCGAGATCGACGTGTTCGACCTCACCCACGCGTTCGCCCGGCGGCACGACTTCGACCGCGGCTACGGCCCGTCCGCCAACCGCCTGCTGCGGTTGATCAGGGAGGGCGGTGACGCGAAGGCGCTGGCCGCCGGGCAGTTCGACGGCCGGGGCTCGTACGGCAACGGCGCCGCGATGCGGGTCGCCCCGCTCGGGGCGGCGTACGCGGACGACCCGGGCGCGGTGGTCGGGCCGGCCGCCGACACCGCGCTGGTCACGCACACCCACCCGCAGGCCGTGGACGGCGCGATCGCCGTCGCCGTGGCCGCGGCGTACGCCGTGCGCGCCCGTAGCGAGAGCATGACGCCGCTGGGCTTCCTGGAGTCGGTGCGGGACCTCACCCCGTTCGGGGCGGTGCGCGACGGCCTGACCGAGGCGGCCGACCTGCTCGCCGAGCCGGACCTCGTGGTCGCGGCCCGGATCCTCGGCAACGGCAGCCGGACCAGCGCCGCCGACACCGTCCCGTACGCGCTGTGGTGCGCGGCCCGCCGGCTCACCGACTACCCGGCGGCGATCTGGGAAGCCGTGTCCGCCGGCGGGGACGCCGACACCGTCGCCGCGATCACCGGCGGCGTGGTCGCCGCGCACACCGGGACGGCCGGCATCCCGGCCGCCTGGGCGGCCGCCCGCGAGCCGCTGCCCGGCTGGGCGTTCCCCGAGCCGGGCGGCGTCGCGAGGGCGACGGACCGCGAATTCCTGAAGCCGGTCCGGTTGCCGCGCCCCTGCCCCGTCCCGGACGTGATCTGGAGCGAGCAGCAGTGGCAGCGGATCCGGTACGGCCTGCGGGCGAAGGAGATGGAGCAGAAGTGGGAGTCCTGCACCGCCGAGGGTGTGCTCCACCTGCACCGCAGCTGGACCGGCTACGAGGCGTGGGCGGTCCGGGTGGCACCCGTGCCGGGAGGCGGCTGGCGCCCGGTGTCGGCCGTGGAGGAGACACACCCCGGGTACGTCGGGGCTCCGCTCGGAGCGGACCACCTCCGTGACGTCCTCGGCCTGGCCGCCATGGGCTACTCCTCCTGACCGCCGCGCCCGCAGCGGCCGCCGTCCGCCGCGCCCGCCGCCCGCGGTGGACGGCGGGCAGCGGGCAGCGGGTGGCGGGTCTCAGGCGGTGATCAGGTGCCCGGCGCCGCCGCCGTGTCTAAGGCACTCCTGGTTGATCGCCGGATCCGGGGCGCTCGGCGAGGTGGCGGCGGCGATCCGCAGCTCGATGATGTCCCGGACGGCCGGCCACTCGCTGTCCAGGATCGAGTAGAACGCGGTCGACCGGACCACCCCGTCCAGCCCGCGCGAGTGCGCCCGGCGGACGCCCTCGGAGGTCGCCCCGAGCCGCTCGATGGCGGTGCGCGAGCGCAGGTTGCGGGCGTCGGCGCGCAGTGAGATCCGCTGCACGCCCCACGCCTCGAAGGCGTGCCGGAGCATCAGCAGCTTGGCCTCGGTGTTGATGCCGGTGCCCTGGGCCCGCGGGGACAGCCAGGTGTTGCCGATCTCGGCGGCGTCCGGGACGGCGGTGTCCGGGTCGCCGAACGGCACACCCGGCACCGGCGGCCAGACCAGCGGTCCCTGCCAGTAGTCGAGTTCCAGGAACCGGGTGGAGCCCACCACCCGGCCGTCGGCCTGGTTCACCGTGGCGAACGGCAGCGACCGGCCGGCGGCCTGGTCGGCCAGCGCGCGCGCGATGTACTCCCGGGCCGCTTCCAGGCCGTGCGGGACGGGGGTGAAGGCGTAGGTCGTACGGTCCTCGGCGCCGGCCTTGGCGATGGCCTCGGCGTGGTGCGCGGCGAGGGGCTCCAGCCGCACGGTGCGGCCGGTGAGGATGACAGGTACGGGCACGGAACCTTCGGTCCTTCATCGGTCGGAGGGTGCTGGCCCGTGCCGGGGTGCGGCGCGGGCGAGCGATGACTGGTTCGCCCCGCCCCGAGTGCGCCCACCGGTGCCCGCGCACGCCGGAGGCCGGTCGAGCGGGGCGGGGAGCGACGGCCCGGAGACGGGCAGCGCGGTGCCGGAACGGACACGGGTCCACGGACCGGTCCGGCGGGATGAGCGAGGGGACAGTGTGCGTCCGCGAGATGGCCGAAGAGGAAACGAGAGCGCGAAGGGAAGCAGGCGGCCAGGTGAAGGCAAGATGCGTCGTGGGTGGCTGGCCGAGCACCGGTCCGGGACGTGGTCGACGGCGTTACGGACGACGTGACGACGACGCGACGATGCGAGGCAGCGAGAGGACGATACCCGTAAGAAGTCGGTGCGTCACTTCGCGGCACACGAATGGCCCCCGGGGCGGCGCCCGGACGGGCCGCCGAGGCCGTTCGCACCCCCTTGACCAGGGACTTTTCCGGTGAGTGCGATCATGGTCCGGCCGGCCCGCCGAGCAGTCGGCCGGACGGTCCGCGAGCAGCCCGCCGGGCGGCCCGCCGCGGGCGGTCCGGGCAAACGGGCCCGCCCCGCCGGGAATTCCGGCGGCGCCCCGCACGCTGGACGAGGAGAGCCGGGCACGAGCCCCCGCGCGCGCCGACGCACGGGGGAGCGGCCGCGGCGAACCGCGACGAGGAGAGAAACGGGGTGTGGGTGAGCGGTGCGTGATCCCCAGGCGCTGTACGAGCTGGACCAGCAGGGGGTGGCCGCGGTGGCCACGGCGAGGGCCGCGCTGGCGGACACCGGCGCCGGCCTGGTGCTGCTCCACCACTTCGAGGGCTTCATGGACGCCGGCGAGGCGGGCGCCCAGGTGGTCGCCCACCTGCTGGAGACGGGGGACCCGCAGGTGGTGGCCCGCTTCGACCACGACCGTCTGGTGGACTACCGGGCCCGTCGCCCCGCGATGGTCTTCGACCGCGAGCACTGGGCGTCCTACGAGCCGCCGGAGATCCTGCTCCAGCTCGTCCACGACACGGCCGGCTCACCGTTCCTGCTGCTCAGCGGGCCCGAGCCGGACGTCGAGTGGGAGCGCTTCGCCGCGGCCGTCCGCGAGCTGGTCGAGCGCTTCGACGTGCGGCTGGCCCTCGACTTCCACGGCATCCCGATGGGCGTGCCGCACACCCGCCCGGTCGGCCTGACGCCGCACGGCAACCGGCTGGACCTCGCGGCGGGCTACCCGCAGTGGTTCGAGCAGGCCCAGGTGCCGGGCAGCGCCCAGGCGCTGCTGGAGTACCGCCTCGCCGAGGCCGGGCACGGCGTGCTGGGCTTCGCCGTGCACGTGCCGCACTACGTGGCGCGCTCGGCGTACCCGGCGGCCGCGGTGATGATCCTGGAGGCGGTGCAGTCCGCGACCGGGCTGGTGCTGCCCGGCACCCCGCTGCGCGAGCGGGTCGACGTGGTGTACGCCGACATCGAGGAGCAGCTGGCGCAGGGGGACGGCGAGCTGCGCTCGGCGATCCGCGGCATGGAGGGCCAGTACGACGCGGTGGCCGGCGCCGAGGACCGGGAGAGCCTGCTGGCCGAGCCGGTGGACCTGCCGTCGGCGGACGAGCTGGGCCGGCGCTTCGAGCAGTTCCTGGCCGAGCACGAGCGAGGCCCGGAGTAGCGACCGGCGCGGGGAGCGCGGCGGAGCCCGGAGCGGCGGGCGGAGCGGAAATTCGCGGCTCCGGGCGGGATCGATAGCGCGCGCCCGTCCGTTGGGCCCTGCGGTGCCCGGGGGACGGGCCGTCGTAGGAAGAAGCGCTACCGGCTCCTACCCGGGGGGATCCCGTGCCACTGTCCGTACGCCCGACCGCCGCGCTCACCGGTGCGGTGAGCGCCGGCCTCGCCGCCGTGCTGGTGGCCGGCTGCTCCGGTTCCGCCGGCTCCGCGGCCGGTTCCGCAACCGTCGCCGCGGCCGCTCCGGACGGCTCCGCGCCGGCGCGGGCCGCCGCCGCGGCCACCTCGACACCCACGCCGACGCCCACGCCCACACCCACCGGGCCGTACGTGGCACTCGGCGACTCCTACACCTCCGGCCTGAAGATCAGCCCGCAGCAGGAGGCGGAGCCGAAGGGCTGCTCCCGGTCGGCGGTCAACTACCCGTCCCTGGTGGCCAAGGGGCTCGGCCTCTCCGGAGACCGGTTCCGCGACGTCAGCTGCAGCGGCGCCCGCACCGGCGACCTGACCGGCGCCCAGAGCACCGACGACGGCAGCAACCCGCCGCAGCTGGACGCGCTCACCCCGGCCACCCGCCTGGTGACCATCGGGATCGGCGGCAACGACGCCGGCTTCATGGACGTCGTCGGCCAGTGCGCCAAGGAGAACCTGGTGGACGCGCTCAGGGGTCTGGTCGGCTCGGACCGCGCCGCCGCCCCCTGCCGCGACTCCTACGCCGCCGCGGACGGCGGCGGCGACCAGGTCCAGCGCAAGGTCGACGCCGCCGGCGAGCGGCTCGGCCAGCAGTTGAAGGAGATCAAGCGCCGCGCCCCGCAGGCCCGGGTCTACGTGGTCGGCTACCCGGCGCTGCTGCCCGCCGACCCGGCGAGCTGCGTGCCGGTGCTGGGCTCCACCGTGGCGGGCGGGGACCTGGGCTTCCTGGTGGAGAAGGAGCAGCAGCTCAACACCATGCTCAAACGGCGGGCGGAGGCGGCCGGGGCGGTCTTCGTGGACCTCGCGGCGCCCTCGGCCGGCCACGACATGTGCGCCGGGGAGAGCGCCCGCTGGGTGGAGCCGCCGTTCCCGGCACACGGCCTGGCGGCCATCCACCCGAACGCCAAGGGCCAGGAGGGCGCCGCCGAGGCCGTCCTCAAGGCGGTCCGGGGCTGACCCCGGCCGGAGCCGGAGACAGCCCCTCCGGGCCCACGCTGGGGGCCTACGGCGCGCGGCCAAGGGTTCACGCCCCGGCCCGCGCGCCGTAGCGCGCGGCACACTTCCGCTGTCACCGCCGCGGCGTACGGTGAGGGTCATATGGACGACACCGCGCACCGCCTCACCGCAGCCCCGGCCCCGACGCCGTACGATCACGCCGCCGAGGCCCGCTGGGTACCCGAACCGGACAAGCGCCCCGGCCGTACGGCGTTCCAGCGCGACCGCGCCCGCGTGCTCCACTCCGCCGCCCTGCGCCGGCTCGCCGGCACCACCCAGGTGGTCGCCCCGATGCGCAGCGACTTCCCGCGCACCCGGCTGACCCACTCGCTGGAGTGCGCCCAGGTCGGCCGCGAGCTGGGCGCCGCCCTCGGCTGCGACCCGGACCTCGTCGAGACCGCCTGCCTGGCCCACGACATCGGCCACCCGCCGTTCGGCCACACCGGTGAGGAGGCGCTCGACCAGGCCGCCGAGGCCTGCGGCGGCTTCGAGGGCAACGCGCAGTCGCTGCG
This sequence comes from Kitasatospora sp. NPDC057595, assembly GCF_042800875.1. Lineage (NCBI taxonomy): Bacteria > Bacillati > Actinomycetota > Actinomycetes > Kitasatosporales > Streptomycetaceae > Kitasatospora > Kitasatospora sp. NPDC057595. Next base: position 39,071 of record NZ_JBHVGL010000025.1, on the reverse strand, counting down.
CATCCTGACCCGCCTGGAGCCCAAGCGCTTCGCCCCGCAGGACGAGGCGCCCGCCCGGCTGGCCCCCTGGCCGGGCCGCAGCGTGGGCCTCAACCTGACCCGCGCCGCCCTGGACGCCGCCACCAAGTACCCCTGGACGCACGGCGCCCACCCCACCGACCCGGCCTCGCCCAAGTACGGCGTCTACGCCGACGACCTGGCGGTCTTCCGCTGGATGCGGGCCGGGTCCCCGCCCGGGCGCAAGTGCTTCGAGGCCACCGTCATGGACTGGTCCGACGACGTCGCCTACTCGACCCACGACGTCGAGGACGGCCTCCAGGCCGGCCACATCGACCCGGCCGCGCTGCGCGCCCCGGGCGAGCGCGCCGAGCTGTTCAAGGTCGCCGAGCGCTACGCCCGGGACGCCGGGCCCGAGGAGCTGGCCGCCGCCCTGGACCGGCTGCTCGCCCAGGAGTGGTGGCCCGAGTCCTACGACGGCACGGCCCGCGCCCGCTCCGGGCTCAAGGACCTCACCAGCCAGCTGATCGGCCGGTTCTGCCTGGCCGCCGAGCAGGCCACCCGGGCCCGCTACGGCCCCGGCCGGCTCACCCGGTACGCGGCCGAGCTGGTGGTGCCGCGCGAGGTCCGGCTGGAGTGCGCGGTGCTCAAGGCGGTCGCCGTCCGGTACGTGATGCAGCGCGACGAGCAGGCCCAGCTGAGGGCCCGGCAGCGGATCGTGATCGCCGAGCTGGCCGAGGTCCTGGGCCGGCGCGCCCCCGAGGCGCTGGACCCGGTCTTCGCCGCGATGTACCGCGAGGCGGAGGACGACGGGGCCGCGCTGCGCACCGTGATCGACCAGATCGCCACCCTCACCGACGCCTCGGCGCTGGCCCTGCACTCCCGGCTGGTCGGCCCGGCCCGGACCTGACCCGGGTCGCTCGCCCCGCCGTCCGGCCCGGTCGCCCCAGTAGACTTCCGGGGTGGCCGGGCGGATCAGGGACGAAGACGTGCAGGCGGTGCGGAGCGCACTGCCGATCGACGCCGTGGTCGGCGACTACGTACAGCTGACCAACGGTGGCGGTGGCGAGTACAAGGGCGTCTGTCCCTTCCACGACGAGAAGTCCGCCTCCTTCTACGTCAACCCGTCCAAGGGCGTCTTCCACTGCTTCGGCTGCCAGGAGAACGGCGACACCATCGCCTTCCTGATGAAGATCGAGCACTTCACCTTCGCCGAGGCCGTCGAGCGGATGGCCGCCCAGGCGGGCATCACCCTGCGCTACGAGGAGGGCGGCTACAGCCCCCGCCACCAGCAGGGCGAGCGCACCCGCCTGGTCGAGGCGCACAAGGTGGCCGCCGCCTGGTACCAGGAGCAGCTCGCCTCGCCCGAGGCCGAGATCGGCCGCCGCTTCCTGGCCGAGCGCGGCTTCGACGAGGAGGCCGCGAAGACCTTCGGCGTCGGCTACGCCCCGGCCGGCTGGGAGCACCTGGTCCGCTACCTGCGCGGCAAGGGGTTCAGCGACAAGGAGATCCTGCTCGGCGGCCTGGCCTCGCAGGGCCAGCGCGGCGGTCTGATCGACCGGTTCCGGGGTCGGCTGGTCTGGCCGATCCGGGACATCGCGGGTGAGGTGATCGGCTTCGGCGCCCGGCGGCTGCGCGAGGACGACAACGGACCGAAGTACCTCAACACCCCCGAGACGCCGATCTACAAGAAGTCGCACGTGCTCTACGGCATCGACCTGGCGAAGAAGGAGATCGCCAAGTCGGGCCGGGCGGTCGTGGTCGAGGGCTACACCGATGTGATGGCCTGCCACCTGGCCGGGGTCACCACCGCGGTGGCCACCTGCGGCACGGCCTTCGCCGAGGACCACATCAAGATCATCCGCCGGCTGCTGATGGACACCTCCCAGTACCGCGGCGAGACCGTCTTCACCTTCGACGGCGACGCGGCCGGTCAGAAGGCCGCGCTGCGCGCCTTCGAGGACGACCAGAAGTTCGCCGCCAAGACCTCCATCGCGGTCAGCCCCGGCGGCATGGACCCCTGCGACCTGCGCCTGGCCAAGGGCGACGACGCGGTCCGCGAGCTGATCGACAACCCCGTCCCGCTCTTCGAGTTCGCGCTGAACTCGGTCGTCGCCAAGCACCGGGTGGACACCCCGGAGGGCCGGTCGGCGGCGCTGGAGGAGGCGGCGCCGATCGTCGCCAAGATCAAGGACCGCTCGATCCAGCACGAGTACGCCGTCCGGCTGGCCGGCATGCTCGGCATCCTGGACGAGCCGTTCGTGGTCCGCCGGGTCTCCCAGCTGGCCCGCTGGGACCGCGAGCGCCGGCAGAACCCGCGCGCCAACGGCCAGCAGCGCCGGCCCGAGCCGGCCCAGCAGGCCCGCCCGGCCCGGCCCGCCTTCGTGCTCAACCCGCGCGACCCGGCGCAGTTCGTCGAGCGCGAGCTGCTCAAGCTGGCCCTGCAACACCCGGACCTGGTCGCGCCGGCCTTCGACAACTACGGCGAGGACGAGTTCCCGACGCCGCCGTACACCGCCGTGCGCCGTGCGATCGGCCAGGCCGGCGGCGCCGCGTACGGGGCCGCGCTGGCCGACTTCACCACCGTGGTGCGCGAGGCCTGCCCGGACGACCGGGTGCGCTCGCTGGTCACCGAGCTGACCGTGGAGCCGGTGCGCTCGCGCCGCAAGGCGGACGCCGTCTACGCGGGCGAGTTCCTGGTCAAGCTGCGGCTGCTGGCCGTGGACCGGCGGGTCGACGAGGTCCGCGCCCACCTCCAGCGGCTGGGCAACCGGGCCGCCCCCGAGGAACTGCACGCGGTGCAGACCGAGCTGTGGCAGCTCCAGCAGTACGGGCAGTCGCTGCGCAGCGGTGGCGCCGCCGCGTTGTAGGGGCTCGCGGGCGCTTGCAGGAGCGCGTTCAGAAAGTCCGCGCACGAGTATCGGCCACGGAGTGTGGCGTGCCCCACACTGGAGGACGTCCTGTCTCCGTTCAGCGCGGGTCCGCCAGAGTCGCGCCAGCCCCGAGGGGATGCCCGTGGACCGAGGCCTTGCCACGACCGCCCAGCCCACCACCACCGACCCGCCCGCCCCGCCCGAGGACCACGGCCGGGCGGGGGCGCCGCTCCCGGACGGCGCCCGGGTGCCCGCCCAGGGCCTGCCGGCCGGGCACCCCGACGCCGAGCCCCCCGAGCCCGGTGACGACGCCGCCGAGGCCGAGCGGGCGGAGGAGGCGGAGGAGGCCGAGGAGGTGCCGGAGCGCTCCGGCACCGAGCCCGGCGGCCCGGCGGCCGACCTGCTCCGCCAGTACCTCCGCGAGATCGGCCGGATCCGGCTGCTCACCGCGGCCGAGGAGGTCGACCTGGCCCGCCGGATCGAGGCCGGCCTGTTCGCCGAGGAACGGCTGGACGGTGAACCCCCGCCCGCCGTCGCACTGGCCGGCGAACTGGCCGCCCTGGTGGCGGGCGGCCGGCTCGCCAAACGCCGGCTGATCGAGGCCAACCTGCGCCTGGTGGTCTCCGTCGCCAAGCGCTACGTCGGCCGCGGGCTGACCCTGCTCGACCTGGTCCAGGAGGGCAACCTCGGCCTGATCCGGGCGGTGGAGAAGTTCGACTACACCCGCGGCTACAAGTTCTCCACCTACGCGACCTGGTGGATCCGCCAGGCGATGAGCCGCGCGCTGGCCGACCAGGCCCGCACGATCCGGGTGCCGGTGCACGTGGTCGAGCTGATCAACCGGGTGGTGCGGGTGCAGCGCTCGCTGCTCCAGGAACGCGGGACCGAGCCCGGCCCGGCCGACATCGGGGCCGTCCTGGAGCTGACCGAGGTCCGGGTGCGGGAGCTGCTCCGGCTCGCCCAGGAGCCGATCTCGCTTCACACCCCGGTCGGCGAGGAGGACGACGTCGCGCTCGGCGACCTCATCGAGGACGCCGACGCGGCATCACCCGCCGAGTCCGCCGCCTTCCTGCTGCTGCGTCAGCACCTGGACGCGGTGCTGGCCACCCTCGGCGAGCGCGAGCGGCAGGTGGTGCAGCTCCGCTACGGCCTGGACGACGGACGGACGCGCACGCTGGAGGAGATCGGGGTGCTCTTCGGGGTGACCCGGGAGCGGATCCGCCAGATCGAGTCCAAGACCCTGGTCAAGCTCCGCGACCACGCCTTCGCCGCCCAGCTCCGGGGCTACCTCGACTGAGCCGGGAGACGCCCTAGCCGGACTGGCCCGGCGGCGCGGGCTGGGCCGGGTCGGTGGCGGTCGCGGTGGCCGGCGGGGTGGCCGGGCCGACCGGGATCGGGGTGGAGGCGACCACCCGGGCCAGGTCGGACACCTGGGACGAACAGGCGGAGCCCTCCGGGTCCTTGCGCTGCCCGCAGACCTGCAGGGTGACCGTCGGATCGGCCGCGTTCACCATCCACGAGTAGTTGTCGTACCCCCAGTGGATCAGCGCGGTCTCCGACTCGCCGGCGCTGGTGGTGATGGTCGCCTGGTCGCCGGGCTGGCCCTCGCTGATGCCGGCCCAGGCCGCCTGGCACTTCTGGCTGTACCGGAGGTAGACGACGACCTTGCCGACGTTGGTGGTCAGCAGGGTCCGGGCGTCCCCGCCGCAGCCGGTCGGCCTGGGGTCCTTGTGGACGCAGCCGAGCGCCTGACAGGTCGGGACGTCCGGGGCGGGGTTGGCGGGCACCGGGGGCGGCGTGGAGGCCGCGGGAGGGGAGGAGGCCGGGGCGGACGCCGGCACGGTGGCGGCGGTCGGCGCGGCGCCGTCGTCGGCGCCGTCGCCGGAGAACGCCTGCAGGCCGGCGAGGGCCAGCAGCAGCGCCACCACCACCGCGGCCGAGACCAGGGCCAGCAGAGGGCGGCGGCGCGCCGGACGGGTCTCCGGCCCGGCGCCCTCCGCCGGTTCCGCGTCGGCCGCACCCACCTGGCCTGTCGCGGCGTCAGGCGTGGTGTCCGGCACGGCCTCCGGCTCCGCTTCCGGCTCCACCGAGGCGCCCGCCTCGGCCTCCGCCTCCGCCGAGGCCTCGCCCGGCGCCGCCGCCACCTCCGCCGCCGTCAGGTCCCACAGCGCCCGCAGCGCCGGGCCGTCGCACTCCACCGTCCCGATCAGCGCGTCGAGCGCCTGCTCGGTGACGATCCGCTTGCCGTTCAGCCAGCGCTCCCAGGAGGCCCGGCTGTAGTGGGTCCGGGCGGCGAGCTCGGAGAGCGAGAGCCCGGTCGCGTCCTTGACGGCGCGCAGTTCCTCCGTCAGACGTCTGGCGGGGGCGGAGAGGTCGTCCGGCAACTGCTTCCAGGCGGAACCCATGCGGTCTCTTCCAAACATCGAGGCGGGCGGGGCGGCGGGCTGGAACGGGCGATGCCCCGCGGGGCGCCGCTCCGGGCCCGGGCGGGCGTGTCCGCGTCTCAAACCTCAGCGGCCCGGCGTCCCAAAACCCAGGTCCTGGCGCTGAGACGGACGGAAGTGTCTCACAACACCGGGGAAGGCTCGAACATTCATGTGGTCGTCGGGCATTGTTTCTTCCGGCCGGAGCGGTTCGCCGCCCCGGTCCTTCGTCCGGGGACCGTTTCGACGGCCCGGCGACGGCCGTGCCCTGACCCCCACCGGTACGTGACAGCCTCCACGGGGGGAGGCTGCCCCGGACCGCAGGGACACGCGGCCGGGCCGACGCGTTCAGCGCGTCCGCCCGGCCGCGATCACGCCCGCCGCGAGCCCTTGCCGCACCTACATCCGCGGGTGCGGCGGGTGCGGCGGCGGGCGGTGCCGGGGGTCAGTGGTGGAAGCCCGTCCGGACCGGCACCCCGAGATCCTTGAGCGGGCCCGGCTGGCGGCGCAGCTCCGGCAGCAGCCGTTCCAGATCGCCCAGCAGCAGGTCCCCGAGGTCGCGGGAGAAGCCGTTGCGGCAGACCACCCGGAGCACCGCGAGGTCCTCCCGGTTCGCCGGGAAGGTGTACGCGGGCACCTGCCAGCCGCGCTCGCGCAGCCGGCGCGACACGTCGAAGACGTCGAACGGCACGTCGTCCGTCGTGGTGAACGCGAACACCGGCAGCTCGTCGCCCCGGGTCAGCAGCCGGAAGCCGCCGAGCCCCGCGATCCCGTCGGCCAGGTACCCGGCCACCTCCCGGCAGGCGCCCTGGACGGCCCGGAAACCGGCCCGGCCGAGCCGCAGGAAGACGTAGTACTGGGCGATCACCTCGGCGCCGGGCCGGGAGAAGTTCAGCGCGAAGGTCGGCATGTCGCCGCCCAGGTAGTTGACCTTGAACACCAGCTCCTCGGGCAGCGCCTCGTGGTCCCGCCACAGCGCCCAGCCGACGCCGGGGTAGACCAGCCCGTACTTGTGGCCGGAGGTGTTGATGGAGGCGACCCGGGGCAGCCGGAAGTCCCAGGGCAGGTCCTCGTCCAGGAACGGCGCGATCATGGCGCCGGAGGCGCCGTCCACGTGCACCGGGACGTCCAGGCCGGTGCGCCGCTGCAGGTCGTCGAGCGCGGCGCAGATCTCCGCCACCGGCTCGTAGGAGCCGTCGAAGGTCGAGCCGAGCACCCCGACCACGCCGATGGTGTTCTCGTCGCAGAGCTCCACCGCCTGTTCGGGGCCGAGGTGGAACCGCTCGCCGTCCATCGGCGCGGTGCGGGCCTCGACCTCCCAGAAGTTGCAGAACTTCTCCCAGCAGACCTGCACATTGACGCCCATCACCAGGTTGGGCCGGGCCCCCGCCGCGTAGCGGTCGGCGTTGCGGCGGATCCAGCGCCGTTTGAGCGCCAGGCCGGCCAGCATGCAGGCCTCGCTGGAGCCGGTGGTGGAGCAGCCCACGGCGGCGTCCGGGTCGGGGGCGTGCCACAGGTGGGCGAGGATGGACACGCAGCGTCGCTCCAGTTCGGCGGTCTGCGGGTACTCGTCCTTGTCGATCATGTTCTTGTCGAGGCACTCGGTCATCAGCCGGGTGGCCTGCACCTCCATCGAGGTGCTGACGAAGGTCGCCAGGTTGAGCCGCGCGTTGCCGTCCAGCAGCAGTTCGTCGTGGATCAGCTGGTACGCCGTGTCGGCCGGTACGGGGCCGTCGGCGAGCCGGTGCAGCGGGGGCGCCACTTCCATCGCGCCGAGCGGGTCGGCGGCGGTGCCGACGAACGGGCCGACGGTCAGCCGGCGGTCGTCGCCGGTCCCCTTGTGCAGTGCCATGGCATTCTGTCGCCCTTCCGAACGGTGGCCGCGTCGTCTCCCACGCTCCCACCGGTCGCCGGGTGACGCATCTTCACCGCTCGGGCCGTCCGTACACCCTCCGTGCGCCCCGGAACGCCCCGGGGCGGGCCGTCTCAGCCGGCCGTCTCCGGGTGGATCTGCTCGCGGGCGGCCCGGTACTGCTGGCGGACCGCCGAGCCGACGGGCAGGTCGTGCTCGGCGTCCGGGGCCACGGTGACGGCCTCCGGCAGGTCCCACCGCGGCGGCTCGGGCGTGCCGGCCAGTGCCCAGGCCGCCTGCCGGGCCGCGCCGCGGGCCGCGTGCGCGCCGGGCGGCGGCACGACCACCGGGACGCCGAACAGCTGCGGGGCGACGTGCCGCACCGCCGCCAGCCGCCCGGCGGCGCCCAGCAGGAACACCCGCTTCACCTCGACGCCGCGGGCGCGCAGCACGTCCAGCGCGTCCGCGCTGTTGCAGAGCATGCCCTCGACGGCGGCCCGGGCCAGGTGCTGAGGGGTCATCGACTCGGCCCGCATCCCGGTCAGCGTGCCGGCCGCGTGCGGCAGCGCGGGCGTCCGCTCGCCGTCCAGGTAGGGGAGCAGCACCAGTCCGTAGGCGCCGGGGGAGGACTGCAGGGCGAGGTCGCTGAGGCCCTCCAGGTCGCGGCCGAGCAGCGCGGCGGTGGAGCGCAGCACCTGGGCGGCGTTCAGGGTGGCGACCATCGGCAGATGGCGCCCGGTGGCGTCGGCGAAGGAGGAGACCAGGCCGGTGGCGTCCACCACGGCCTGCTCGTGGACCGCGAAGATCGTCCCGGAGCTGCCGAGCGAGACCACCGCGTCGCCGGGGCCGAGGCCGAGGCCGAGCGCGGCGGCCATGTTGTCGCCGGTGCCGGCCGAGATGAGCAGTCCCTCGGGGGTGTGGCCGGCGGGTTCGGCGGGGCCGAGCACGTCCGGCAGCTTCAGCTCGTGTCCGAGCGCCAGCTCGACCAGGTCCTGCCGGTACTCGCCGGTGATCGGGGACCAGTAGCCGGTGCCGGAGGCGTCGCCGCGGTCGGTGGTGCGGCGCTTGGGGTGGCCGAGCAGCTGCCAGACCAGCCAGTCGTGCGGCAGCAGCACCTCGGCGATCCGCCGGGCGCTGGCCGGTTCGAACTCGGCGAGCCAGCGCAGCTTGGCGATGGTGTACGCGGGGCTGGGGACGGCGCCGATCGCGGCCGTCCAGGCCGCCGGGCCGCCCAGTTCGTCCAGCAGGGCGGCCGCCGCGCCGCTGGAGCGCGGGTCGTTCCACAGGATCGCCGGGCGGACCTGCACGCCGCCGGCGTCCAGGCCGATCATGCCGTGCTGCTGCGCGCTGACGCCGATCGCCCGGACGCTCTCCAGCAGGCCGCCGGCCGCCGCGTCGCCGAGCGAGTGCAGCCAGAGCTGCGGGTCGGTCTCGCCGGGCCGGGTGTCGGGGTCCTCGGGCGCGGGGTGCGGTGCCTTGCCGGAGCGCAGGACGGCCCCTGTTGCGGAGTCGCACGCGACGATCCGGGTGCGACCGGTCGAGCTGTCTATCCCCGCGACGATGGCCATGGTCGAGATCATGCCTCAGCGGGCGTCCGGGCGCGGCCCGCCCGGGCAAGTGTTGCCCGTTCGGTACCGCGCCCGGGAGCCCGCGTCCGGCCGGCCGTCACCGCCCGGTCACCAGTCCGTCACGGACGGGTGCTAGGCGGTACGGCGGGCCGGTCGGGGACGTCGGTCAGGGGCGGTAGGTGCCCCAGCTGTCGTCCTCGCTCCTGGCCCGGTTGAAGTACGGCACCCGGTCGGTGACCGAGTCGGGCAGCCGGTCGCCGACCTTGCCGGCGACGGCGCCGGCGGCCTTCCCGGCGACCGCGCCGGCCTGCTGCCGGGCCTTGCCGGCGGCACCCTGGACCTTCGGGTTCTGGGCGACCTGCCGGGTCATCCTGGCGATCTGCTCGTACCGCTGGCGCCCCGCCCGCGTGCCCAGGACGTAGCCCGTCGCGAGTCCGACACCGAACGACAGCTTCCACATGGTCGGATTCCACCCTCTCCTGGCGGCCATTGCCGCATTGCCCTACCCGTCTGCCGGGACGGTGAACCGTCGGCGACCCCAGCATCCACGGACGGCGCCCCGGGCGCGCGGGGAACGCGCCGGGCGGGGGCGTCCGGCCGGGGGCCGGGGAAAGCGATTGGCGGACCACCCCCCCGAGTGCGCTAATGTATGTCCCGCAGCGAGCGCCGAGGAGCCCGGGAGACCGGGAGCCGGGGCGCGAAGCTCGATCCCCCATAGCTCAATTGGCAGAGCAGCCGACTGTTAATCGGCAGGTTATTGGTTCGAGTCCAATTGGGGGAGCGCGGTGGATGCCCATCTGGTGCTGACGCCCACACGTGGTACGGGAGTTGTGTATCGCGATCCCGCATAGCTCAATTGGCAGAGCAGCCGGCTGTTAACCGGCAGGTTTTTGGTTCGAGTCCAAATGCGGGAGCTGCGCCGGGTCCGCCCGGTGACTGCTCAGAGCGAAGGCCCCTCGGTAGACCGGGGGGCCTTCGTGTTGTCCTGGGCGGACCGGCTGCTGTGAGCCGCCTCACGTCGCTGCCGGACGCCGGCGACGCACGTCACCGCCTCAGGTCACCGCCTGCTGGAAGAGTTCGGTGACCCGCTCGTCGAAGGTCACGCTGTACGAGGTGCCCGGCGTCTCGCCGCCCTCCTGGTAGCCGCCGATCACCCCGATCACCCGGCCGTTGGTGGTGAGCCAGGGGCTGCCGCTGGTGCCGTCGGTGTAGCCGGCGCAGTCGAACCGCTCCTGGGTGGGGCTCTGCGAGGCGGTCAGGCCCGAGCAGGTGATCGGCTCGTCGCGCTCGTTGGGGTAGCCGGTGACCGAGACCGCCAGGCCGAAGCCCTGGTCGGTGCCGAGCGGGTTGCCGCCGACCGCGTCCTCGACCTGCCGGCCGCCCACCGGGTCCACGGTGACGAACGCCACGTCGTACTCGGGGTCGGCGTCGGCGGACCAGCGGGGATCGACGGTGACCGACCTCACCGGCCAACTCCCGTACGGTGAGTACCCGTCGCGGTAGCCGGGGGTGAACACCAGGCCGTCCAGCAGGCCGATCCGGTGGTTCTGCACGCAGTGCGCGGCGGTCACCAGCAGATTGCGCCGCGGGCTCTGCACCACGCTCGCCGTGCACGCCCGGGGCCCCTGCGCGGTGTGCACCGACAGCGTGCCGACCCGGTCCCAGACCGGGTTCTGCGGGGCCACCGCCGCCGTCCGTCCGTCGCCCTGGCCCCCGCCGCACGCCATCGCGGTGGCCAGCAGCAGGGCCGCCACCGCGACCGTCCTCGCGGCGTGCGCGGTGCGGACCGGGCGGGAGGGCATCCGGGGCTCCGTCTCCTCCTCGGGGCGGGCGCGACCGTCCACGCTTCTCCGCCGTTCGGGACCAAGATCTACCAGTCCGGCGCGGCCGGCGCCACCGTCGTCCGCCCGCCCGCGCACCCGTGCGCGCCCCCGGCGCGCACCACGGGTGATCGACCGGCTATGCTGCCCGGGACGGCCTTCCGGGGCCGTCTGCTGCTGCCGCGACCGGCCTGCCGTCGCGTGCCGCGAACCGGGGCGGTAGCTCAGCCGGTTAGAGCAGGGGACTCATAATCCCTTGGTCGTGGGTTCGAGTCCCACCCGCCCCACCTTCCGTACCCGCGCGAGCGGCCCCCTGGCTGGGAAAACCCTAGGGGATCGGGCCTGCTGCCACGCTGCGACGCGCCAGGATTCACCCGGACGATGAGGCCCCCGGCCCGCGTCGGCACCCCGTCGGCCCCGGCCGGACGGCGGGCCGGTGCGGGCCGCTCCGTATTCTGGGCGGGTGCTCCAGGCTCCGTGTGTACCGACCCCGCTGGTCCCCTGTGTTGACGAGGTGTTCGAACGGGCCGGGGTGGGGCTGCGGCTGAAGCGGGACGATCTGGTGCATCCGCTGGTGCCGGGGAACAAGTGGCGCAAACTGGGGCCCAATCTGGAGTCCGCGGTGCGGGACGGGCACCGGCGGCTGGTGACCTTCGGCGGGGCGTACTCGACGCATCTGCGGGCGGTGGCGCTGGCGGCGGGGGCGCTGGGGCTGTCGAGCGTGGGGCTGGTGCGGGGCGAGGAGCTGGCGGGGGCGCCGCGGAACTGGTCGTTGCGGGCCGCCGAGGAGGCCGGGATGGAGCTGGTGTTCCTGTCCCGGGCCGAGTACCGGGAGGCGGCCGGGCGGGTCGCCGGGGGCGGCGGCGGAGAGGCGGAGCTGCGACGGCGCTTCGGGCCGTGCCTGGTGCTGCCCGAGGGCGGGTCCAACGCGCTCGCCGCGCGCGGTGCCCAGGCGGTGGTGGCGGAGCTGCTGGAGGCGGGTGGGCTCGGGGAGCGGGACGTGGTCTGCTGCCCGGTCGGCACCGGCGGCACGCTGGCCGGGATCGCGGCGGGCCTGCCGCCCGGGGCGCGGGCGCTGGGCGTGGCGGTGCTGCGCGGCGGCGAGGGCTACCTGGAGGGCGAGGTGACGCGGCTGCACCGGGAGGCGTACGGGCGGGAGTTCGACGGCTGGCGGATCGAGCACGGCCACCACGGCGGCGGGTACGGGCGGGTGCCGGCTGCGCTGGAGGAGTTCGCGGCCGGCTTCGAGCGGCGGCACGGCATCGCGCTGGAGCGCCGCTACGTGGCGAAGGCGCTGGCGGCCCTGTACGGCCTCACCGCGGCCGGTGCCTTCCCGCCCGGCACCCGGCTCACCGCCGTCGTCACCGGGCTGCCCGACCCGGTCTGAGCCGGGCGGCCCGCGCCGGCTCAGCCGAAGGTGAGGTTGGCGCAGGGGTCGGTGTCGGCGGAGCGGCTGTTCTCGGCTATGCCGCTGGGGACGGTGGTCGGCAGCGGGCCGGTGGCGGCGGCGGACGGGACGCCGGACGGGACGCCGGGCGTGGGCGCGCCGGTGGCGGCCGGGTGGTAGTCGCGGCCGAGGGTGACGGTGATGCCCTCCGAGCCCGGCTCCTCGGTCATCCGGGAGCCCGGGAAGAGCGCGGCGAGCTGCTCGGCGACGGCCTTGAACGGCGGGTCGTAGGCGATCTCGGTGAGCAGCCGCCCGCCGGTGGTCTGGCCGAGCGCGACGTTCCGGTAGCCCTGGGCGCGGATCGCCGCGGAGCCGCGGCCGGCCAGTCCGTCGGTGCCGACGCCGTTGACCACGGTGACCGGGGTGGCGAGCTGCTCGGCGGTGAGCGGGGTGGCGGTCGGGGAGGGCGAGGGGGAGGACTCGGCGGGGGCGGTGGGGGTCGCGCTCGCGGCGTCGGCGACCTCGCCGGTGGCCTGGCCGTCCAGGGTGCGGTCCTCGCGCAGCAGCCGCCACAGGGTGTCCACGTCGGGGTGGACGAGGTCGACCCGGCCGTTCTGCACGGTGGAGAACCGCCAGGGGGCGGTGACGAAGGTGATGTCGGAGAGGTTGATCTGCTGCAGCGACTGGGCGAAGTCGACCAGCTTCATCGCGGTGCCCAGGCCCTCGTCGACGGTGAGCGAGCGGGTCGCGGCGTCGGCCAGCGGGAGCAGGGTGGGCAGGGAGAAGCCCTGGGACTGGACCTTGCGGATCATCGAGGAGAGGAAGGCCTGCTGGCGCTTCATCCGGCCTATGTCGGAGTTGTCGCCGAAGCCGTAGCGGGCGCGCAGGTAGTCGACGGCCGGCGGGCCGGATATCTTCTGCGGGCCCTTCTTGAGCTTGATGTTGTGCGAGTTGACGTCGTTGGGCACGCAGACGTCCACGCCGTTGATGGCCTCGGTCATCGCGGCGACGCCCTTGAAGTCGACCACGATGGTGTGGTCGATGCGCAGGCCGGTGAGCGCCTCGACGGTGTTCTGGGTGCAGGCCGGGTTGCCCTTCTCGGCCTCGCCGACGGTGAAGGCCTCGTTGAACATCTGGCCGGTCCGCGGCTTGGTCCAGTCACCGCTGGGCAGCCGGCAGGAGGGGATGGTCACCAGGGCGTCGCGGGGTATGGAGACGCCGACGGCGTGCTTGCGGTCGGCGTAGACGTGCAGCAGGATCGCGGTGTCGGAGTGGCCGACGCCCTCCTCGCCGCCGCCGAGGTCGGCGTTGCCGTCGTTGCGGGTGTCCGAGCCGAGCAGCAGGACGTTGACCGGCACCGAGGCGCCCCGCGCGGTCGGTGTCGGCGCCGGCGGTCGCTCGGTGGCGACGCCGCCGGCGTCGAAGGTGGTGATGTTGGTGTCGAGCCGGTGGTAGAACCAGGCCCCGGCACCGACCACGGACAGCACCAGCACGGCGGCGAGTCCTATGACGGTCCGTATGACACGCCGACGGCGCGAGCTGCTGCTCATCCTTCCCGTCCCCCCGTCTTCCGCTCAGTTTCCCCACCCGTACCGCCTGGTCGCGGGCGGGTGCCGGTCATCCGAACGTTAGACGTTTCGGGGGAGTGTTCGGTTACCTCCGATCGGCGGCCAATTCGGCGGCCGGCGCTGTGACGCTTCTCACGCCCCCGGTCCGGTGGCGCCGGCGAGCATCCGCCGGAGCAGGTCGCGCAGCTGCGTGCGCTCCTCCGGGCCGAGCGCGGCCAGCGGCTCGCGGGCGAAGTTCAGCGACTCGCGCAGCTCCGTGGAGGCGGTGCGGCCGGTGTCGGTGGCGGCGACCAGCTTGACCCGGCGGTCCTGCCGGTCGGGCTGGCGGGTGACGAAGCCGCGGGTCTCCAGCCGGTCGACGATGCCGGTGATGTTGGAGGGCTCGCAGCTGAGCGTCTGGGCGATCTGGCGCATGGGCATGGGGCCGCGTCGCAGCAGGGCGAGGACCTTGGCCTGCGCTCCGGTGAGCGAGCGGGCGGCGGCGGCCTCCTCGTACTCGCGGTGGAAGAGCGCGACCAGGTTGGCCATGAGATCGACGACCTCGCGGGTGATCTCATCGGCCTGCGGCGGCGTGTCCCGGTTCTGCTGGGCGTTCATGGCCACCAGTCTACCTGAATATTTGACGACATGAACTTTTCATGCCCATTCTTACTTCACCTGCTCAACCTTTCATGTGGGAGATCATCATGGCCGCCGAGCCGACCGCGCCGGAAGCGCCCGCCACCGCTCGTGAGTGGCACCTCGCCGCCCGTCCGCGGGGCTGGCCCGCCCCGGCCGACTTCGCCCTCGTCGAGGCGCCGGTCCGCACTCCGGGCCCGGGCGAGGTCCTGGTCCGCAACACCCACCTGTCGGTCGACCCCTACATGCGCGGCCGGATGAACGACGTGAAGTCCTACGTCCCGCCGTTCCGGCTCGGCGAGGTGATGGACGGCGGCGCCGTCGGGTACGTGGTCGCCTCCGGCGCCGAGGGCTTCGCCCCGGGCGACGCGGTGCTGCACGGGCTGGGCTGGCGCGAGTACGCCACCGTCCCGGCCTCGCGCGCGGTCAAGGTGCCCTCGATCGAGGGCGTGCCGCTCTCCGCCTACCTCGGGGTGCTCGGCATGCCCGGCCTGACCGCGTACGCGGGCCTGCTGGCGGTCGGCGCGCTCAAGGAGGGCGACCGGGTGTTCGTGTCCGGCGCGGCCGGCGCGGTCGGCTCGATCGTCGGCCAGATCGCCCGGCTCAAGGGCGCCTCGCTGGTGGTCGGCTCGGCCGGTTCGGCGGAGAAGGTCGCCCGGCTGACCGGGGAGTACGGCTTCGACGCCGCCTTCGACTACAAGGACGGCCCGGTCGGCGAGCAGCTCGCCAAGGCCGCCCCGGAGGGCATCGACCTCTACTTCGACAACGTCGGAGGCGAGCACCTGGAGGCCGCGATCAACGCGCTGGGCGTGCACGGCCGGGCCGTGCTGTGCGGCGCCGTCGCCCAGTACAACGACACCTCCGCGGCGCCCGGCCCGCGCAACCTGGCACAGGTCATCGGCAAGCGGCTGCGCCTGGAGGGCGTGCTGGTCGGCGACCACGGCGCGCTGAAGCCGCAGTTCCTCGCCGAGGTCGGCGGCTGGCTGAAGGACGGGAGGCTTCGCTTCGAGGAGACCGTGGTGGACGGCTTCGAGAACGTGCCGCAGGCCTTCCTGGACATGCTGCGCGGCGCCAACACCGGCAAGATGGTGGTCCGTCTGGACGGCTGACGTCCCATCGGCGCCCGCTCCGCCCCGCACCCGGCCCGCCCGGTGCGGGGCGGAGCGGTTTGCGTACCCGGCGGAGAGGCCCGGGCCGCACTACCGCATTCCGGCCGGATCCGAAAGTGCGTCATCCCCGCTGCGGGGCCGCGCGGTACGGTGGTCCCGCCCGGCGATGGGGCCGTTCGGGGGAGAGATCCGACCGGGGGGTGGACCTCGTTGCGGTTTCGACTAGCATTGAGCGAAAGCCTGTCCGTTTTGCTCAATTTAGTGGCTTAAT
The DNA here is from genome assembly GCF_042800875.1 of Kitasatospora sp. NPDC057595. NCBI lineage: Bacteria > Bacillati > Actinomycetota > Actinomycetes > Kitasatosporales > Streptomycetaceae > Kitasatospora > Kitasatospora sp. NPDC057595. Next base: position 23,585 of record NZ_JBHVGL010000025.1, on the reverse strand, counting down.
GTCAGCCGACGTGGGTAACTGCGGATCAACTACGGGCTCGAACACGAGGCAGCTGGGGAAGGCGACCCTCGTCCACAGCCTGGAGGTCCCGGTGACGACACGTGGAGTCCTGTACATCCACTCCGCGCCCCGCGCGCTGTGCCCGCACGTCGAGTGGGCCGTCGCGGGGGTGCTCGGCGTGCGGGTGAGCCTGGACTGGATCCGCCAGCCGGCCGCGCCCGGGCACTGGCGTGCCGAGCTGTCCTGGCAGGGCGAGCCCGGTACCGCCTCGAAGCTCGCCTCCGCGCTGCGCGGCTGGCAGCTGATGCGCTACGAGGTCACCAGCGAGCCCTGCGCCGCGGCCGAGGGCGAGCGGTACAGCAGCACCCCCGGCCTCGGCATCTTCCATGCCGTCACCGGCATCCACGGGGACATCCTGATCCCCGAGGACCGGCTGCGGGCCGTGCTGCTGCGCGCCCGCAGCGAGGGGGCGGACCTGGAGGCGGAGATCGCCATGCTGCTGGGCAAGCCCTGGGACGACGAGCTGGAGCCCTTCCGGTACGCCGGCGAGGGCGCCCCGGTGCGCTGGCTGCACCAGGTGGTCTGACCGGACGGACGAACGGGAGAGGGGGCCCGGCGCTCATCGCGAGCGCCGGGCCCCCTCTCCGTCGTCCTGGGCCGTCGTCCTGGGCCCGGGAGCCGGGCCCGGGGTCAGCGGGTGCGGAAGGCCAGCACCACGTTGTGGCCGCCGAAACCGAACGAGTTGTTCAGCGCGGCGATCCGGCCCTCGGGCAGCTTGCGGGCCTCGTCGCGGACGATGTCCGCCTCCACGTCGTCGTCCAGCTCGTCGACGTTGATGGTCGGCGGGGCGAGGCGGTGGTACAGCGCCTGCACGGTGGCGACCGTCTCGATGCCGCCGGCGCCGCCCAGCAGGTGACCGGTCATCGACTTGGTGGCCGAGATGGCGATGTGGTCGAGGTCCTCGCCCAGCTCCTTGCGCAGCGCCTTCAGCTCGGCGGTGTCACCCTGCGGGGTCGAGGTGGCGTGCGCGTTGACGTGCACGATCTCGGCCTTGTCCAGCTCGTTGCGGTCGAACAGGTCGGCCAGCGCGCGGGCCACGCCGGCGCCGGTCGGCTCCGGCTGGGCGATGTGGTGGGCGTCCGAGGACAGGCCCTGGCCCACCGCCTCGCAGTAGATCCGGGCGCCGCGGGCCTCGGCGTGCTCCACCGACTCCAGCACGACCACGCCGGCGCCCTCACCCAGCACGAAGCCGTCCCGGCCCTTGTCGTACGGGCGGGAGGCGCGCTCGGGCTCGTCGTTGTTCTTGGACATCGCCATCATGTTGGCGAACGCGGCGATCGGCAGCGGGTGGACCGCCGCCTCGGTGCCGCCCGCCACCACCACGTCGGCGCGGCCGCTGCGGATCATCTCGATCGCGTAGCCGATCGCCTCGGCGCCGGAGGCGCAGGCGGAGACGGGGGTGTGCACACCCGCGCGGGCACCGACCTCCAGGCCGACGTTGGCCGCCGGGGAGTTGGGCATCAGCATCGGGACGGTGTGCGGGGAGACCTTGCGGGCGCCCTTCTCCTTCAGCACGTCGTACTGGTCGAGCAGGGTGGTCACGCCGCCGATGCCGGAGGCGATCACGGCGCCCAGGCGCTCCGGGGCGAGCTTGGACGACTCGTCGGTGGCCGGGGTCTCGAAGCCGGCGTCGGCCCAGGCCTCACGGGCGGCGATCAGCGCGAACTGGGCCGAGCGGTCCAGCTTGCGGGCGAGCGGACGGGGCAGGATCTCGCCCGGCTCGACGGCGGTGCGCGCCGCGATCCGCACGGGAAGCTCGGCGGCCCACTCCTCGGTCAGGGCAGCCACCCCGGAGCGCCCGGCGACCAGGTTCTCCCAGGTGGTGGCGGCGTCGCCGCCCAGCGGCGTGAAGGCGCCGATACCCGTGACGACCACGGTACGGTTCTCAACAGTCACTGGATCTTCTTCTCTCACGTTGTGCGGGGGTCGGCGGCGGCCGAAGGTGAGCCCGGCCGGGCGCCCGGTGGGGCGTCCCGGCCGGCGGGTCGGCCGACTCCCAGGAGTCGGCCGATGTCAGGCGTCGAACGCGTCGAGCGCGCCGACCGCTCAGGCGTGGCTGAGGATGTAGTCCACGGCGTCGCCGACGGTCTTCAGGTTCTTGACCTCGTCGTCCGGGATCTTGACGTCGAAGCGCTCCTCGGCGGCCACGACGACCTCGACCATGGACAGCGAGTCGACGTCCAGGTCGTCGGTGAAGGACTTGTCGAGCTCGACGTCCTCGGTCGGGATGCCGGCGATCTCGTTGACGATCTCGGCGAGACCTTCCAGAACCTCGTCCTTGGTAGCCATACTGGCTGCTCCTCTTCGGTGTTGAATGCGGCCGCCCGGCGGACGGACGCAGGTTTGCGGGTGGATCGGGCGAAAACGCCTAGGGGAGCGTAACGACTGCGGCGGCGTACACGAGACCCGCCCCGAACCCGATGATCAGGGCGAGGTCGCCGCTGCGGGCCTCGCCGCTCTCCAGCATGCGCTCCATCGCCAGCGGGATGGACGCCGCCGAGGTGTTCCCGGTCTCCGTGATGTCACGGGCGACCGGCACCGTGGCGGGCAGCTTGAGGGCCTTGATCATGGCGTCGGTGATCCGCATGTTGGCCTGGTGCGGGATGAACGCGCCGAGCTGGTCGGCGGTGATCCCGGCGGCGTCCAGCGCCTGCTGCGCCACCTTGGCCATCTCCCAGACCGCCCAGCGGAAGACCGTCTGGCCCTCCATGCGCAGCGCGGGCCACTTGATCTCCTCGCCGGCGCCGTTGACGGCGTCCTCCTTGGCGAAGGCGGTGTCCCAGGCCTCGGTCTGCGAGATGACGTCCTTCTGCGAGCCGTCCGAGCCCCAGATGACCCGGCCGATGCCGGGGGTGTCGGACGGGCCGACGATCGCCGCACCGGCGCCGTCGCCGAAGATGAACGCGGTCGAGCGGTCCGAGGTGTCGGTGAGGTCGCTGAGCCGCTCCACGCCGATCACCAGCACGTACTCGGCGCTGCCGCCGCGGACCATGCCGTCGGCCAGGCTCAGGCCGTAGCCGAAGCCGGCGCAGGCGGCCGAGATGTCGAAGGCCGGGGCGGTGCCGCAGCCGAGCCGCTCGGCGATCTCGGTGGCGATCGCCGGGGTCTGCTTGAGGTGCGAGACGGTGGCGACGATCACGCCGCCGATCCGCGCCGGGTCGATCCCCGCCTGGGCGATCGCCTTGCCGGCGGCCTGCACCGACATCTCGGCGACCGACTCCTCCGGGCCGGCCCAGCGGCGCTCGGCGATCCCGCTGCGGGTGCGGATCCACTCGTCCGAGGAGTCGATCCAGGTCAGCACCTCGGCGTTCGGGATCACCCGGACCGGGCGGTAGCCGCCCACGCCGTGGATGCGCGAGTACTGCGCACCGGTCACCGGTGTGATCTGGGGGGTGTCGCTCATGCCTGCTGCTCCTGCTCCTGCCCGCCGTGCTCCGCGACGAGCTCGCGGGCCTTGTCCAGGTCGGCGGGGGTCTTGAGGGCAAGCGTCGCCACGCCCTTGAGGTTGCGCTTGACCAGTCCGGTGAGGGTGCCCGCCGGGGCGAGCTCGATGACGGCGGTCGCGCCGAGCCGCTGCAGGGTCTCCATGCAGAGGTCCCAGCGGACCGGGTTGGAGACCTGCGACACCAGCCGGCTCAGCACCTCGGCGCCGGAGGCGACGACCTCGCCGTCCTGGTTGGAGACGTAGGCGACCTTGGGGTCGGCGACCGGCAGGGTCGGGGCCAGCTTGGCCAGCCGCTCGACACCGGGAGCCATGTGGGAGGTGTGGAACGCGCCCGCGACCTTCAGCGCGATCAGCCGGGCGCCGGCCGGCGGGTCCGCGCGCAGCGCGTCCAGCTGCGGCAGGGTGCCGGCCGCGACGATCTGGCCGCCGCCGTTGTTGTTGGCCGGGGTCAGGCCGTGCTCGGCGAGCTTCGCCGCGACGACCTCCGGGTCGCCGCCGAGCACGGCGCTCATGCCGGTCTCGGTGGCGGCGGCGGCCTCGGCCATGGCGAGGCCGCGCTCACGCACGAAGGTGAGCGCGTCGCGTGCGCTGAGCACGCCGGCACCGGCCGCGGCGGTGATCTCACCGACGCTGTGGCCGGCGACGGCGCCGACCAGCGCACGGGCCGCGTCCTCGTCCGGGAACAGCGCACGTGCGGTCATCAGGCCGGCCGCCACCAGCAGCGGCTGGGCGACGGCGGTGTCCTTGATCTCCTCGGCGTCCGCCTCCGTTCCCGCGCGCACAAGGTCGAGCCCGGCGACCTCCGACCAGCCCTGCAGGCGGTCGGCGACACCGTCGAGCTCCAGCCAAGGGCTGAGGAAACCGGGGGTCTGGGCACCCTGTCCAGGGGCGACGATTACGAGCACGGTTCAACCCTCTCTCGCCAGGCGCCCGGGGGCGGGTAGGCGACGGTAACGAAGAAAAGCATCCGGGATTGTAAGGTCCCTACAGCGTGGTCAGCTTGACTCTCCGGCGGCCATGAGCCGGCCCAGCGCCAGTGCGATACGCAGGGTGAACGCCGAACGTACGTCGGAAGGCGCGTAGCCCGTGACGTCGGTCACACGTCGGAGCCGGTAGCGCACCGTGTTTGGGTGGACGAAGAGCATCCGGGCGGCACCCTCCAACGAGGAGGCCTGCTCCAGGTAGACGCTCAGGGTCTCCAGGAGTGCCGAGCCCGCCTCGTCCAGCGGTGTGTAGATCTCCTCCACCAGCTGCTGCCGGGCCGCCTGGTCGCCGGCCAGCGCCCGTTCCGGCAGCAGGTCGTCGGCCAGCACCGGCCGCGGCGCGTCCGGCCAGGCCGCGCAGGCCCGCAGGCCGGCCGCGGCGGCGTGCGCCGAGCGGGTCGCCGAGAGCAGGTCCGGCACCGTCGGGCCGACCACCACCGGGCCCGGCGCGAACTGGCCGATCAGCGCCCGGGCCGCGTGCACCGGCTCCTTCTCGCCGCCCACCACGACCACCAGGCGCTTGCCCAGCACCCCGGTCAGCACGTGCAGCTTGGCGTACCGGGCGGCCCGGCGGATCGCCTCGACCACCAGCTCGCTGTCACCGTCCGGAGCCGAGCCCATCACCACCCGGACCTGGCTCGGCTGGCCCCAGCCGAGCGCGGCGGCCCGGGACAGCACGCCCTCGTCGGCGTCGCCGGAGAGCAGCGAGTTGACCACCAGCGCCTCCAGCCGGGCGTCCCAGGCGCCCCGGGCCTCGGCGGCCTGGGCGTACACCTGGGCGGTGGCGAAGGCGATCTCGCGGGCGTAGACCAGCACCGACTCGCGCATGTCGGCCTCGTCGCCCGGGGCGGCCACCTCCTCGATGGCCTCCTCCATCACCTCGATGGTGGTGCGGATCAGCTCGACGGTCTGGCGCAGGGTGATCGCCCGGGTCAGCTCGCGCGGCGCGGTGCCGAAGACGTCCGTGGAGATCGCCTGCGGGGCGTCCGGCTTGCGGTACCACTCGGTGAACGCGGCGATGCCGGCCTGGGCGACCAGGCCGATCCAGGAGCGGTGCTCCGGCGGCATCCGCCGGTACCAGCCGAGCTGGTCGTCCATCCGGGCGATGGCGGCCGAGGCGAGCTTGCCGGAGGACTTCTCCAGTCGCTTGAGGGTCGCCGCCCGGCGCTCGGCGCGCTCGGCGGCGAGCCGGCGCTCCTGCGCGGTCAGGCGCGGCGCCGCCCGTCCGGGCCGGTCTCTCCCGGCGCCCGGGGTCGGGCTCTTCCCGTTCTTGTCGGGATCGGCGGTCGGATCGCTCTTGGAGTTCGCGGAAGCGGCTGGCACAGGGACAAGACTGCCTCACCGGAGTGACTGCTCGTGCACAGGGCCCGGCGGACGGGCCGGGTGGTGACGGTCACACCCGTCAGGACTGCCACTACGGTGGTCCCGTGACCGATGCCCCCGCCCGCCCCCGCGCCGATCTGCGCCGTACCGCCGAGCGCTACCGCTCGACGCCCGCCGAGGGCGTCGAGACCCGGCACGCGTTCTCCTTCTCCGGGCACTACGACCCGAAGAACACCCACTTCGGCGCGCTGCTCGCGTGCAACGAGGAACTCCTCGCCCCCGGCGCCGGGTTCGACGAGCACCGGCACCGGGACACCGAGATCCTCACCTGGGTGCTGGAGGGCGCGCTCGCCCACCGGGACTCCCAGGGGCACGGCGGGGTGGTGCGCCCCGGCATGGTCCAGCACCTGAGCGCCGGATCCGGCGTCACCCACACCGAGCGCAACGTCGGCGGCGCCGACGGCCCGGTCCGCTTCGTCCAGATGTGGCTCCAGCCCGACGTCTTCGACGCGCCCCCCGCGTACGGGCTGCGCGGGGTGGAGCGCGCCGCCGACGGGTTGACGCTGCTCGCCTCCGGGCTGGAACGGGACGCCGGCAGCCAGGCGCTGCGGCTGCGGCGCGGTGACGCCGCGCTGTGGCTGGTGACCGCCGGGCCGTGGCAGCCGCTGCCCGAGCTGCCGGCCGCCGCCTACCGCTACGCGCACCTGACGGCCGGCTCGCTCGGCTACCGGACGGTGCCCGGGCCGCAGGGCGGGGGTCGCTCGATGGTCCCCGGCGACAGCGTGCGGATCACCGGGGACGCCTTCGCGGCGCCGACGGCCGGCGAGAGCGGCGCGGAGCTGCTCCTGTGGGAGATGCACTCGCCGGTCTCGTACGGCTGACGGCGCCCGGCGGCTAGAGCTCGGCGAGGACGGCGTCGCTGAGGGCCGGCCAGACCTCGGCGGCCCACGGGCCGAAGTCCCGGTCGGTGAGCGCGACGCAGGCCGCGCCGGCCTGCGGGTCCACCCAGAGGAAGGTGCCGGACTGGCCGAAGTGGCCGAAGGTGGCCGGGGAGTTGGCGGTGCCGGTCCAGTGCGGCGCCTTGCTGTCGCGGATCTCGAAGCCGAGGCCCCAGTCGTTCGGCCGGCGGTGGCCGAAGCCGGGCAGCACCCCGCTGGTGCCCGGGAAGGCGACCTCGCGGGTGGCGACGCGCAGGGTGCCCGGGTCGAGCAGCTTGGGCGCCTGGAGTTCGGCGGCGAACCGGGTGAGGTCGGCGAGGGTGGACAGGCCGCCGGCGCCGGCGGGGGAGCGGTGCGCGGTGTTGATCAGGGTGGCGTGCATGCCGAGCGGCTGGAACACGGCCTCGGCGGCGTACCGGCCGAACTCGATGCCGGCGGCCCGCTCCAGGGTCTGCGCGAGCACGTCGAAGCCGGCGTTGGAGTAGAGCCGGCGGCTGCCGGGCGCGGCCATCACCTTGTGCTCGTCGAAGGCCAGGCCCGAAGTGTGGGCCAGCAGGTGCCGCACGGTCGAGCCCTCCGGCCCGGCCGGGTCGTCGAGTTCGAAGACGCCCTCCTCGACCGCGACCAGCACGGCGTAGGAGGTGAGCAGCTTGGTCACCGACGCCAGCGGGAACAGGTGGTCCTGCGGCCCGTGCGCGCCCAGCACCGCGCCGTCCGCGCCCCGTACGACGGCCGCCGCCGCGTGCGGCACCGGCCAGGTCTCGATCTTCCGCAAGCTCTCCATGGGGCCCGACTCTAACCGGGCCGGCGGGCCCGGCGGGATGGCAGGCTTGACGGCGGCACGCTCGCTTCGAGCGCGCGCCCAGGCGCTGGTTCTGTTGTCACGTTCATCACCGGGGGACCGACCATGACCGAACTCGCATCGTTCGAGACCGAACTGCGTTCCTGCTGGGAGGTGTTCCGGGATCCGGCCGGCGCGCCCGACCGGAGGCCGCGGCACACCATCGGCGAGGTGTCGGAGGCCAGCGGGCTGACCGCGCACACCCTGCGCTGGTACGAGCGGATCGGCCTGCTCGATCCGGTGGACCGCTCGGCCTCGGGCCAGCGCCGGTACAGCGACGGCGACCTGCACCGGCTGGCCTTCCTGGGGCGGCTGCGGCTGACCGGGATGCCGGTGGCCGACATGCTGCGGTACGTGGAGCTGGCCCGGCAGGGTGAGCGCACCTCCGCGGACCGCCGCGACCTGCTGCTCGCCCACCGGGAGGCGGTGCGGCAGCAGATCGCGGACCTGCACGCGACGCTGGCCGTGCTCGACCACAAGATCGACGTGTACACCGGGCGGCTGGAGCGGTGCGCGCCGAGCCACTGAGGGCGGTGTGTCAGACCGCGCGGCCGGAGTGGGCGGCGAGCCGGGTGTACACGTCGGCGTCGTCCGGGGCGGGCTGGACCGGGGCGAACGGGACGCCGCCGCCGCGCCGTTCGGCCGGCAGCGCGACCCGGGCGATCGCCAGCGCCGTCTCGCCCAGCCGCTCGTCCAGCGGGAGGCCGGTGCCGAGCGCGCGGGCGATGTCCCAGGAGTGGATGACGGTCTCCAGGAGGTAGCCGCCCACCGCGTCGCGGCCGCTCACCTCGCCCCAGGGCACCGAGGTCGGGCGGTCCAGCTTGGTGTCCTCCGCCCAGGCGGCGGTCACCCGGGCGCGGGCCCGGCCGAGCGCGGCCGGCCAGCCGTCGTCGGGAACCCCGCCGGTCGCGGCGGCGACGTCCAGGGAGAGGCCGCCCTCGCCGGTGTAGGCGAACCGGTGGATCCCGCCGACCACGTGGCCGAGCAGGGCCCGCAGGTCGTACTCGGCGCACGGGGTGGACCGGTCCAGGTCCTCCGGCCGGACCTCGGCGAGCAGCTTCTCCAGCTGGTCGAGGGCGAGCAGGTACAGCGGGCGCGGGTCCTGGGTGGTGTCCATGAGGTGTATCGGCTCCAAGGTGCGGAAGGGTTTTCCTGTCGGCAGGCAATCTCCCGGTAAAACCTGACAACCGTCGTCATGATTCTTGGGATCCTCGTGCCATGAAGGCCGACCGCCTGCTCTCGATCCTGCTGCTGCTCCAGACCCGCGGCCGGGTGCCCGCCACCGAACTGGCCGAACGGCTGGAGGTGTCGGTCCGCACCATCTACCGCGACGTCGAGGCGCTCTCGGCGGCCGGCGTGCCCGTCTACACCGAACGCGGCCGGCACGGCGGCATCAGTCTGCTGCCCGGCTACCGCACCGACGTCAGCGGTCTGACGGCCGACGAGGCGCGGGCCCTGTTCGTGCTCTCCGCCCAGGGCGCGCACAGCGACCTCGGGCTGGACGGCGCGCTCGGCTCGGCGCTGCGCAAGGTGATGGCCGCGCTGCCCGCCCCGCACCGGCCGGGCGCCGAGCGGATCAGCGAGCGGGTCCTGGTCGACCCGGCGCGCTGGCTGCAGGCGGGTGCGCCGCCGGGACCGGATCTGGGCGAGCTGCAGTACGCGGTGTTCGCCGACCGCCGGCTGCGGCTGCGCTACCGGCACAGCGGCACGCCGGCGCCGGTGGAGTACACCGTGGACCCGTACGGCCTGGTCAGCAAGGCCGCGGTCTGGTACCTGGTGGCCGATCTGCACGGCGAGCCGCGGCTGTTCCGGGCCGACCGGGTGCTGTACGCGGAGACCTCGGAGGAGCCGGTGCGCCGGCGGCCCGGGGTGGGGCTGGGCGACGTCTGGACGGTGCTGCGCGAGCAGGTGGAGCGGCTGCCCAGGGAACTGCTGGTGAAGGTGCGGGTGCGGCGCGGGCGGCTGGACATGTTCGTCCGGATCCACGGCACCCGGCTGGCCGCCCCGCCGCCGGAGAGCGGGGGCGGGGCGCCCGAGGACTGGGTCGAACTCACGCTCGGCTTCCAGTCGTTGCCGGCCGTCCGGGCGCTGCTCGCGTTCGGCGCGGACGCCGAGGTGCTCTCGCCGCCGGCCGCGCGCCGGGAGATGGGCCGCACCGCCGCCGAGGCCCTGCGGCTCTACGGGGACCCGCGCTAGCGTGCGGCGCCCCGGGCCGTCCCGTGCCGGCCGTCCGGCGTCAGGCCTCCGGGGCGGGCCGGACCACGGCCCCGTAGGCGCCGAGGGCGACGGCCGCGAAGTTGTGCAGGCTGTCGGTGCCGGTGGCGAAGTAGCCGTTGTGACCGGCGGAGCGGGCCGACGAGATCCGCTCGGCGCCGAAGTCCAGCGAGGTCGGGTCGGCGCCGTGGCCGAGCCCGCCGACCTCCAGGTACGGCACGTTGCCGATCCAGTCGGTCTCGTTGCGGGTGGCCCAGACGTGCACGCCCGCGCCCAGCTCCGAGGTGCTCTCCACGCCCATGCCGGGGGAGCCGAACACCACGAGGTCGGTGATCCCGCTGGTGTCGGCCGGCGAGGCGGCGGCCCGCGGGATGTCCGGTGCGGCGGTGCCGCAGACCACCGAGCCGTAGGAGTGGCAGAACAGCGCGGGCGGCGCCTGCGGCCGGGTGGTCTCCTTGAGCCCGGCGAGCAGCCGGCGCAGCCGGGGGGCGCCGACGTCGGCGAGCCGGGAGGTCACCGCGTCGGGGCCGAGGCCGGAGGGGGTGACGTAGCCGGTCCAGGCGACCACCGCGGTGCGGGTGCCGGGGGCCTGCCGCCGCTCCTCTTGGTACAGCGCCCGGGCCATGCCGGCGGGGGAGCGCAGCGGTTCGACGGCCTGGTCGAAGTGGCCGAGGTCGGCGTCGGAGCCGGGGACGAGCACCGCGACCCGGTCGGCGCTGCCGAGGTCGCCCCAGACCTCGGTGAGCAGTCCTCGGCCGCGCGGGTCGAAGGCGAGGATCTGCCGGCCGGGCGCGAGCAGGCTCTGCACGTCGTTGGCCCGGGAGATCGCGAGCGCGTGCTGCTCGGGGGTGAGAGTGCGGTCGGTGGCGCGGGCCCGGGCGTGGTCGCGCTCGGCGGCGAGCGCGATCCGGTTGGCCCGGTAGCGCACGGCGAGCGGGGCGCCGTCGAAGTTGCCGACGACCAGCGGGTAGGCCTCGACCAGCCGGTTCAGTTCGGCGGGGGGGAGCTGGGCGAAGAACTCGGCCGCGGCGGCCGGGGCGGTGGTGGCCGGGTCGGGCAGGTCGTGCCCGTAGGAGTGGTCCTCGACCCAGGCGGCACTGCCGGCCGGCGGGGTGGAGATGGCCAACTGCTCGGTCGCGGCCGCGGCCTGGGCGGCCGCCGCGCCGGCGTCGGCGAGGACGGCGGCACCCGCGAAGGCGCCGATCAGGACGTGCTTCCACCGCCGACGGCGCATCGCCTCAACTCCCCGAGAGTCCCGTCACCGATCCCGGACGGGGCCCGGAGGGCGGTACGACTGCCAATTTCCCAGCGCAAGCCTAGGGGCCAGGAGGCGCGCTGAGAGCGGCTCAAACTGTGGGATGGATCACATGAACCGGGAGTGTCCGGGATGCGTCCTGATCGTTCGCGCGAGCACCGCCGCGCTCCCGCGGCCGGGTGGTCGCGGGAGCGCGGACGGTGGGCCCGGGGCCCGGCTCAGAGCAGCGAGTTCCAGGCCGAGGCCGAGCGCGATCCGCTGACCAGGCGGTCCGGGTGGCCGCTGCCGTCGGCGACCGAGATCCGCCGGTAGCTGTCACCGTGGAACACCCAGTACTCGCTCCGGCCGCCGATCCGCTGGGCGTCGGGGACGGGCAGGAAGCAGTCCACCGCGGCGACGCCGTTCAGCGAACTCCACTGGGAGAGCTCCCGGTCGGTGCGCTCCAGCGTGTCGGGGTGCCCGGTGCCGTCGGCGACCGAGATCAGCCGGTAGCGCTGCCGGCCGCCGGTGGTGTGGAAGGCCCAGTACCAGCTCCGGCCGTTCACCCGCTGCTGGTCGGGTACGGCGAGGAAGCAGTCCACCCGGTCGATGCCGTTCAGCGAGGCCCAGGGGCCGAGGTCGCGGTCGGTGCGCTCCAGCGTGCCGGTGTGCCGGCTGCCACCGCTGATCGAGACCGCCCGGTACTGCTGCCGGCCGCCGGTGCTGTGGAACACCCAGTACCAGCTCTTGCCGCCGGGGTCCTGGAGGTCGGCCATCGGCAGGACGCAGTCGATCCGGCCGATGCCCTGGAAGCAGGGGTGGGCGCTCAGCGGGGTGTCGCCCTTGACCACCCGGTCGCCGTGGGCGGAGCCGTCGGCCACCGCGATCTTGCGGTAGTCGGCGCCGTGGCAGACCCAGAACTGGCTCTGGCCGGCCCGCCGCCACTGGTCCGGGACGGGCAGGATCTCGTCGCACGGGTAGGCCGGACCGCCCGGGGCGGTGGCCTGGCCGCCCTGCTGGGCCTGCGGCTGGCTCTGCCCGCCGCTCTGCCCGCTGCCCTGTCCACTGCTCTGCCCGCCGCCCTGGCCGCCCGTCGCGGTCCGGTCGGGGCCGACCAGCCGTCCGTCGGCGAGCCCCCGCAGGGTGCTGAGCGAGGGCATGAAGGCGTACACCGAGCCGGTGGTGCGGACGAACTGGGCGAAGCTCAGCGGGGTGTGCTTGACGGTGCCGTCCGGCTCCTCGCTCTCGAAGTCGACGTCGTCGGCCGGCTGGGTGACCGGGTCCTTGCCGGGCTGCGGGGTGCGGCCGGGAGGGAAGTTCGGCTCGTCCATCCAGTCGGCCTGGATGAACTCGAACTGCCGGGCGATGTCGGCCTGGTAACAGACGAACAGCAGGCCGCGCGGGTCGTCGGGCCCGCCGGGGCCCTCCGAGGCCGGGTCGAACGGCGCCCCGTACGGTGTGCCGCGGCGCATGATCCGGCGGCCGTCGAGCTCCTTGGCGTCGAGCGGCGGGTCGGTGGGGCCGGGTACCTGGAGGCCGGCCCGCGGGCTGGTCTTGCGCAGGTGCGACCAGAGCGGGGTGACCAGGCCCTCCGGGTCGTCCCGGAAGTCGAAGTCGTTGTCCGAGGCGGCGACGGGGTTGTTGGGGACGTCGTGGTCCTTGAAGTGGCAGACCGGGGCGCCGGAGCGCCAGCGGCCGACCATCCGGGCCGCCAGCCACTCGGTGGTCGCGGCGTCCGGGACGGCCTTGGCGAGCCGGAGCTCCTTCAGCTTGACCGAGACCTGCGACCACCAGCCGGGGACGTCCTGGGCGAGCCGGCGCACCACCTGGAAGGAGCCGTCCACCGTCCAGCCCGGGTACTGCTCCTTGGCGAAGCTCCCTGGGGCGTTCTCCTGGCCGCAGACGAACTCGCCGGCCGGGATGATCCGGGTGCCCGGGTGGCCCGCGACCTCCTCGGGCCGGCCCGGGTCGGGCGGGTCGAAGCCCCGGACGCCCGGCTCGCTGATGCCGTCCTTGAAGCCGAAGTGCTCCTTGCCGCGGCGGCTGCCGAGCAGGGTCTGCGCGTTCTGCTGGTAGACGATCAGCACCCGGGACTCGGCGGCGGCGATCCGCTGCTCCTCGATCGCCGTCCGCAGGTCCGCCTCGGTGTCCGCAGAGATCTTCAGCACGGCGTGCACCGGCTGGCTCTTGCCGTTGCCGAACAGCCAGTTCGCCGGGGAGTTCTCACCGGTGTCGCCGAGTGCTCCGGCCCGCTTGGCCGAACCCTCCTTGAACGCCTCAAGACCGGTGCCGACCGGCGGGGGCTGTGCGAACGGGTCGGTGTCGGAGAGCAGCCGCAGGCCCTCGTAGGTGAAGCTGACGCCCAGCCAGGTAGCCTTGAGGGTCTTGGGGTCGTCGCCGCCGGAGGTCCTGCGGGCCTCGCTGAAGGCCTCGTTGAACGCGGCGACCTCACGGGTGGTGGCGATCTGCGGGGTGAGCTGCCGCACCCACCCGCGGGCCAGCGTCGCGTCCTCGAACTTGAGGAACAGGACGCTGACGTTGTCCTTCTTGAAGCCGGCCAGGATGTCGCCCTGGATCTCCTCGCTGTCGCGGAGGAACAGATCCGTTGCCATGGGGGTGGGGTTCCTTTCGGGTGCGGGGTCAGGCGGTGAGCTGGATCCACTTGGCGACGGAGGGCACGCCCTGGTCGTTGAGCAGGTAGAGCAGGTACCAGCCGGGCGGGGCGGCCTTGGCGTCCGGCGGGGCCTGGAACTCCAGCCGGCTGCCGGCCCGGCTGCTGAGCCGCAGGTCGAGGTGGCGCTGGCTGGTGTTGATCGAGTGGGTGGAGGTGGTGGGCGAGAGCAGCACCGCCTTGGCGACCCGCTCCGGGGTGGAGGTGTTGACCAGGAAGGTCTGGTCGTAGCCGATGGGCGTGGCCGGCGCTCCGGTGAGGACCGGACGGTCGCCCTGGTGGAGGTAGGCCGGCTCGTAGATCTCGATGGTCCCGTTCATGGTGACCGGGCCCGTGGTGCCGGGGATGCCGCTCACCGTGCCGTCGATGTCCGGGTTGTTGGCGAGCTGCTGGAGCTCGTCGCCGGTGACCATCACGCGTCCGTCCGGCAGCACCACGGCGTTGGAGTGGTAGCCGCGCGGCAGCCGCTGGACCGGGCCGAGCTGCCAGTTGCCCTGGTCGTCGCGGAGTTCGACCTGGCGGTACTTGAGGTCGGCGTTCGGGTTGTACGGGCCGTTGCCGTAGTCGCGGATGTCGTAGGCGCCGTTGACGGTCATCAGCCGGCCGTTGGGCAGCAGCAGGGTGTCGTCCTGGGTGCGGCCGAAGGCGCGGGACTTCTCGGCGGTCCAGCTGCCGTTGGAGAAGCGCAGGGTGCTGGGGTTGTCGCGGTCGCCGCCGAGGATCAGCGCGGAGTCCGGACCGTTGACGCCGCCGGGCAGCAGGACGGCCGAGCCGTAGTTGCGCTTGCGGCCGTCCGGGCGGGCGGTCAGGTCGCTGCGGGACTCCGCGACCGGGTCGAACTTCCACTGCTCGGCGGCCTGCCGGCCGAAGCCGTAGACGTTGCCGTCGTTGAGCGAGAACAGGTGCGGGTAGTCCAGGGTGAACGGGGCGTCGGCCTTGAGCCGGTCGACGGGGGTGTTCACCGGGGTCTGGGACTTGAGCGAGGGCACCGGGTAGTTCTTGGCAGGGAAGCGCTCGACCACCGGGGTGGGGGTGCCCCAGCCGAGTTCGGACTGGCCGGACATGATCAGCTGCCGGCCGTCCGCGCCGGTCACCACCGTGGGGTACCAGCGGCCGACGGACATGTCGGGGTTGCGGGTCCAGGTCTCGGTCCACGGGTCGAAGATCAGCGAGAGCTTGGCGCCGGTGCCGCCGTTGCCGCCGAGGTTGCCGCCGAAGACGCCGAGCATGCCGTTGGGCAGGAAGGAGTGGCCGGCGCAGAAGAACGGTGCCGGGCGGGGCTGGTCCAGGCCGTCGGGCATGTTGACCGTGGGCGGGGTGACCTGCTTGAAGGCGTCCTTGCCGTAGCCCTTGGCCGGGTCCCAGAGGAACGCCCGGCCGGCGTTCTCCCGGCCGGTGGTCTGGGTGGGTGCGGGTTCCTTCTCCGGGTTGGTCTCGATCCGCTCGAAGGAGAACAGCAGCACCTTGCCGGTGGGCAGCAGCGCGACGTGGTCGCCGAAGTCGGGGGAGGGGAAGTACTCGTTGAAGGTCCCGAAGGTGGCGGGGGCGAAGCCCTTGTTGTGGGTGGCCTGGGACTCCGTCAGCGCGTTCAGCCGGTTGGTGCGGGTGGTCTGCGGGTAGTCGCCGATGCCGCGGACGGCCGCGCGCATCCGGGCGTGCTCCTCGGCGTGCTCCTGGCCGAGCGCGGCGACCTCGTCGTCGCGCAGCTCGGCGAGCATCCGGGGATCGGCGACCTTGGGTGCGGTGGCGGCCGGGCCGTCGGGGGTGTCGTGACCGCCGGGGCCGTGGGCGGCGGCCGGGGCGACGGCGGTCAGGGCGGTGCCGGCGGTCAGCGCACAGACCACGGCGGTGGCGAGCACGGTCGGAAGGCGCCGGCCGGGCCGTGGCGGGGACAGGGACATGGAACTCCTCGAACGGGGGAACGGGAGCCGTCCGGCTCGGAACTCCGGGCGGGGAAAGGGGGAACGGCCGCCGGGGCGGTGCCCGGTCGCCGACAGCCACAGGCCATCACGGTGGGTGTCGGTCCGCATGCGGAGTCACTGCGTTCGGCGTCGGCGGGTCCGCAGAGCGGGTGAGCGGGGGCGCCCGGAGGCGCGGAAGCGGGCGCGGACCCGCCGGTCCGCGCCCGCGCGCCACGTCGCCCGCTGCATCGCCCGCCCGGGTGCGTCAGACGACACCCAGCGCGTAGGCGGCGAAGAACGCCGCCCCCGCGCCGGCCACCGCCCTGGCCGGTCGCGACAAGCCCGTCCACGGGCCGTCGAAGCGCCGGGTGAACCACCCGATCGCGACCAGCGCGGCGCCGAACAGCGGCAGCAGCGCCAGCCGCAGCGCGACCCAGCCGAGCGAGTCCGGAGCCACCGTCAGCCCCGGCACCGAGCCGAAGGCGGCCGCACCCGGGACGGCGACCGCGAGCATCGCGCTCTGGTGCCAGCAGAAGATCGTCATCGCCGAGAGGTTCACCGCGACCACCGGCAGCCAGAGCAGCGGACGGCGCGCCAGCAGCCGGCCGAGCCGCTCGCGCAGCAGCACCGCGGCGCCGCACTGCACCGCGGCCAGCGCGAGCACCAGCAGGGACGGCGGGTGCGAGTTGGTGCGCTCCGCGCCCGGCACGCCGACCATCGACGCCGGGTAGTGGAAGACCAGCAGCAGCACGGCGAACAGCGCGCCGCCGCCGGCCAGCAGCAGCCGCGCCGCCGGACGGCCCAGCCGGCCCCCGGCCCAGAGCACGCCCAGCTGGTAGCCGAACAGCCAGCCCGGCAGGATGTTCAGCAGCCCGAGCCAGGACGGCATCGACGGCGCCCACGGCCCGTACCGCAGCAGGTCGACGACGGCGACCGCGCCGAGCAGCAGGCCCGCCGACCAGCCGCCCAGCCGGCGGGCGAGGGCCGCGCAGAGCGGGGTGAGCGCGGTCAGGCCCAGGTAGACCGCGATGTACCAGAGCGGCTGCACCACCAGCGTCGAGCCGGTGCGCACGGTGTCGGCGGGGACGCCGAGGCGCGGCAGCAGCGGGATCAGCAGCGCCCAGACGGCGGCCACCCCGAGCACCGGGCGCAGCAGCCGCACCACCCGGCCGCGCAGCCAGCCGGCGTGGCCGACGCCCCGGGCCCGGGCGCGTTCCAGCGAGCGGACCGCCGAGTGGCCGCCGACCAGGAAGAACACGCCCAGCAGCTGCAGCCCCCAGCTGAGCGGGGCGAAGAAGCCGAGGTCGGGCGAGGAGAGCGGACTGGCGTTGTGCAGGGCGCCGTCGGCGGAGCGGGTGAAGCCGCCGAGCAGCCAGTGGCCGACCGGGACGGCGAGCAGGGCGAGGGCGCGCAGGCCGTCCAGGGCGCGGTCACGGCTCTCGGGGGTGCGGGCATCCACCTGGCGGGCGGCCCGGTGCAGCGGGGTGAGCAGGGTGCCGGTCATGACGGGGTCTCCGTTCGCGCGGTACGGGGGCGAGGGGTCTCGGCGGGGGAGGCCGGGTCAGCGGCCGAGGGCGATGCCGGCGTAGGCGGCCAGCGAGGCGGTGCCCGGGGCGAAGTAGCCGGTGTGGCCGTGCGAGCCGGTGGACGGCAGCGGGCGGGCGCCGAAGGCCGGGTCGGTCGGGTCGGCGCCGTGGCCGAGGCCGAACAGGCGCACGTGCGGCACGTTGCCGATCCAGTCGGAGCCGTTGCGGGCGGTGGCCCAGAGCGGGACGCGCGGGTCGAGGTCGGCGGCCGACTCGACGCCCAGGCCCGGCGAGCCGAGCACCACCACACCGGAGGCCTGCCGCGGGCCGGGCCGGGCCAGCCCGCAGACCACCGAGCCGTAGCTGTGGCAGAAGACCGTGGCCGGGGCGTCGGGCCGGGTGCTGACGGCGAGTCCGTCCAGCAGCCGGGTCAGCCGCTCGGCGCCGGCCGCGGCCAGCGTCTCGGTGGCGGCGTCCGGGCCGAGGCCGAGCGGGGTGGTGTAGCCGGCCCAGGCGATCACCGCGGTGCGCCCGCCGGTCGCGTCGGACAGCGCCCGGGCCATGCCGACGGGGGTGCCGTACGGGTCGCCGGCGCGGTCGAAGGTGCGCAGGTCGATGTCGGAGCCGGGGACGACGACGGCGGTGCGCCGCGCGCCGGCGAGGTCGCCGAACACCTCGGCGACCTGGCCGCGGCCGCGCGGGTCGAAGGCGAGGAGGCGGCGGGGTCCGCCGGGCGCGGCCGGGTCGAGCAGGGTGCGGTAGCGCTCGGCGCGTTCCCGGGCGGCGGCGTGGTCCTGCGCGGTGAGCGCCGGGTCGACGGCCCGGGCGAGGGCGCGCTCGCGCTCCTCGGCGACGGCCCGGGCGTTGGCCCGGTAGCGCAGCTCGACGGGCGCGCCGTCCAGGTTGCCGACCACCAGCGGGTGGCGGACGGCCAGGTCCTCCCGGGCGGCGGGAGCCAGTCCGGCGAAGAAGGCGGCCACCGCGGCGGGGGAGGCGGTGGCGGGGTCCGGCAGCGGCAGGCCGAGGGCGGTGTCGGCGACCCAGCCGGCGGCCCCGGGCGGTGGCCCGGTCACCGCGCGCTCGCCGCCGGCGGCCCAGCCGCCCGCCCCCAGCACCGCGGCCAGGGCCAGCGCGGCGGCGGCCGCCGCGCGGCTGATCCGGTTCCTCGTCATGTCCGTTCCCTTCATGGCCGGTTCGGCTCGACGGGAAGGACGGTAGGAACGGGACGGCCCCGCGGACATCACTCCGCGGGGCCAACTGCCGGGTGCTACCCGGGTATCAGGGGGCCTGCCCCCGGGGGAGGGCCCCACCGGGGCCCGGGGGAGCGCCTCATTGGCCCGGGGTCACCAGGCCGGACTCGTAGGCGAGCACCACCGCCTGGGCGCGGTCGCGCAGGTCGAGCTTGGCCAGGATCCGGCCGATGTGGGTCTTCACGGTCTGCTCGGCGAGGACCAGCCGGGCGGCGATCTCCTGGTTGGACAGGCCGCGGGCGATCAGCTCCAGGACCTCGGTCTCGCGCGGGGTCAGCCCGTTGAGCCGCAGTTTGGGGTCGCGCCGCTTGGCCGGCCTGGTCCGGGCGAAGTCCTCGATCAGCCGCCGGGTCACCGAGGGGGCGAGCAGCGCCTCGCCGGCCGCGACCACCCGGACGGCGGCGATCAGGTCGTCCGGCGGCGCGTCCTTGAGCAGGAAGCCGCTGGCGCCGGCCCGCAGCGCGTCGTAGACGTAGTCGTCCACGTCGAAGGTGGTGAGCATCAGCACCTTGGGGCGGTGCGCGCCGGGCACGGCCGGGTCCAGCAGCCGGCGGGCCGCCTCCAGGCCGTCCATGACGGGCATCCGGACGTCCATCAGCACGACGTCCGGGTGGGTGCGGCCGCTCACCTCCAGGCCCTGCGCGCCGTCCGCGGCGTCCCCCACCACGTCGATGTCGCTCTGCGCGTTCAGCAGGGCGGCGAATCCGGCCCGCACCATCGCCTGGTCGTCGACGATGATCACGCGGATGGTCATACGGTGCTCTCCCCGGGGGCGTCTGCGGTGCGGCCGGCGGCCCGTCCGGCTCCCTCGGACGCGGGGCCGCCCGGCCGGCTGTCGTCCGACCGAGTATCCGTCAGACCGGCCAGCGGCAGGACGGCGGCCACCTTGAAGCCGCCGTCCGGCAGCGGCCCGGTGTCCAGCCGGCCGTTCAGCAGCCGGATCCGCTCGCGCATGCCGACCAGCCCATGGCCGGTGCCCTCGACCGACGCCTCCAGCGACTCGCCGCGCACCGGCGGGGCCGCGTTGACCACGGTGACCAGCAGGGATCCGTCGGCGACGGCCAGCGACACCCAGGTCGGTGCGCCGGGGGCGTGCCGGACCACGTTGGCCAGCGCCTCCTGGACGATCCGGTAGACGGAGAGGCCGACGGCCGGCGGCAGCGGGTCGTCGGCCAGCTCCGGGGCGAGCGTCAGCTCGGCGGACACACCCGCCCGGCGGACCGTGTCGACCAGCTGGGCGAGCCGGCCGACACCCGGCTGCGGCGCCTTCTCGGCGCCCGACTCCTCGCTGCGCAGCACCCCGAGCAGCCGCCGCATCTCGGCCAGTGACTCGCGCGCGGTGCCGGCGATCGCGGTGAACTCCTCGGCCGCCTCGGCCGGGACGCCGGTGATCCGGTAGGGCGCGCTGGCCGCCTGCACGGCGATCACCGACATGTGGTGGGCGACCACGTCGTGCAGTTCGCGGGCGATCCGGGCGCGTTCCTCCAGCAGGGTGCGCCGCTCGCGTTCGGCCTCGCTGATGTGCTCCTGTTCGGCGAGCAGCCGGCGGGCCTCGGCGCGTTCGCGCAGCGCCCCGCCGAGCACCAGGACGACGCCCGCGAGGGCGGTGGCGAGCAGGCTGTTGTCGCCGCCGAAGTCGCCGGCCAGGCCGACGACGGACAGCGCCAGGCTCGCCGCGGCGGTGACCAGCCAGACCGCGACCAGGGTGCGCCGGGCCTCGCGCAGGGCGAGCGGCAGCATCAGCAGGAGGTGGCCGACGATGCCGGGCGGCGGCCACGGCCAGGGGCCGTCGACCCCGGAGGCGGTGGCGCCGCGGCCGGTGGCGAGGATCAGCAGCGAGGTCAGCAGGGCGCCGCCGGCGGCCATCCACCAGGCGGGCAGCGGCCGGGTGACGGCGAGCAGCAGCGGCGCGGTCTGGGTGATCGCGAGGGCGGCGGCCAGGCCCGCGTCGACCCCGTAGTCGTTGACCAGCACGTTGATGCCGGTCGGCAGCAGCGCGACGGCCGCGACCGCGGCGAGGACGTACGGCAGCAGGCGGACCCAGCGGCGGGTGGCCTGGGCGAGCAGCGGGGTGTGGTCGGCGGACGGGCGGGTGAGCGGGGCGAGCAGCGCGCGCACCGGACCGTCCGGGGCCGGCCCGGGGGGTGGCTTGGGCATCCGGCCAGCCTAGGGAGGTGCGGTGCGGCCGGCGTCCCCCTCGGGTCCCGGTCCCGGTGTAGTACCCGGGTATGAGGTCAGGCTCTCCAGCCGCCGGCGAGGGCCGGGGCGAGCAGGTCCAGATGGCGGTTGATCAGCGTGATCATGCCCTCCGGCCCGGTGTCGTCCTGGTCGGCGCTCCAGGACAGGTGCGCGGCGCGCAGCACGCCGCCGAAGGCCGCCGCGAGCACGGCGGGGCGCAGGTCCTCGGCCGGGTCGAGGCCCTCGCGCTCGGCGATGATCCCGACCACCAGCCGCTCCTGCTCGGCGGACCGGCGCAGATGGGCGGCGAACAGGGTGGGGGTGTTCTCGATCATCCGGATCAGCTCCAGCGCGGCCGTCACCGAGGAGGGCCCGGTGTCCCGGTCGGCGCCGAGCTCGCGCCAGGAGCCGACGATCGCGGCGCGCAGCGCCTGCAGCGGGGTCTCCTCGGCGGGGCGGGCCCGCAGCTGTTCGATGAAGTGGTCCTCGGCCTCGGCGAGGACGGCGAGGGCGACCTCGTCCTTGTTGGCGAAGTAGCGGAAGAAGGTGCGCTGCGAGACGTCGACGGCGGCGGCGATCTCGTCGACGGTGGTGCGGGCGAAGCCCTGGCCGAGGAAGAGCCGGTGGGCCGCCTCGATGAGGGCGTCGCGGGTGCGCTGCTTCTTCCGGGCGCGCAGACCGGGCTCCTGGACGGGGGCGGGGGGAGCGGGCTGAGCGGCCATGGCGGGGCCTTCCGGACGGTGATCGGGTGGGTGCTGTGGAGGCTACTGTAGCGATCTGACAAATGGCAGAAGCATGCAGAAGTCAGCGTTTGCCGAATGACAGTGACTGACATAATGTCCCTGGGTGGCGCCCTCAGGCCGGGCAACTCGTGGGGACGGGTGGGCCGGGGCGCCACTTCCACGTCCGCTCGCAGCCAGCCCCCCGGAGGGCCCAGATGAGCCAGTCCCTGACCAAGAGCGCCACGGCGGACGCATCGCCGCCGGGCACGCCACCGGGCGGGAGGAGCCTCCAGGGACACCCCTGGCTGACCCTGCTCACCGTCGCCGTCGGTGTGATGATGGTCGCCCTGGACGGCACGATCGTCGCGATCGCCAACCCGGTCATCCAGGCCGACCTCAAGGCCGCGCCCTCCGAGATCCAGTGGGTGACCAGCGGCTACCTGCTGGCCCTGGCGGTCTTCCTGATCACCGCCGGAAAGATCGGCGACCGGTTCGGCCACAAGACCACCTTCCTGGTCGGCGCGGTCGGCTTCGCCGCGACCTCGGCGGCGATCGGCTTCGCCGGGAACATCCAGACGGTGATCTTCTTCCGCGTCCTGCAGGGCCTGTTCGGCGCGCTGCTCCAGCCGGCCGCGCTCGGCCTGCTGCGCGGGGCCTTCCCGGCCGAGAAGCTCAACATGGCGATCGGCATCTGGGGCGGCGTGATCGGCGCCTCCACCGCGGCCGGCCCGATCGTCGGCGGCCTGCTGGTCGAGCACGTCAACTGGGAGTCGGTGTTCTACATCAACATCCCGGTCGGCCTGATCGCGCTGGCCCTCGGCCTGTGGATCCTGCGGGACGTGCGCTCCGAGAACGCCGCCAAGTCCTTCGACGTCCCCGGCATCGTGCTGCTCTCGGCAGCGATGTTCGCGCTGGTCTTCGGCATCATCAAGGCCCCCGAGTGGGGCTGGGGCGACGTCTCCACGGTGGTCTTCCTCGGCGGCGCGGTGCTGCTGATGACCGCCTTCGCGTTCTGGCAGCGGGTCGCCAAGGAGCCGCTGATCCCGCTCAGCCTGTTCCGCTCGGTGCCGCTGTCGGCCGGCACCCTGCTGATGGTGCTGATGGCCTTCGCGTTCTTCGGCGCGATCTTCTTCGTCACCTTCTACCTGCAGAACGTGCACGGCATGACGCCGGTCGAGGCGGGCGTCCACCTGCTGCCGATGACCGGCATGATGATCATCGGCTCGCCGGTGGCGGGGATCGCGATCGGCAAGCTGGGCCCGCGGATCCCGATCGTGGCCGGCATGCTGATCACCACCACCGCGATGTTCGGCATGTCCACCCTGGACGCCGGCTCCGGCAACGGCGCGATGGCGCTCTGGTTCGTGCTGATGGGCCTGGGCATCAGCCCGGTCATGGTCGGCGCCACCGAGGTCATCGTCGGCAACGCGCCGCTGGAGCTCTCCGGTGTCGCCGGCGGACTCCAGCAGTCCGCGATGCAGGTCGGCGGCAGCCTCGGCACCGCCGTGCTGGGCGCGCTGATGGCCGCCCGGGTCAAGGACACGCTGCCCGGCAAGTGGGCCGACGCGGGCCTGCCGCCGGTGGACCCGGCGCAGTCCGAGGGCCTCAACCAGGCCGCCCAGCTCGGCCTCGCCCCGCCGGCGCCGGCCGGCACCCCGCAGCAGGTGGTCGACGCGATGGCCGGGGCCGTCCACGACTCCTTCGTCAGCGGCATGTCGCTGGCCTTCGCGGTCGCCTCGGTGGTCGCCTTCGCCGCCGCCGTGCTCGGCCTGCTGACCCGCCGCGGCACCACCGACGCCGGCCCTGCGGTCCACATCTGACGCACCCGCGCCCCCGCCCGTCGGCCCGCCGGCCCGGACCGTCCGCACGGTCCGGGGCCGGCGGGCCTTCCGGCGTCAGGAGGTGGGGCAGTCCAGGGTGGGGTCGGTCTCGGCGGCGGCCCAGCACTGCTCGGCCCGCTGCCAGTACTCCTCCTCGGAGAGGGACGCCGAGGGGCTGGGGGAGGGGAGCACCTGGGTGGGGCCGAAGTGGTTGCCGCCGCCGGGCGGCGGGCTGGGGGTGGTCGTGGTGGGCCGGGGCGCCGGGTCGGCCGCGGTCCCGGTGGCCGTCGGCGCGGTACCCGTCGTGCCCGTGGTGCCCGTCGTGCCCGCCGATCCGCCCGGGCCCTGGCCCGCCGCGGGCGGCGGGGGTGGGGCGGCCGGGGTCGTCGGGCCGGTCGGCCGCGGCGGCGCGGCGGGGCCGGTCGCCGGCGCGGACGGCTGCACCTCGGCGGAGACGAGCCCGACGGCCGGACCGGGCC
>NZ_JBHVGL010000024.1:0-113770 GCF_042800875.1 Kitasatospora sp. NPDC057595 | reverse complement strand
CTCCAACCCCAGAGAATCTGAGGCCGGGGATGTCAACATATCTGGCGTTGACTTTTGGCACGCTGTTGAGTTCTCAAGGAACGGACGCTTCCTTCAGGCCGCCTTCCAGCGGGCCCTCCGGGCGCTTCGTTCTTTCGTGTTTCCAGCTTATCAGACGTTTTCCGCTCCGTTTTCCGGAGTTTCATTCATCCGATTTCCCGAACTGGTCCGGGGTCACTTTTCGCGACGCCCTCCACATTAGCGCATTCCGAGTGTCACTCGAAATTCATGCTTGGAGCGTGGTGCGCTGAGTGGTGTGGCCGCTTCAGCGACTCGTTCAACACTAGGCCACCTGGAGGACATCGTCAAACCTCAAGGGGCGGGATCCGGCTGGATCCCGCCCCTCAGGGTCGAAGCCGCAGGTCAGCGGCGTCGTGTTCCGGCCAACGCGGCCGGTTCGATCACTTGCTCAGCTCGGCCGCGGCCAGGTTGCGCTTGCCCCGGCGCAGGACCAGCCAGCGACCGTGCAACAGGTCGGCCTCGGCCGGCACCGCCTCCTCGTCCGTCACCTTGACGTTGTTGAGGTAGGCACCGCCCTCCTTGATCGTCCGGCGGGCGGCCGAACGGCTCGGGGAGAGGCCGACGGCGACCAGCAGGTCCACGATCGGCTGGAGCTCGGTGACCGCGGCCTTCGGGACCTCGGCGAGCGCGGCGGCCAGGGTGGGGGCCTCCAGGTCGGCGAGGTCGCCCTGGCCGAACAGCGCCTTGGAGGCGGCGACCGCGCGCTCGTACTGGTCGGCGCCGTGCACCAGGGTGGTCAGCTCCTCGGCGAGGGCGCGCTGGGCGAGGCGGGCGGCCGGGCGCTCGGTGGTCTCGCGCTCCAGCTCCTCGATCTCCTCCTTCGAGCGGAAGCTGAAGATCCGCAGGAAGTTGGGGACGTCCCGGTCGTCCGCGTTCAGCCAGAACTGGTAGAAGGCGTACGGGGTGGTCAGCTCGGGGTCGAGCCAGACCGTGCCGGACTCCGTCTTGCCGAACTTGGTGCCGTCGGCCTTGACGATCAGCGGCGTGGCCAGCGCGTGCACCGACTTGCCGTCGGCCTTGCGGATGAGGTCCGTGCCGGCGGTGAGGTTGCCCCACTGGTCGCTGCCACCGGTCTGCAGGGTGCAGCCGTAGCGGCGGTTCAGCTCCAGGTAGTCCATGCCCTGGAGGATCTGGTAGCTGAACTCGGTGTAGCTGATGCCCGCGTCGGAGTTGAGCCGTCGGGCGACGGCCTCCTTGGCGATCATGTTGTTGACGCGGAAGTACTTGCCCACGTCGCGCAGCAGGCTGATCGCGGACATCCCGGAGGTCCAGTCCAGGTTGTTGACCATGCGCGCCGCGTACGGGCCCTCGAAGTCCAGGAAGCGGGAGATCTGCCCGCGCAGGCGCTCCACCCAGCCGGCCACCGTCTCGGGGTCGTTGAGCACCCGCTCGGCGGTGGGCTTCGGGTCGCCGATCAGACCGGTGGCACCGCCGACCAGGCCGAGCGGGAGGTTTCCCGCCTGCTGGATGCGGCGCATGGTGAGGATCTGGACCAGGTTGCCGAGGTGCAGGCTCGGGGCCGTCGGGTCGAAGCCGCAATAGAACGTGACCGGGCCGTCCGCGAACGCCTTGCGCAGTGCGTCCTCGTCGGTGGAAAGGGCGATCAGCCCACGCCACCGCAGCTCGTCGACGATGTCCGTCACGGTCACGATTCTCCTTCGGTCGGGCGTCCCGTCCGGTGCGGGCCCGGTTCGATCGGGTCCCGGTGCAGGACGACTCCAGCGATGTAGAGCCTACGCGGTCGCCGCCGGCGAGTTTTCGCCGCACTGGCATGGACGCGCCGCGAGGGCCGGGTTCCGACGTGGTCATGCCCCTCCGTGACACCGGAAATTCCGTTGTTCGACGGCGGGGAGCCCCTTCAGAGTGGTCCCACCGCCGCGCGGCGGCAGTGACGTGGGTGAGGACGGTCGTGCCGCCGTGGCACGCCCGCGGAAGGGTGGCCGAGGTGCGCAGCACGCTGGTTCTGAACGCAAGCTACGAGCCGCTGACGACGGTGTCGCTCCAGCGCGCCGTGGTCCTGGTGCTCCAGGACAAGGCCGTGGTCGAGCAGGCGCACCCACTGCGCACCATGCGCGGGACCGGGGTGACGGTACCGGTGCCGCGGGTGATCAGACTCCAGCGGTACGTCCGGGTGCCGTTCCGACAACAGGCTCCGTGGTCCCGCCGCGGGGTTCTGGTCCGTGACCAGCACCTGTGTGCCTACTGCGAGCGGCGGGCCACCACGGTGGACCACCTGCAGCCGAGGTCGCGCGGTGGCGGGGACACCTGGCTGAACACCGTGGCCGCCTGCGCGGAGGACAACCAGCTCAAGGCCGACCGGACGCCGGAGCAGGCGGGGATGAAGCTGCTCCGCAAACCGTTCGTCCCGACGCCGCAGGCGACGCTGATGATGGCGCTGGGGCTGCGCGGCTCGGACGTCCGGGAGCTGGCCGACTGGCTGCCGGCCCAGGCCGTCGCCGCGGCCGCGCCGTCCGCCGCCTGAGCGGGCCGGGCGGGCCGGGTCGGCCGGGACGGACCACGAACAGGGGGGAAACACGGGGGAAAGCCGGGCCGGGGACCGACGGGGGAGGTCGGTTCCCGGCCCGGCGCGCGCTCATTCCTTCGCCCGGAAGCCCGTCGCGGTACCGAAGTTGGTCGAGTGCTCGGGGACGGCGACGATCCGGCCGCCGCCGATCAGGACGCGCCCGGAGACCAGCAGCGAGCCGGTGCCGGACGGGAAGTCGCCGCCGACCGTCTCGTGCCCGCCGTCCAGGGCGAAGCGGCTGAGGTGCGCCGGCTGCTCCCTGCGTTCGTCGACGGCGAGCACCAGCGCGCCGCCGTCCACCCCGACGGCCCGGGCGGCACCCTTCTCCCGGGCGGGGGTCCGCCAGCGCTGCT
Organism: Kitasatospora sp. NPDC057595; assembly: GCF_042800875.1. NCBI lineage: Bacteria > Bacillati > Actinomycetota > Actinomycetes > Kitasatosporales > Streptomycetaceae > Kitasatospora > Kitasatospora sp. NPDC057595. The sequence goes on along the minus strand of NZ_JBHVGL010000024.1, from coordinate 110,833 downwards.
TGCCGGTGTCCAGGTCGTAGCCGACCACCGCGACCGGCCCGCCGGTGCCGTTCGCCGAGGCGGCGGTGGTGACCGTGGTGACCATCGTGCGGTCGTGGAAGAAGACCCCGGGGGTGGCCGAAAACGTGCCGTGGGCGACGTCGAGCCGGCCGTCGGCGTCGGCGACCGGGATCTCGGCGGTGGGGTCGCCGGCCTGGCCCCAGGCGAACACCCGGTCGTCCTCGGGCTTCTCGCCGGTGGTGAGGACGACGGGCGGCTCGGCGGAGAGCACGGTCGCCGTCTTCGGCCGGTTGTTCAGGCCGCGCCACCAGGAGACCTTGCCGTCGGCGGTGTTCAGCGCGACGGCCTGGTCGATGGGGGTGGAGTCGGCGCAGGAGCTGGCGACCAGGACGGTCCCGCCGGAGACGCCGCCGGAGAGGGTGCAGAACTTCCCCTGCCCGGTGTACTGCCAGAGGTCCGCGCCGTCGGCCGACTGCCAGGCGACGGCGTGGCTGTCGCCGACCGCGATCACCTTGTCGTCGGTGACGCCGACGCGCGCGCCGTAGGAGCCCTTGGTATCGGTGAGCGGCTTGGTCCAGGCCGCCCGGCCGTCCTTGGTGTCGACGGCGGTGACCAGGGCGCACGGGCTCTTCGGGTCGGCCTGCGGCCGGAACAGCACGGCTCCCAGGCCGGTCCGGTTGACGGTCGGCGACAGTCCGCACGGGACGGCGCCGGCGGCGGGCGGCTCCACCGCCCAGACCGGTCGGCCGTCCGTCAGGCCGTAGGCGCGCACGCCGGTGGCGTCGGCGCGCACCACCGCGCCGTCGAGCAGCCAGCTGCCGACGAGGGTGTCGTCGCCGCCGGGCCCGCCGGCGTCGGCCCGGGCGGCCCAGGTCCGGCTGTGGGCGGTGGTGAAGCCGGGCTCGCCGGAACTGTCGGCGGAGGCGCTGCCGCCGCCTTCGGCGCTCACCATCAGGCCGGCCGCGACCAGGACGCCGAGCGCGGCCACCCCGGCGCCGCTGCGCACCAGCAGGGCGCGCCGGCCGGGGGCGGCGGCGGCCCCGGTGGGACCGGGCCGTGCGGCACGGCGGGCCCGCCGGGAGGACGGCGGGACGGCGGCGGGCACGGGGTCCGCCGCCGCCTCCATGTCCGCGGCGGGCGAGGGCTCGGGGTCGGCCTCGGCCTCGGGCGCCGGCTGGACGTAACCGTCGGCGGTGTACTCGGCACCGGCGGGCACGTACAGCTCCTCCCCCACCGGCTGCTGCGGCACGACGACGTAGGGCGCGTACTGCTGCTGAGGGTGCTGGGAGTGCCCGTCGTGGGGGTGCGCGTCCGGGACGTAGGCGTCGGGCTGCTGCTGCCCCTGGCCGTAGGGGTGGTAGGGGTCGTACGGGAGGTACGGCGCCTCCGGTCCCCGGGGGTCCGCCTGCTGGTGGCCCGCCTGCTGGGGGTACCACGGCTGCGGGTGGCCGTCGCCGAGGGGGTCCTGCGCCATCCGTTCCGTCCCTCCCGACCGCCTGCACTGCGGCAGCCAGCATCTCACGGCCCCGGCGCGGCCCGGAGGGAACGGTTCCGGCTCTGTCAGGTGTGCCCGGGGACCGGCCCTATCGGGCGGACTCGGCGGCCAGGGCGTCGTCGATCCGGGCGGCGAGGTCGAGGTCGAGGGCGGTGAGGCCCCCGGCGCTGTGGGTGGAGAGGGCGAAGCGCAGGGTGCGCCAGCGGATGTCCACGTCGGGGTGGTGGTCCATCGCCTCGGCGGTGGCGGCGACGGAAACGACGACCCGGATCCCGGCGGGGAAGTCCGGGGCGTCGGCGGTCCGGACGATGGTGTCGCCCTCGCGCGTCCAGTGCGCCAGGGCGGCCAGCCCGGCGGTGATCTCGTCCTCGGTCAGCCGTTCGCGGCTCATCGGCCCACTCCTGTCGCCGGTCGCTGTCAGTTCGTTCGGGACGTGCCCGCACAGGACGATATAGAGGCCGGGCCCCCGGACGTCGGCGACACCTCGGAGCGCGGCCTCAGTCGGTGAGCAGCTTGACGACGGCGGCCAGGCCGACGACCACGATGACCGCGCGCAGCGCCTGCGGCGGCAGCCGGCGGCCGACCCGGGCGCCGACCAGCCCGCCGACCAGCGAGCCGACCGCGATGAGGCCTGCGGCGGCCCAGTTCACCGTCGAGGTGAAGAGGAAGAACAGCGCCGCGACGCCGTTGACGATCATCGCGAGGGCGTTCTTCACGCCGTTGATCCGCTGCAGGTCCTCCTGGAGCAGCATGCCCATCAGGGCCAGCAGCAGCACGCCCTGGGCGGCGCCGAAGTAGCCGCCGTAGACGCCGGTGAGGAAGATCCCGATGAGCAGCGGCACCCCGCCGTGCGGGTCGCCGTCGGGGCGGCGGCGGGCGGCGACGGCCCGGGCGACCCGGGGTTGCAGCACCACCAGGACGAGGGCGAGCAGGATCAGCACCGGGACGATCGCGTCGAAGGCGGCGCTGGGCAGTTCGATCAGCAGGTAGGCGCCGAGCACGCCGCCGAGCAGCGAGGCGGTGCCGAAGCGGGCGAGCCGGGCGCCCTGGCCTTCCAGCTCCCGTCGGTAGCCGATCACGCCGCTGAGCGAGCCGGGCACCAGGCCGAAGGAGTTGGAGACGTTGGCGGTGACCGGGGGAAGGCCGACGGCGAGCAGCACCGGGAAGGTGATGAGCGTGCCGGAGCCGACGATCACATTGATCATTCCGGCGCCGACACCTGCCGCCAGGACGGCGATCGCCTCCCAGACCGTCATGAGCCACCTCCCGTGGGGTCCCGTCGCGGTGATCATGCCGGACGGACCGGCGGGGGTTCCAGAGGCACCCGCGATTCGGGACGTACGACACACGGCCGCGGGCCCGTCGCGCGCGAGGGCCCGCCCCCGTGCGGAACGGGGACGGGCCCTCGCCAGGGCGTCCGGGACCTACCGGCCGGTCACTGCGGGTCGTTCTTGCGGTACTCGCGGAGCGGGTCGATCCGGGGCCGTGCGGAACCCTTGGTGTCGGTGTCCAGCGGGCGCGGGCCGGCGGCCGGGTCGATCGGGACCTGGGTGGCGGCCGGCGGCGCGGCCGGGGCGGCGCTGGGGGCGGCCACCGCGCCGCCGTTGGCACCGCCGCCGTTGCCGGTCAGGCCGTTGAAGGCGCCGCCGAGGCCCTTGAGCGCGTCTCCGACCTCGCTGGGGATGATCCAGAGCTTGTTGGCGTCGCCCTTGGCCAGCTCGGGCAGGGTCTGGAGGTACTGGTAGGCGAGCAGCTTCTGGTCGGCGTCGCCCTCGTGGATCGCCTCGAAGACGGTCCGGATGGCGGCGGCCTCACCGTCGGCGCGCAGCACCGCGGCCTGGGCCTCACCCTCGGCCTTGAGGACCTCGGCCTGCTTCTCACCCTCGGCGCGCAGGATCTGCGACTGCCGGTTGCCCTCGGCGGTGAGGATCGCGGCGCGCTTGTCCCGCTCGGCGCGCATCTGCTTCTCCATCGAGTCCTGGATGGAGGTCGGCGGCTCGATGGCCTTCAGCTCGACGCGGTTGACCCGGATGCCCCACTTGCCGGTGGCCTCGTCGAGCACCCCGCGCAGGCCGGCGTTGATGACCTCGCGCGAGGTCAGGGTGGATTCGAGGTCCATCGAGCCGATGATGTTGCGCAGCGTGGTGACGGTGAGCTGCTCGATCGCCTGGATGTAGCTGGCGACCTCGTAGGTGGCGGCCCGGGCGTCGGTGACCTGGTAGTAGATCACCGTGTCGATGTTGACGACCAGGTTGTCCTGGGTGATCACCGGCTGCGGCGGGAACGGCACGACCTGCTCGCGCAGGTCGATCCGGTTGCGGACGCGGTCGATGAACGGGACGACGATGTTCAGGCCTGCGTTGAGCGTCCGGGTGTAGCGGCCGAAGCGCTCCACGATCGCGGCGCTGGCCTGCGGGATGACCTGAATCGTCTTGATCAGCGCGATGAAGGCCACCACGACCAGGACGACCAGGACGATAAGGACGGGTTCCACGGACTCTCCCCTAGACGACCAGGGCGGTCGCGCCCTGGATTTCGACGACGTCGACCTGCTCCCCCGGCTGGTAGACCTGCTCGGGGTGGAGCGCTCGGGCCGACCAGATCTCGCCGTTGAGCTTGATCCGGCCGCCCTCCGCGTCGACCCTTTCCGCGACGACCGCGGTGGCGCCCTTGAGCGCCTCGATGCCCATTTTGATCTGCGGGCCCTTCCGCAGTGCCCGGTAGGCGACGGGACGGACGACGACCAGTTGCGCGACCGAGGCCGCGACGAAGGTCAGGACCTGCCAGACCGGGTCGGCGCCCAAGCCCGCGACGCCGGCCGCGACGAGCGCGCCGATCGCGAACATGGCGAGTTCCGGCATCGCGGTGATCACCAGCGGTATACCGAGGCCGACGGCGACCAGAAGCCACCAGATCCAGCTGTCCACGTGTCCATCCTAGGGAGGGAAGGGCCTTCGAGGCGGTCAGTTCCCGCAGGTGGAGGGGCGGAAACCGGTCGCGCGTGCGACCGGTTCCGGTTCGACCGAGTTCGATTGGGGCCCGGTGGCCCCGGCGGAGCCCCCCGAGGCCCGCGCGGAGCCCCCCGAGGCACGGGCGCGGAGCCCGTGCCGGAGCCCGCGCGGAGCCGATCCGGCGTCAGCCGAGCGGCAGGCCCTGGGCGGACCAGCGGTCGCCGTGGCGCTCCAGGGTCAGCGGCAGGCCGAAGCACTTGGAGAGGTTGCGTGCCGTCAGCTCGGTGTCGATCGGGCCGGCGGCGAGCACCTTGCCCTGGCGGATCATCAGGACGTGGGTGAAGCCGGGGGCGATCTCCTCGACGTGGTGGGTGACCATCGCCATGGCCGGCGCGAACTCGTCCTGGGCCAGGGCGCCGAGGCGGCGGACGAGGTCCTCGCGGCCGCCGAGGTCGAGGCCGGCGGCGGGCTCGTCGAGCAGCAGCAGCTCGGGGTCGGTCATCAGGGCGCGGGCGATCAGGGTGCGCTTGCGCTCGCCCTCGGAGAGGGTGCCGAAGCGGCGGTCGGTCAGGCTCGCCATGCCGAGGCGGTCGAGCAGGGCGAGCGCGCGGGACTCGTCGGACTGCTCGTAGGTCTCCTGCCAGGTGACGGTCATGCCGTACGCGGCGGTCAGCACCGTCTGCAGCACGGTCTGCTCGGCCGGCAGCTTGTCGAACATCGCGGCGCCGGCCAGGCCGATCCGCGAGCGCAGCTCGAAGACGTCCACCTCGCCGAGCTTCTCGCCGAGGACGGTGACCTTGCCGGCGGTCGGGAAGAGGTACGAGGAGGCGATCTGCAGCAGGGTGGTCTTGCCGGCGCCGTTCGGGCCGAGGATGACCCAGCGCTCACCCTCGGAGATGGACCACGAGACCTGGTCGACCAGCGCGCGCCCCTCCCGGACCACGGAAACGTCCACCAGCTCCAGCACGTCGCTCATGCCTACGCCTTCCCCAAAAACAGATATCTCGGCCGTCGGTGCGGGCGGGCAGCCTACCCCTGGTGGCCGGTGGCACGGAGTGGGTGCGCCGCACACGCATGGGCAAACCTACGCCACGCGGATGGCCGCCGATTCCGTAGGCTGGCCGGATGCTCGCCTCTCCTGCCGACAATCCGTACGAAGAGCCCCGTTCGGGGCGGCTGGCCGCCTGGGGCAACGCCCTGCTGGCCGGTCTGGTGCCGCCCGACAACGCCGCCGCGGCCGTTCTGGCGGCCGACGAGGGCCACCGGGTGACCGGTCTGCCCGGGGACGGGCCGGACGAGCGGCACGGGCTCACCTGGGCGCTGGGCCGGCTGCGGGTGCTGGGCGTGCGGGGCCTGCGGCTGGCGCTGCCGTCGGCCGGGCACCCGCTGGGTCTGACCGGGCCGGCGCCGTTCAACGAGCGGGCGATGGCGGCCGGCGAGGCGGTGCTGGCGGTCGGGGTGCCGCTGGGGCTGGTCCCCGAGGTCGAGGTGTTCGGCCCGGCCGGGGACCGGTCGGCGACCGTGCTGTGGCGCTGCTCCGAGGTGAACGACGCGCCGCCGGCGGACGTGCCGTCGCTGCACGAGGCCGAGTTCGAGCTCGCGGACGGGCTGCGCCGGGCGACCCTGCTGCTGACCCAGCTGGACGTCGCCGGGGCCGGGCCCGAGGCGCTGCGGGCGCTGGAGGCCTTTCGGCGGCGCGGCCACGACGAGCTGCTCGCGCCGGGGTACCCGCCGCGGGCGGTGCGGGTACTGGAGTCGGCGCGCCAGGTGGCGGCGCTGCTGTCGATCGCCTCGGGCAGCCACGGCGCGGCGGTGAGCGCCTCGGAGATCGCGGCCCGGCAGGCGGTGCTGGCGCCGCTGTGGCGCACGGCCCGCCGGGCCCAGGTGGCGGCGTACAACGCGCTGGTGGACGAGGAGCGGGGCTAGCGCGTCCCGCCGTGCCGGACGGCCCAGAGGGCGGCCTGGGTGCGGTCGGCGAGGTCCAGCTTCATGAGGATGTTGGAGACGTGCGTCTTCACCGTCTTCTCGGACAGGTGGAGGCTGCGGGCGATCTCTCGGTTGGAGCGGCCGTCGGAGATGTGGCCGAGCACCTCGCGCTCGCGCTCGGTGAGGGTGCCGCCGCGGCCCTGCGGGGGGCGCGGGCCGTCGTCGGCGAGCAGCGCCTCGGCGAGTTCCGGCTGGAGCAGCACGTGGCCGGCGTGGACCGAGCGGATCGCGCCGGCCAGCGCCTCCGGGTCGACGTCCTTGTAGACGTACCCGGCGGCGCCGGCCCGCAGGGCGGGGACCATGGTGCGGTGCTCGGTGAAGCTGGTGACGATCAGGATCCGGGCCCGGCTGCCCTCCTCCTTGAGCGTGCGCAGCGCCTCGATGCCGTCGACGCCGGGCATCTTGAGGTCCATCAGCACGACGTCGGGGTCCAGGGCACGGGCCCGGTCGACGCCCTCGGCGCCGTCGGCGGCCTCGCCGACCACCTCGATGTCGTCCTGCACCTCCAGGAAGGTGCGCAGGCCGCGGCGGACCACCTGGTGGTCGTCGACCAGCAGGACGCGGATCGCGGGCACGGTGTCAGGCACCGGGGACCTCCATCTCGACGACCGTGCCCCTTCCGGGGGCGGAGTCCAGGGTGAGCCGACCGCCGACCGCGGCGGCGCGGTCGCGCATCGAGGCCAGGCCGAGGTGGCGGCCGGCCCGGCGGACCGAGTCGGGGTCGAAGCCCCGGCCGTTGTCGCTGATCCGCAGCACGGCGCCGCGGGCGGGCGTGCCGGCCAGGGTGACGATGACCCGGCGGGCCCCGGAGTGGCGCAGCGCGTTGTGCAGGGCCTCCTGGGCGACCCGCAGCAGGGCGCCCTCCTGGGCCTGCGGCAGGGCGCGGACCCGGTCGGCGGCAAAGGCGATGTCGGCGGCGTGGGCGCGGTCGAGGACCTGCACCTGGGAGGCCAGGGTGGCGCTGAGGCCGTCCTCCTCCAGGGCGGCGGGGCGCAGCTCGACGACCACGGCGCGCAGTTCGTCGGCGGCCTCGGCGGCGAGCCGGGCGACCTCGGCGAGCTCCTCGCGGGCGCGGGCCGGGTCGCGGTCGACGAGCTTGGCGGCGGCCTTGGCGGTGAGGCGCAGCGAGAAGAGCTTCTGCGAGACGGCGTCGTGCAGGTCGTGGGCGATCCGGGCGCGTTCGCCGGCCAGGGTGAGTTCGCGGCTGCGCTCGTAGAGGCGGGCGTTGGAGAGCGCGAGCGCCGCGTGGGCGGCGAGTATCCGCAGGAGTTCCTCGTCGTGGTCGGTGAAGCCGCCGCCGCCCTGCTTGTTGGCGAGGTAGATCACGCCGAGGACGCCGGGCTCGTCCTCGGCGTGGTCGGGGTCGAGGATCGGCATGCCGAGGAAGGCGCCGAGTTCGGGGTGGGCGTCCGGCCAGCCGCCGAAGGCGGGGGCGCTGCGGACGTCGTCGAGCCGGACGGCGCCGGTCTCGTGGAACATCGCGGCGAGCACGCCGTGCTGGCGGGGCAGCGGGCCGATGGCCTTCCACTGCTCGTCGGTGACGCCGTCGACGACGAACTGGGCGAAGCCGCCGTGGTCGTCGGGGACGCCGAGGGCCGCGTACTCGGCGCCGAGCAGGCGGCGGGCGGAGGCGGTGATCCGGCGCAGCACCTCGCGGACCTCCAGGTGGCGGCTCATCGCGAGCAGTGCCTGGCTGACGGCCTCGATGCCGGCGAGGCAGGGTTCGCAGGCGGGCAGGGTGCCGTCGGGCGGCGGGCCGACCGGGATCCGGTCGGTGGGCAGCGATCCGGCGTGCCGGTGGTCGCGTGGCACGGTGGGCATGACGCCAACCTACCGCCGGGTGCGGGGCCCGCGCGTCCGTCCCGGGGCCGGGCCGGGCCCGGGTCTGAGGACCTAGGGCCCAGGGCCCGGGTCTCGCCGGGTGGCCCCGGGAACGCCGCGGGGGCGGCCCTCCCCCGGCGGGGCGGGCCGCCCCCGGGGGCGGTCGGCGGGCGGGTCAGCCCTTCTGCATGACCTCGGGCTCGTGACGGCGCTGCAGGCGGGTCACGACGATGCCGATGACGACCGACATCAGGATCAGGATCCCGGCGTCGAACCAGAACTGCCCGGCGTTGTGGCCCCAGATCGCGTCGTACTCGGGGTTCTGGAAGTCCTTGTTCCAGGGGCCGAGCAGGTGCGAGAGGTCGAGCGTGGTGGCGACCATGCCGGTGCCCCAGCGGGCCGGCATCAGCCAGGCGAACTGCTCCAGGCCGGGCTTGGAGAAGACCTGGAAGAGACAGCCGGTGAAGACGACCTGGATGATCGCGAACATGACCAGCAGCGGCATGGTCTTCTCGGCGGTCTTCACCAGGGCCGAGATCGCCAGGCCGAACATCATCGAGGCGAAGCTGAGCAGGATCAGGCCGAGGCTCATCTCCAGGATCGGCAGGTTCTTGATCACCAGGCCCTCGGCGGGCAGCTTGCGCGGCAGGAAGCCGACGGCGGAGATGATCGCGCCCTGGATCACGCTGAAGAAGCCCAGCACGATGATCTTGGACATCATGTACGCCGAGCGGGAGAGCCCGGTGGCCCGTTCCCGTTCGTAGATCGCCCGTTCCTTGATCAGCTCGCGGACCGAGTTGGCCGCCCCGGAGAAGCAGGCGCCGATCGCCAGGATCAGCATGATCGTCGCGGCGCCGCTGTTCAGGCCGAGCTGCGTCTTGGGGTTGCGGGCCAGGCCGGGCTCGTTGGGGATCAGCACGCTGACCGCGCCGAGCACCGCCGGCAGCAGGATCGACAGCGCCAGGAAGCCGCGGTCGGAGGCGAGCACCGAGACGTAGCGGCGGATCAGCGTCCACAGCTGCGAGCCCCAGCTCTGCGGCTTCGGCGGGCGGACGGCCTCCTGCACGATCTGCGCGGACTGCACCGGCTGCGCGGCGCCGGATTCGACGTCGGCCGAGTACTGCTGGTGGTGCACCGAGCCCCGGTAGCGGCCGGCCCAGTCGTGGTCCGGGTAGTTCTCGAAGGCCTGGAAGACATCGGCCCAGGTCTCGTAACCGAAGAAGTGCAGGGCCTCGTCCGGCGGGCCGAAGTACGCCACCGAGCCGCCCGGTGCCATCACCAGCAGCCGGTCGCACAGCGCGAGTTCGGCCACCGAGTGGGTGACGACCAGGATGGTGCGGCCGTCGTCGGCGAGGCCGCGCAGCATCTGCATGACCTCGCGGTCCATGCCCGGGTCGAGGCCCGAGGTGGGCTCGTCCAGGAAGATCAGCGAGGGCTTGGTGAGCAGCTCCAGCGCGACCGAGACGCGCTTCTGCTGGCCGCCGGAGAGCGCGGTGATCCGGTTGTCGGCGCGCTTGTCCAGACGCAGCTCGTAGAGCACCTCGTCGATCCGGGCCTCGCGCTCGCGCGGCTCGGTGTCGCCGGGGAAGCGCAGCCGGGCCGCGTACTTGAGGCCGGTGCGGACGGTCAGCTCCTTGTGCAGGATCTCCGACTGCGGCACCAGGCCGATCCGCGAGCGCAGCTCGGCGAACTGCTTGTAGAGGTTGCGGCCGTCGTAGAGGACGTCGCCGCGGTCGGCCGGACGGTAGCCGGTGAGGGCGCGCAGCAGGGTCGACTTGCCGGAGCCGGACGGGCCGATGACCGCGACCAGGGACTTCTCCGGGACGCCGAAGCTGACGTCGTTGAGCAGGATCTTCTTGGCGCCCTTGTGCTCGACCTCGACGGTCAGGTGCCGGGCGGAGAAGGAGACCGCGCCGGTGTCGACGAACTCCTGCAGCTGGTCGCCGACCAGCACGAAGCTGGAGTGGCCGACGGTCAGCCGGTCCTGTGCGCCGATCAGCTGACGCTCGACGCGCTGGCCGTTGAGGAAGATGCCGTTGTGGCTGCCGAGGTCGACGATCTCGTAGCGGCCGTCCGGCAGCTGGCGCAGCTCGGCGTGGTGGCGGGAGACCTGGAGGTCGGAGACGACGATGTCGTTGTCGAGCGCGCGGCCGATCCGGATGGTCTTCATGCCGGCGGTCAGGTTGCGGATGATCGTCGGCTGCGGGCCGCCGTCGTGGGCGGCGGGCGACGGCTGCGGGAAGCCCTGCTGTTGCTGCGGGAACGGCTGCTGGCCGTGCTGCGGCGGGACGGGCTGCCGGCCGTGCTGGACGGGCGGCTGCGCGTACTGCTGCGCCTGCTGCGGGTAGGGCTGCACGGGCTGCTGCGCTGGCGCGGCCTGCCACTGCTGCTGCGGGGCGGGGCTGCGGCTGGTGGTCGCCTCGTGCCAGGCCTGGGCCTGGGCGGCGGGCTGGGCGGCCGGCGCGGAGAAGGCGAGCCGGGGGCCGTTCTCGGCGTTGCCGAGGTTGACCACGGCGCCCGGGAACAGCTGCGCCTGCAGGGTGCGGGCGCCGCCGGTGTAGGTGCCGTTGGTGCTCCCGTGGTCGTCCAGCTGCCAACCCGCCCCGTTGAACGAGATGGTGGCGTGCTGCCAGGAGACCCGCGCGTCGTCGAACTGGAAGTCCGACTGCGGATTGCGACCGATGGTGTAGGACCGCCCGGGTTCCAGGACCCGCTGCTGTCCGTTGATCTCGATGACGAGTTGCGGCACTGCTCGTCTGCCCCGCTCTCTCGGTTCCCCCGATGGTGCGCCCCGGTCAGGTGGGGGCGAAAATGATCGTGAATCTGACGGGGGAATCATTCCAGCCCGCCGGGCACGGGTGAAAGCCGCCCCCGCGGACTGTGACCAGGCGGCAACGATTCGCGGACCACCGGCGGACCACCTCCGGCGGCCGGCTCCGCCGCTGGTCCGCGGGGCCCTCCCCCGGCCCGTCCGTGGACGGGTCCGCGGGCCCGTCCACGACCCGGACGGGTGCCGTCGCCGCGACGGGCTGCGGGTAGCGTGGGAGGCACCATGAACGCATCGCCCTTGGCCGCCGAGCCGCTCCCCGCACCGCAGCCCCGGACCGAGGACGGGCGCACCCTGCTCGTCAAGGTGTTCGGCAAGGACCGCCCCGGGATCACCACCGGGCTCTTCGCCACCCTGGCCGGGTACGGCGTCGAGGTCATCGACATCGAGCAGGTGGTGACCCGTGGCCGGATAACGCTGTGCGCCCTGGTCACCGCGCCCGACGCGGCGGGCGCCGAGGGCGGTCTGCGGGCCCTGGTGCACCGCTGGGCCGAGGACCAGAAGCTCCAGGCCGAGATCATCTCCGGCATCGGCGACAACCGGCCGCGCCGGGAGGGCCGCTCGCACGTCACCGTCCTCGGCCACCCGCTCACCGCCTCCGCCGTCGCCGCGCTCACCTCCCGGATCACCGAGGGCGGCGGAAACATCGACCGCGTCTTCCGGCTCGCCAAGTACCCGGTGACCGCCGTCGAGCTGGCCGTCTCGGGCGTGGCCACCGACCGGCTGCGGGCCGAGCTGGCGCAGGAGGCGGCCACCCAGCGGGTGGACGTCGCGGTGGTGGCGGCCGGGCTGGAGCGGCGGGCCAAGCGGCTGGTCGTCATGGACGTCGACTCGACGCTGATCCAGGACGAGGTGATCGAGCTGTTCGCCGCCCACGCGGGCTGCGAGGCGGAGGTCGCCGAGGTGACGGCGGCGGCGATGCGCGGCGAGCTGGACTTCGCCGAGTCGCTGCACGCCCGGGTGGCGCTGCTGGCCGGGCTGGACGCCGCGGTGACCGAGAAGGTGCGCGCGGAGGTCCGGTTCACCCCGGGCGCGCGCACCCTGATCCGCACGCTGCAGCGGCTGGGCTTCCAGGTGGCGGTGGTGTCCGGCGGGTTCACCCAGGTCACCGACCACCTGGTGGAGCAGCTGGGGCTGGACTTCGCGGCGGCGAACACCCTGGAGGTGGTGGACGGGAAGTTCACCGGCCGGGTGGTCGGCGAGATCGTCGACCGGGCGGGCAAGGCGCGCTGGCTGACCCGGTTCGCCGAGCAGGCCAAGGTGCCGCTGGAGCAGACGGTGGCGATCGGCGACGGCGCCAACGACCTAGACATGCTGAACGCGGCCGGGCTGGGCGTGGCGTTCAACGCGAAGCCGGTGGTGCGGCAGGCGGCGGACACCGCGGTGAACGTGCCCTTCCTGGACACCGTGCTGTACCTGCTCGGGATCACCCGCGAGGAGGTCGAGGCGGCCGACGTGCTGGACGGTCCGGCCGAGGACGGCGCCGCCGCGGCGACCGGCTGACGGGGCCCTGCGTGGCAGACACCGAGGGGCGCGCGGACACCTGGTCCGCACGCCCCTCGCCGTTTCGCCCGTGTGCCTAGTCCTGCGGCGTGAAGTACGAGACCAGCGCGGCGACGCCCGGCTCGACGTCCTTCCAGGAGCCGGAGAAGCTGAGCACCGCGATGGCGGCGGTCGGGAAGCCGCCGAGCCGCAGCCGCTCCAGCGCGTCCCGGTCGCCCTCGTCGCCGGCCAGCACCTGGGTCAGGCCGAGCACTCCCGGGTTGTGGCCGACCAGGACCAGGTCGGCGTGGTCGTCCGGGGTCTCCTGGAGGACGGCGATGATCTCCCCCGGAGTCGCCTCGTAGACCCGGTTCTCGTACACCGTGCGGCGCGAGCGCTTCGGCAGCTCGTGCGCGGCGAGCTTCCACGTCTCCCGGGTGCGCAGGGCGTCGGAGCAGAGCACGTAGTCGGGGTTGATCCCGGAGTCGGCGAGCCAGCGTCCGGCCTCCGGGGCCTGGTGGCGGCCCCGGTCGGCCAGCGGCCGCTCGTGGTCGTCGACGCCGTTCGGCCAGTCGGCCTTGGCATGGCGGAGAACGATGATCCTGCGGGGCGTGTCGGCGCTCATACCCAGCAAGCTTGGCAGAAAAGCCGGCCGGGAGCGCGATGCTGCCCGATGCCGCCACCCGACGGGGCGGGCGGTGCCATCATGCGGGGTTCACCCGGAGGTCGTCGTCCGGCCGACCGGGTTCCGGTCAGCCGAGGTTCTGGGCGACGGTCGCGACGATGATCAGCAGGACGACGATGCCGCCGATGATCGCGGCGATCTGGCCGAGCTTCTTGTGGCCGTCGGTGGGGTTCGGTTCGAGAACGGGCATGCCCGGATTCTCCCATCCCGGACACGCCCGTCCACCACCGACCCCGTCGCGCCGCCCGGGCCCGTCAGGCCGCGGCCGCGGCCTGGGCCGGGACCGCCTCGTCCTCGATGTGCCGGGCCCGGGCCGCCCGCAGGCCGAACAGCATCTGGGGCACCAGCAGCACCGCCAGGAAGCCGAGCGGCAGGTACCACTCGCCGGTCGCCTGGTAGAGCCGGCCGATCAGGATCGGACCGGGGATCGAGATCAGGTAGCCGACGCCCTGGGCGAAGGCGGACAGCTGGGCGACGCCGCCGGCCGACCGGGCGCGCAGGCCGATCAGGGTCAGCACCAGCGGGAAGGCGCAGTTGGACAGACCCACCAGGACAGCCCACAGCCACGGCGCGGCGGCCGGGGCGAACGCCAGACCGAGGTAGCCGGCGATGCCGAAGGCCGCCAGCACCACCACGAACAGCCGCTGGTCACCGCGGCGGGCGGCCAGGTTGGGCAGGATGAAGGAGACCGGCACGCCGATCACCATGGTCAGTGCCAGCAGCACGCCGGAGGTGCCCTCGGAGATGCCGGAGTCCTGGAAGATCTTCGGCAGCCAGCCCATCACCACGTAGGCGCCGGTCGCCTGGCAGCCGAAGAAGCAGGCCAGCGCCCAGGCGGTGCGGCTGCGGGTGATCGGCAGCTTCACCCCGGAGCCCTGGCCGTCCGACGGTCCGCCGCCCTGCTTGCGGCGGGTGAGCAGCACCGGGACCCAGAGCAGCAGGGCGAGGGCGCCGAGCGCGGCCCACACCCCGAGGCCGACCCGCCAGTCGCCGCCGAGCGCGCTGGTCAGCGGGACGGCGACGGCCGCGGCCAGCGCGGTGCCGCCGGACAGCGCCATCGAGTACAGGCCGATCATCGGCCCGACCTTGTCCGGGAAGTACCGCTTGATCACCACCGGGAGCAGCACGTTGGCGACCGCGACGCCGGCCAGCGCGAGCGCGGTCAGCAGCAGGAAGACGGCGGTGTTGCCGGCGAAGGAGCGGGCCAGCACGCCGGCGGTGATCGCGCCGATGCCCGCGGTGACCACGGCGACCGGGCCGAGCCGGCGGGCCAGGCCGGGCGCGGCGAAGCCGAACAGGGCGAAGCAGAGCGAGGGGACGGCGGTGAGCAGGCCCGCCACCGTCGGGCTCATCCCGAGGTCGGCGCGGACCTGGTCGAGCATCGGCCCGAGGCTGGTGACCACGGGGCGGAGGTTGAACGCGGCGGCGGCGATCGCGAGGGCGAAGAGCCAGCCGGCGGAGCTGCGGCCGGTCGGGGCGGGCCGCTCGGGCTGCGGCCGGCCCCCGGCGCGGGGGGAGGCGGTGGCGGGATCTGCGGTGTCTGCTGCGGACGACATGCGAGTCATCATAGAATGATGGGATGAATTAGTGCACCCGTGAATTGGCATGATGGCCCGACCCGTCCGACCCAAGGAGTCCTTGTGGCGCTGTCCTCGCCGAGGCGCACCCCGCTGTCCGACCAGGTGATCGCCCAGCTGCGCGCCCAGATCACCTCCGGCGAGTGGCCGGTCGGCTCGCGCATCCCGACCGAGGCCGCCCTCGTCGAACAGCTCGGTGTGGCGAGGAACACGGTCCGCGAGGCCGTCCGCGCGCTCGCCCACAACGGGCTGCTGGACATCCGCCAGGGCTCCGGCACCTACGTCCTGGCCACCAGCGAGCTCGCCGGCGTGATGCACCGCCGCTTCGCCGACGCCGAACGCGCCCAGGTCGCCGAGCTGCGCGCCACCCTGGAGACCTCCGCCGCCGGCATGGCCGCCACCCGCCGCACCGAGCGCGACCTCGTGCTCATCGACGCCGCGCTCGCCCGCCGCGAGGACGCCTGGCGCGCGGGCGACGCCGAGGACTTCGTCCAGGCCGACGCCGCCTTCCACCAGGCCGTCGTCGCCGCCGCCCACAACGACGTGCTCGCCGCCCTCTACGCGGACCTCGGCGAGGTCACCCGGGCCCATCTGCGCCACGACGTCGGCCCCGAGCTCATCGCCGAGCGCTACCTCGGCCACGACAAGATCGTCGACGCCATCCGCGCCCGCGACCCCCAGCGCGCCTCGCACGAGGCCGGCCGCGCCATCGGCCCCTGCAACGCCCCCGAGGCCTGACGCCGAGGTCCGGCCCCGGGCCCCGCCCCCGCCCGGCTCCCCCGGGGACGGCCTCGCGCCTTGCCGGAGGCCGGATTTGGCGTGCTAACGTCCCGTGAAAATTCGCGGACGGCCGTACTCCGGTCGGGTGTGCACACAACGGGGAGAACTGATGGCGGATCCGGACCTGAAACTGGGCCAGGGACCGGGCGGGGGGCCGACCAAGGTGTCGACGCCGGCCCTCGACAAGGCGGCCACCGCGCTGGACGGCATCGCCAATGACAGCACCGCGGCCGGCAAGGGCGCCGACGAGTCGACCGAGGCGGCGGCCGGGAGGCTGAGCGGCTGGGACACCGCGGCGGCGCTGCGCGGCGCGGTCAAGGAGTGGCACGAGCAGGTGTCGCAGCTCAACGGCCGGCTCAACCAGGAGGCCGGGATGATGCGGCAGACCCACACCAACTACCTGAACGTCGAGCAGGGCATCGCCACGTCGTTCACCGGGAAGGCGTGAACCGATGAGCCTGCTCGGTTACGAGGACGTCATGAAGGCCGACCCGTCCGCGATGGCCAAGGCCGCCGCCGACTGGACCGCGATGGCCGGGAAGTATCTGCAGATCCAGCACCGGCTGGAGACCGAGGTGCTCTCGGTCACCGGCAACCAGGGCCTGTGGATGGGTTCCACCGCGTTCGCCGCCAACATGCACGTGAGCGCCACCCGCCAGCAGAGCATCGACGCGCAGACCGAGGCCAAGGCCGTCGCCTCGATCATCACCGACGCCAAGAACGACTTCGAGGCGGCGCAGAAGAAGCTGAAGGAGGCCGTCGCCGGCGCCCAGGCCGACGGCATGAAGGTGACCGGCACCGGCGCCGTGATGTTCGACGTCGGCGCGCTCGACCCGGCCACCAAGCAGGAGTACCGCCACGACCGGGACTACCAGCAGGAGCGCAGCGAGGCCGCCGGGAAGTGGGCGCAGCAGATCAAGATCGCCCTGGAGGAGGCGACCGCCGCCGACCAGCGGGCCGCCCTCCAGCTGCGCCGCGCCGCCAAGGTCGGCGACCCGACCAACCAGTTCAACGGCCAGGCCGCCGGCGGCGGCGACGAGGCGGACGGCAAGCGGGCCGCCGAGCTCGCCGCCCGGATCAAGGACGGCAAGACCCTCACCCCGGAGGAGCTCGCCGAGCTCAACAACCTGATGAAGGCCAACTCCGGCAGCCCGGTCTACGGCCAGACCCTGCTCAACGCGCTCGGCCCGGAGGGCACCCTGCTGCTCGCCGACGAGCTGGAGCTGCGGCTCAACGACCGGGACGGCAAGAACAAGGGCGAGTACGGCGAGCTGCAGACCAACCTCGCCAACACCATCGCCGGCGCCACCCGGGACAGCAACAGCAAGTTCTACCAGGACTTCCGCAAGGGCTTGCAGGAAGCCGGCGTCAAGAACATCAACGAGCGCCACTTCGGCGGCGGCGCCGAGCCGATCTACGGCTACCAGACGCTGGCCACCCTGCTCCAGCACGGCAACGCCGGGTACGGCAAGGAGTTCCTGAACGACCTCGGCACCGACATCCTGAGCGCCGAGCGCGGTGACAAGAACCGCTGGGGCATGCACCAGTTCAACGGCCCGCGCCCGGACCTCGTGTACGACCCCGTGGACGGCGTGCTCAAGCTGATGGGCCAGAACCCGGACGCCGCCACGATGTTCCTGGACCCCAAGTCGCCCGGGGCCGACGACCGCCTCAAGTACCTGCTGCGCGACCGCACGTGGCCCACCACGTTCACCAACACCCTGTACGGCCCGCCGATCATGGACAAGGCCACCCACCAGGAGGGTCTGGCCGCCGCCCTGGAGGCCGCCGCCACCGGCGACGTCCCCGGCGAGGGCACCCACAAGGGAGGCCCGCACACCCCCGCCCAGGCCCGCGTCATGGAGGGCGTGATCTCGGCCCTGGACGGGGACGGCAAGGGCAGCGAGATCCACGACGACCTGAAGATGCCGCTCGCCAACGCGCTGTCGGACTACGTCGACGACACCCACAAGATCCTCAGCGACCACGTCAGCAGCGGTGGCGGCGGGGTCAAGGAGGTGAACGGGGAGGGCCACATCGACGGCGGCGCCGACAGCCTGGTCCGCGTCCTGCGCGGCGTCTCGGACGAGCCCGAGGCCTACGCGCTGCTCTACAGCGCCGAGCGGGCCAAGGCCGCCGAGGTCATCGGCGGCCTGCCGGCCGACCCGCGCGCGGACCGCGACGCGGTCGACGTCCCGGCCCAGCGCGTCGGCACGGCGCTCGGCGCCTACGACGCCATCCGCTCGGACGTCATCCTGGACAACAAGGACGACCGGATGGAGTGGGCGGACAAGACCAGCTCGCTCGCCTCCTCGATGAACGGCACCGTGACCGGGTTCATCCCGGAGGTCGGCGACATCGCGGGCACGCTCGTCGACATGGGCATCGAGAAGTGGGCGGACGACGTCAAGAAGGACGCCCAGGACACCGGCAACAAGGCGTCCTCCGACCACCACTTCGCGGCCCTGAACCAGAGCAAGGAGATGTCCCTCGGCTGGGGCCGCGCCAACGGCTACACCACGGACGCCCGGGCCGACCTCGTCTACTCCAACATCGAGAACGGCCACACCAACGGGCACGCCAACGCGATGAGCGCGCTCGGACGGAACGGTCAGCAGTGAGGCCCTCCCGGCGTACCTGGGCGGTCCTCGCCGGCGTGCTCGTCCTCGCCCTCGGCGCGGGCGGCTTCGCCGCGTGGCGGTACACCGGCCTGTTCCTCCCGGACCGGCTCTGCGACGGCGCCGTCGCGACCGGGGACGTCCGGGCGGTGCTGGGCGGCGGCCGGCTTGAGGTCGTCCGCAGCGAGCGGTCGACGGACCGTGAGCGGCCGGAGGGCAGCTGCGTGATCGAGGCCCGCGACGGCGCCGACCTCACCCTGCGCACCCACGGCGTCAAGGTCGCCGACCGGCGCAGCCAGGTCGATCCGGGGATGTCGCAGCCGGACCGGGGCCCGATCGGCGCCTTCGCCAACGACACCGGCTGGCTGGTGCTGCCGGCGGGCTGCCGCAAGCCCGCCGACGGTGCGTCGGAGGACTTCCCCGACCGGGACGCCGACGTGCTCAGCGCGGATGTGCGCCACCGCGGCGAGGGCGGGGTCCGCCGGCAGGACGACCCGGCCGGGGAGGCCCCGGACCAGCCGACCCGGGAGGCCCTCGCCCGGCTCGCCGGTGACTTCGGCTCGGCGGTCGCCGGTTCCTCCGGCTGCGGCGCCGCCGACGCGCCGGACATGCACCTCACCGCCGCCGGCCCGGCCGCCGGACCCGCCACCGACGGGCGGCTGTGCGGCCTGCCGGGCGTCGGGACCGGGAAGGACCTGCCGGAACTCGCCCAGCGGGTCAGCGATCCGGCGGCGCCGCTGCAGTCCTGCTGGGTCTACAGCGGGACCATGGCGGAGCCGGCGATCCGCTTCACCGCCACCGCCGAGACCCGCTACCCGGCCTTCGCCGCCGGGCGCGGGGAGCTGACGGCGCCGCTGCCGGCCGGCTGGCGGGGCACCGGCTCGTACAGCGCCGTGCACGCGCCGTGCGGGAAGGACGACCTGTTCCTCCGGCTGGCCGGGCGCGGCGACCTCGTCGACCCCGTGGACCCGGCCGGCTACGGCACGCCGCTGTTCACCTCCTGGGCGAACGCGGTGGCGGTACAGCGCGGCTGCGAGCCGATCGCCCCGAGGTAGCCCGGCACGAGAACGCCGCTGCCCGGCACCCCTCCTCCTCGGAAGTGGTGCCGGGCAGCGGCGTGTGCGAGGGGCGTCAGGCGCCGATGGCGTGCAGGCCGCCGTCGACGTGGACGATCTCGCCGGTGGTCTTCGGGAACCAGTCCGACAGCAGGGCGACGACGCCGCGGCCGGCCGGCTCCGGGTCGCTCAGGTCCCACTTCAGCGGGGAGCGGGTGTCCCAGGTGGCGGCCAGGTCGGGGAAGCCCGGGATGGACTTGGCGGCCATCGAGGCCAGCGGGCCGGCCGAGACCAGGTTGCAGCGGATGTCCCGCTCGCCCAGGTAGCGGGCCAGGTAGCGGTTGGTCGACTCCAGGGCGGCCTTGGCCGGGCCCATCCAGTCGTACTGCGGCCAGGCGTACTGCGCGTCGAAGGTGAGGCCGACGACCGCGCCGCCGTCCTGCATCAGCGGCAGCAGCGCCATGGTCAGCGACTTCAGCGAGAACGCCGAGACGTGCATGGCGGTGGCCACGGACTCCCACGGCGTGTTCAGGAAGTTGCCGCCCAGGGCGTCCTGCGGGGCGAAGCCGATCGAGTGGACGATGCCGTCCAGGCTCGGCAGGTGCTCACGCACCTGGTCGGCGATGCCGGCCAGCTGCTCCTCGCTGGAGACGTCCAGCTCCAGGACCTTGACCGGGTTCGGCAGCTTCTTGGCGATGCGCTCGGTCAGGCTCGGCCGCGGGAAGGCGGTCAGGATGACCTCGGCGCCCTGCTCCTGGGCCAGCTTGGCGGTGTGGAAGGCGATGGAGGACTCCATCAGCACACCGGTGATCAGGATGCGCTTGCCTTCAAGGATTCCGCTCATGTCAGTGACCCATGCCCAATCCGCCGTCGACGGGAATGACGGCTCCGGTGATGTACGCGGCCTCGTCCGAACCGAGGAACCGCACGGTGGAAGCGACCTCGGCGGGCGCCGCGTAACGGCCCAGCGGCACGTCGGCGACGATCTCCGCGCGGCGCTCGTCGCTGAGCACCGCGGTCATGTCGGTGTCCACGAAGCCGGGAGCGACCACGTTGACGGTGATGTTGCGCGGGCCCAGCTCGCGGGCCAGCGAACGGGCGAAGCCGACCAGGCCGGCCTTGGACGCGGCGTAGTTGGCCTGGCCCGGGGAGCCGGAGAGGCCGACGACCGAGGAGATCAGCACGATCCTGCCCTTACGGGCACGCATCATCAGCTTGGACGCGCGCTTCACGACCCGGAAGGTGCCCGTGAGGTTGGTGTCCAGGACGGAGGTGAAGGCCTCCTCCGACATCCGCAGCAGCAGGGTGTCGTTGGTGATCCCGGCGTTGGCGACCAGCACCTCGACGGCGCCGTGCGCGGCCTCGACCTCGGTCAGGGCCGCGTCCACCTGGGCGCTGTCGGTGATGTCGCAGCGCACCGCGAGCACGTCGAACTTGGCCAGCTGCTCGGGGACCTCACCCGACCGGCTGGTGATGGCGACCTTGTCGCCCGCCTCGGCGAAGGCCTGGGCGATCGCGAGGCCGATGCCCCGGTTGCCTCCGGTGACGAGAACCGAGCGGCTCAACGATCCACCTCTCTCCGTTGTGTGCGCACGCCGTGATGCCCGCGCACCACTTCGTGATGTCCACGTACATCGCAACGAGTACGCGGTGTGACGCTATCGGTCGTTCCGGCGCGGCGGCGAATCGGTCTCCGACAGCGCCGCAGCGACGGAACTGTCAGTACCCGACAATTCACGTCCAACCGGTTTTCACGCGATTCGCCCACCCGTCCGCACCGGATTGTCGTGTCCACTGAGCGGCCCGTCCGGGAACCCCACGACGGTGCGCGCCCGTTGTGCCCCCTGGTGCGGCACGACGCCGGGGCCGCCGCACCGGGGCCGACGGCGGCCCGCAGCCGGACAGCCGGCCCCGGTGACGAGCGGAGGCGGAACGCGGAATGAGCGAGGCACGGGTCGGGACCACCCACCGACGCGGACGACTGGCGGCCCTGGCCGCGCTGGCGGTCGGCGCCGGAGCGGTCGCCTGGGCGCTGCGCGACCTCCCGGCGGCATTCGGCCGCCGGCCGGACGGCGAGCGGGAGGAGCGGCTGCGCAACTCCCCGCAGTACCGCGACGGCGTCTTCCACAACGCGCCCTCCGAGCTGGCCCGGACGGCCGCGGCGTCCGGCATCGACCCGGAGACGGTGCGCCGGGTGCTGTTCCAGCGCGACGGCCGCACCCCGAACGGCGCGGTGCCCGTCGTCCGCCCGGCCGACGCCGCCGGTGCGGCCGCCGAGGGCGTGGCGGTCACCTGGTACGGGCACGCCTCGGCGCTGGTCGAGGTCGAGGGCTCCCGGGTGCTGCTCGACCCGATCTGGAGCGAGCGCTGCTCCCCCGCCGCGCAGGTCGGCCCGCGCCGGCTGCACCCGGTGCCGGTGGAACTGGAGGAGCTGCCGCAGGTCGACGCGGTGCTCATCTCGCACGACCACTACGACCACCTGGACATGGCGACGGTCCGGCGGCTGGTGCGCAGTCAGTCCGCGCCGTTCGCGGTGCCGCTCGGCATCGGCGCCCACCTGCGCCGCTGGGGCGTGCCCGAGCACCGGATCATCGAGCTGGACTGGGACGAGACCTGCACGCTCGGCGACCTGGCGCTCACCCTGACCGCCGCCCACCACTTCTCCGGCCGCGGCCTGACCCGCAACACCACCCTGTGGGGGTCCTGGGTCGTCGCCGGGCCGAGCCGCAAGGTCTACTACACCGGCGACTCCGGCTACTTCGAGGGCTACGCGCGGATCGGCGCCGAGCACGGCCCGTTCGACGCCGCGCTGGTCCAGGTCGGCGCCTACGACCCGGCCTGGGCGGACATCCACATGACGCCCGAGGACGCCGTCCGCGCCCACCGCGAGCTCAACGCCGAACTGCTGCTCCCGGTGCACTGGTGCACCTTCAACCTGGGCCTGCACCCGTGGGCCGAGCCCGTCGAGCGGCTGCTGGTGGCGGCCAAGGAGCAGGGCGTGCGGCTGGCCGTCCCGCGCCCCGGCGAGCGGGTCGACGTCGACAACCCGCCGGAGCTGGACGGCTGGTGGGAGGGCATCGGGTAGCCGGCCGGCCGCCGCACCGGAAATACGCTGGCCGAAAGCCCCTTGGCGGGCAATGATGCGGTTCGGGCGCCCCTGTCGGTACCGGGGCGCCGCACCGCCGTCCGCCCGACCAGGGAGCCCGATGCCTCCGCTGCCCCCGACCGCCACGCCCCCGTCCCACGGCGGCGTCCCGCGCGCCGTCGACCCGCTGTTCCTCGGCTATCCGCTGACCGCCCTCGCCGACGCGGCCCTCACCCGGGCCCGTGAACTCGGCGCCGGGCACGCGGACTTCCGCCTGGAGCGGGTCCGCAGCGCCTCCTGGCGGCTGCGCGACGCCCGCCCGGCCGGCACCTCCGACAGCGTCCAGCTCGGCTTCGCCGTGCGGGTGCTGCTGGACGGCGCCTGGGGCTTCGCCGCCGGCGTCGACCTCACCCCGGACGCGGCGGCCCGGGTGGCCGAGCAGGCCGTCGCGGTGGCCCGGCTGTCCGGTGGGATCAGCCGGGCGGCGGGCTCGACGGAGCGCGTCGAGCTGGCCGACGAGCCGGTGCACCGGGACGCCACCTGGGTCTCCGCGTACGAGGTGAACCCCTTCGAGGTGCCGGACGCCGAGAAGACCGCGCTGCTCTCCGAGTGGAGCGCCCGGCTGCTGGCCGCCGAGGGCGTCTCGCACGTCTCGGCGACCCTGCTGACCGTCCAGGAGAACAAGTTCTACGCGGACACCGCCGGCACCGTCACCACCCAGCAGCGGATCCGGCTGCACCCGGTGCTGGAGGCCAGCTCGGTGGACGGGCAGACCGGTGCCTTCGACTCGATGCGCACCCTGGCCCCGCCGGCCGGGCGCGGCTGGGAGTATCTGACGGGGGCGCGGGGGTCGTCCCCCGATGGACAGAGCCTGACCGGCACCGGCTGGGACTGGGACGCCGAGCTCGCCGAGCTGCCCGTCCACCTGGCCGAGAAGATGAAGGCGCCGAGCGTCCGGCCCGGCCGCTACGACCTGGTGATCGACCCGTCCAACCTCTGGCTGACCATCCACGAGTCGATCGGCCACGCCACCGAACTGGACCGCGCCCTCGGCTACGAGGCCGCCTACGCGGGCACCTCCTTCGCCACCTTCGACCGGCTCGGCTCACTGAAGTACGGCTCCGAGCTGATGCACGTCACCGGCGACCGCACCGCCGAGCACGGCCTGTCCACCGTCGGCTACGACGACGAGGGGGTGGCCGCGCAGTCCTGGGACCTCGTCAAGGACGGTGTGCTGGTCGGCTACCAGCTCGACCGCGCGATGGCCGGGCTCAAGGGCTTCGGGCGCTCCAACGGCTGCGCCTTCGCCGACTCCCCCGCGCACGTCCCGGTGCAGCGGATGGCCAATGTCTCGCTCCAGCCGGTCGCGGGCGGCCCGTCCACCGAGGGCCTGTTCTCGGGCGTCGAGAACGGCCTCTACATCGTCGGAGACCGTTCGTGGTCGATCGACATGCAGAGGTACAACTTCCAGTTCACCGGGCAACGGGCCTACGCCATCAAGAACGGCGAGCTCGCCGGCCAGGTCAAGGACTTCGCCTACCAGGCCACCACCACCGACTTCTGGGGCTCGATGGCGGCCGTCGGCGGCCCGCAGACCTATGTGCTCGGCGGCGCCTTCAACTGCGGCAAGGCGCAGCCCGGCCAGGTCGCCGCGGTCAGCCACGGCTGTCCCTCGGCGCTGTTCCGCAACGTCAACGTGCTCAACACCCAGCAGGAGGCGGGTCACTGATGACCGCGACGACGCAGCCCCACGAACTCGTCGAGCTGGCGCTCGGCCTCTCCCGCGCCGACGGCTGCGTGGTGATCGCCGACGAGGAGTCGAGCGCCAACCTGCGCTGGGCCGGCAACGCGCTCACCACCAACGGCGTCACCCGGGGCCGGCGGCTGACCGTGATCGCCACGGTGGCCGGTGCCGAGGGCACCGCCTCCGGCGTGGTCTCCCGCGAGGCCGTCGGACCGGAGGAGGTGGCCGAGCTGGTCCGGGCCGCCGAGGAGGCCGCCCGCGCGGCCGGCCCGGCCGAGGACGCGCAGCCGCTGGTCACCGTCGCCGAGCAGCCGAACTCGCCGCACTTCACCGAGCCGCCCGGGGAGACCTCGATCGAGGTGTTCGCGGAGTTCGGACCGGCCCTCGGCCGGGCCTTCGCCCGCGCCGCCGAGCAGGGCGAGCTGCTGTACGGCTTCGCCCGGCACGAGCTGGTCACCAGCTACCTGGGCAGCTCCACCGGCCTGCGGCTGCGCCACGACCAGCCGACCGGCACGGTCGAGCTGAACGCCAAGACCGCGGACCTGTCCGGCTCGGCCTGGACCGGCGCCGCCACCCGGGACTTCTCCGACGTGGACGTCACCGCCCTGCACGCCGAGGCGACCCGGCGGCTCGGCTGGGGCGAGCGCCGGATCGACCTGCCGGCCGGCCGCTACGAGACGCTGCTGCCGCCGTCCGCCGTCGCCGACCTCATGGTGTACCTGACCTGGTCGGCCGGCGGACGGGACGCCTTCGAGGGGCGCACCGTCTTCTCCCGCAAGGGAGGGGGCACCCGGATCGGCGACAAGCTCGCCGGGCTGCCGCTGACGCTGCGCTCCGACCCGCAGGAGCCGGGCCTGGAGTCCGCGCCGTTCGCGCTGGTGCACGCCAGCGAGGACGAGTCCTCGGTGTTCGACAACGGCCTGCCGCTGACCGCCACCGACTGGATCCGCGACGGCGAGCTGACCGCCCTGGTCAGCAGCCGCCACGCGGCGGCGCTGGGCGGGCTGCCGGTGCGCCCGGCGGTCGACAACCTCGTCCTGGAGACCGCCGACCAGGAGGCCGCGCCGACCCTGGAGGAGATGATCGCCCGTACCGAGCGCGGGCTGCTGCTCACCTGCCTCTGGTACATCCGCGAGGTGGACCCGGCGACCCTGCTGCTGACCGGTCTCACCCGGGACGGCGTCTATCTGGTGGAGAACGGCGAGGTGGTCGGCGCGGTCAACAACTTCCGCTTCAACGAGTCGCCGGTGGACCTGCTCGGCCGGATCACCGAGGTCGGCCGCACCGAGCGCTGCCTGCCGCGCGAGTGGAGCGACTGGTTCACCCGGACGGCGATGCCGCCGGTGCGGGTCCCGGGGTTCAACATGAGTTCGGTCAGCCAGGCCTCGTAGGGCCCGGTCGGGAGGGATCGAGAGGCGTGGACGAGAAGCGCACGGTCAGGACCAGCAAGATGCTGGCGCGCATCCTGCGGCACGACCCCGGCCGGGTCGGCGTCACCCTGGACCCGGCCGGATGGGTCCGGGTGGACGTGCTGCTCGGCGCGCTGGCGGCCCGGGGCACCCGGCTCACCAGGGCCGAGCTGGACCACGTGGTGGCGACCAACAACAAGCGCCGCTTCGCCTACTCGCCGGACGGCCTCTCGATCCGGGCCAGCCAGGGGCACACGGTGGCGGTCGACCTCGGTCTGGCCGCCACCGAGCCCCCGCCGGTGCTGTTCCACGGCACCGCGACCCGGAGCCTGGCGGCGATCCTCCGGGAGGGCCTGCGCCCGATGGCCCGGCAGGACGTCCACCTGTCGGCGGACGTCGAGACCGCCACCCGGGTCGGCGCCCGGCACGGCCGGCCGGTGGTGCTCCTGGTCGACGCGGCCGCGATGGCCGGGGCGGGACACGAGTTCCGGGTGAGCGCCAACGGGGTCTGGCTGACGGACGCGGTGCCTCCGCAGTACCTCTCCCAGGGCCGATAGGCGTACGCACGCGGCCCCGGTCTCGTCGTCGCCCCGCTCCCGGCGTACGGTGAGGAGGCCGCGCGACGAGGCGCGCGGGTGCGCGGACGAAGGCGGTTTGGGACATGGGCAAGAGCGCCGACGGCGGGCAGGTCTACCGGATCACGGGAGCCCGCAGCAGTCTCAGCGAGGACGTCCGCGGGCGCCAGCGCCGCTACGTGGCCTCGATGCTGCTGCGGACCGTCTGCGTGCTGCTCGCGGTGGTGCTGTGGGACGTCCAGCGGTGGCTGGCGTTCGTGGCGCTGGCGGGCGGGGTGCTGCTGCCGTACTTCGCGGTGCTGCTCGCCAACGCGGGCCGGGAGAAGGCCCCGGGCCTGCCGTCCACCTTCGACGTGCCGGCGACCACGCCGCTGATGCTGGGCCCCGGCGGCAGCGGACCTCAGGGGGCGGATGTGACGCAGGGTGCTGATGGGGCCGGGCGTATGCCCACCGATTCTTCACAGAGTCGGAACTGAGCGTCCGTTTTGCTCAGCTTTCCACCGATTGCCTGGGCGGAAAGCTCAAAAGAAGCTCAGATTAATCATGCAAGACCTCCCCATGCCCACCCCGCCCCGTGACATACTGCGTACGCGCTCCGCATCCCCCGTCGGAGCGACGGACCGACGCCGGGCGGCTCCCCCCGTGGCTGCCCGGCGTCGCCATGTGCGCGTGCCGGGGTGCGTGACAGACTGGCGGTGACGACCACCCCGCCGACCGCCCGAGGACGACCGCCGATGCTGCTCCCCGACGCCCCCCAGCCGCAGACCCCGATCTGCTCCGCGAAGGGCTGCCGCGCGGACGCCGTCTGGGAGTTGGTCTGGAACAACCCCAAGCTGCACACCCCGGACCGCCGCAAGACCTGGCTGGCCTGCGAGGAGCACCGCGAGCACCTCGCGCAGTTCCTCGGGGTGCGCGGCTTCCTCAAGGAGGTCCTGCCGTTCACCGGCCGGGGCGAGGGGACCCCCGGGGCCTGAGCCCCGGCCGACGCCGGCCCGCTCGCCGACCCGTCCCCCGGCCCGCTCGCCGGCCGGCGTCTCAGCCGCCGATGGCCGACATCGGACGACCCGGCTGGTGGAAGTCCGGCTGGTCGATGCCGGCGCCGGCCTTCTTGCCCCACATCGCCGCGCGCCACAGCGCGGCCAGTTCGGTGTCGTCCGCGCCGGAGCGCAGGGCGGTGCGCAGATCGGTCTCACCGGTGGCGAAGAGGCAGTTGCGGACCTGGCCGTCGGCGGTGAGCCGGGTGCGGTCGCAGGCGCGGCAGAACGGGCGGGTCACCGAGGCGATCACGCCGACCCGGCCGGGGCCGCCGTCCACCACCCAGCGCTCGGCGGGCGCCGCGCCGCGACGGTCCGAGGGCTCGGGGGTGAGGGTGAAGCGGGCGGACAGCCGCTCCAGGATCTCCTCGGCGGTGATCATCGCGGAGCGGTCCCAGCCGTGCTGGGCGTCCAGCGGCATCTGCTCGATGAACCGCAGTTCGTAGCCGCGCTCCAGGCACCAGCCGAGCAGGTCCGGCGCCTCGTGCTCGTTGACGCCGCGCATCAGCACCGCGTTGAGCTTCACCGGGACGAGCCCGGCGGCCTCGGCGGCGGCCAGGCCGGCCAGCACGTCGTGGTGGCGGCGGCGCCGGGTGAGGGCCTGGAAGGTGGACTCGTCCAGGGTGTCCAGCGAGACGTTGACCCGGTCCAGGCCGGCCGAGCGCAGCGCCGCCGCGGTGCGGGCGAGGCCGATGCCGTTGGTGGTGAGCGACAGCTCGGGGCGCGGGTCGAGGGCCGCGCAGGCCTCGACGATGCCGACCAGCCCGGGGCGCAGCAGCGGCTCCCCGCCGGTGAAGCGGACCTCCTGGACGCCGAGGTCGCGCACGGCGAGGGTCACCAGCCGGACGATCTCCTCGTCGGTGAGCAGCTCGGGCTTGGCCAGCCACTGCAGGCCCTCCTCGGGCATGCAGTAGGTGCAGCGCAGGTTGCACCGGTCGGTGAGGGAGACCCGCAGGTCGACGGCGCGGCGGCCGAAGGTGTCGAGCAGCACGGCGGTCCCTTCCCGAGTGAGGTGCCGCCAGGGCGGCCGGCCCGGCCTCCGTCACGGCGGGGCCGGGCCAGCTTAGTCACCGCCCGTCCGTCAGTGGGCGCCCAACCCGGTGAGCGAGCGCACCTCGAGTTCAGCGTACTTCGCCGGGTCGGCCGGGCGGCGGGAGAGCACGGTGCCGATCCAGCCGGCCAGGAAGCCGGCCGGGATGGAGACCAGGCCGGGGTTCTCCAGCGGGAACCAGTGGAAGTCGGAGTGCGGGAAGAGCGAGTTCTTGGCACCCGAGACCACCGGGGAGAAGACCACCAGCACCACCGCGGTGACCAGGCCGGTGTAGACCGAGCTGACCGCGCCGGCGGTGTTGAAGCGCTTCCAGAACAGCGAGTAGAGCAGGGTGGGCAGGTTCGCCGAGGCGGCCACCGCGAAGGCCAGGGCGACCAGGGCGGCGGTGTTGAGCTTGTCGGCGAACAGGCTGAGCACGATCGCCACCGCGCCGATCCCGGCGGCGGCCCACTTGGCGACCCGGACCTCCTCCCGCTCGGAGACCTTGCCGCGCCGGAAGACGTTGACGTAGAGGTCGTGGGCGAAGGAGGCCGAGGAGGCGAGGGTGAGTCCGGCGACGACGGCGAGGATGGTGGCGAAGGCGACCGCGGAGATCACCGCGAGCAGCACCGCGCCGCCGGTGGTGCCCGCGCCGCCGCCGAGCTGTTCGGCGAGCTGCGGGGCGGCGGTGTTGCCGGCCGCGTTGGCGGCCTTGATCGCCTTGGGGCCGACCAGCGCGGCGGCGCCGAAGCCGAGCGCGAGGGTCATCAGGTAGAAGCCGCCGATGATGCCGATGGCCCAGAGCACCGACTTCCGGGCGGCCTTGGCGGTGGGCACGGTGTAGAAGCGGACCAGGATGTGCGGCAGGCCCGCGGTGCCGAGCACCAGGGCCAGGCCGAGGCTGAGGAAGTCGAGCTTGCTGGTGCCGGTGGCGCCGTACTTCAGCCCCGGTTCGAGGAAGGCGTCGGCCTTGCCGCTGGCGTCGGCGGCGGCGCCGAGCAGGGCGGAGAGGTTGAAGTGGTACTTGGCCAGCACCAGGACGGTCATCAGCGCGGTGCCGGCGATCAGCAGCACCGCCTTGACGATCTGCACCCAGGTGGTGCCCTTCATGCCACCCATGGCGACGTAGAGGACCATCAGCGCGCCGACCGCGACGATCGTCCAGCGCTTGGCGCCGTCGCCGCTGACCCCGAGGAGCAGGGCGACCAGGCTGCCGGCGCCGACCATCTGGGCGAGCAGGTAGAAGATCGACACCACGATGGTGGAGATGCCGGCGGCGGTGCGCACCGGGCGCTGGCGCATCCGGAAGGCCAGCACGTCGGCCATGGTGTAGCGGCCGGAGTTGCGCAGCGGCTCGGCGACCAGCAGCAGTGCGACCAGCCAGGCGACCAGGAAGCCGATGGAGTAGAGGAAGCCGTCGTAGCCGAACAGCGCGATGGCGCCGGCGATGCCGAGGAAGGAGGCGGCGGACATGTAGTCGCCGGAGATGGCGAGGCCGTTCTGGAAGCCGGAGAAGGCCCGGCCGCCGGCGTAGAAGTCGGCGGCGTCCTTGGTCTGCCGTCCGGCCCAGACGGTGATGCCGAGGGTGGTGAGCACGAAGATCCCGAACAGGGTCATCGTGAGGCCGCGGTGGTCGGTGGCGGAGCTGGCGAGCAGGTTCATTCGGCGGCCTCCCGGGGCGCGTGGACGACCGCACCGCGCGCCTCGCGGATCGCGGCCGCGCCGGGGTCGATCCTCCGGTCGGCGTAGCGCGCGTACCAGGCGGCGATGGCGAAGGTCGTGGCGAACTGCAGCAGCCCGAGCACCAGGGCGACGTTGACGTGCCCGACGACCTTGGTGCCCATCAGGGCGGGGGCGTAGCCGGAGAGCAGCACGTAGAGCAGGTACCAGAGCACGAAACCGATGGTGACCGGGAACGCGAAGTTCCGGAACGAGCGCCGGAGGGTTCGGAACTCCTCGCTCTCCTCGATGAGTTGGGTTTCGCTGGGGGCGGTGTCGATCGGCGGCGATTCCACTCTGACTCCTCACTCCTTCGGCGTAGTGGTCGCACCAGTGGAAACGATCGAACGTGAGCGAAGTCACAGGTCCGATGCGCGCCGCGCAATGCTAGGAGGGCGAGGCGTCACCCGGAAGGGTTTGACCGTGTTCAGCCATTCGTTCGCTCCTTCGCAGTAGCCGATTGACCGAAAACCACCCGTCCGGGGTGGATCCGGGACATGGCGAAGGGGTGGCCCCGGTCAACCGGAGCCACCCCTGGTGGTGCGTCAACAGCGGTGCGTCAGAAAGCCACCCGTACCTTCAGCGCGGATCGGTCGTCCATCGCCCGGTAGCCGTCCGGGACGCCGTCGAGGTCCACCGTGCGGTCGAAGACCAGGCCCGGCTCGATGGCGCCGGACAGGACGTCCGGCAGCAGCTCGGGGATGTACGCGCGGGCCGGCGCGACCCCGCCGTTGAGCGACACGTTCCGGCCGAACATCTGACCGATGTCGACGCCGGCGCTGCCGCCGTGCGGCACACCCACGTAGCCGACGGCGCCGCCGTCCCGGGCGATCGACACGGCGGTGCGCATCGACTCCTCGGTGCCGACCGCCTCCAGCACGGCGTGCGCGCCCTGCCCGCCGGTCAGCTCGCGGACCGCCTCGATCGCCGCCTCGCCGCGCTCGGCGACCACGTCGGTCGCGCCGAAGCGGCGGGCCAGGTCGGTGCGCGCGGTGTGCCGGCCCAGCGCGATGATCCGCCCGGCGCCCAGCCGGTGGGCGGCCAGCACCCCGCACAGGCCCACCGCGCCGTCGCCGACCACCGCCACCGTGGCGCCCGGGCGCACCCGCGCCGAGACCGCCGCGTGGTGCCCGGTCGCCATCACGTCGGAGAGCGCCAGCAGCCCCGGCAGCAGCTTCTCGTCGCCCTGCGCCTCCTTGGGCAGCTTCACCAGGGTGCCGTCCGCGAACGGGACGCGCACCGCCTCGCCCTGCCCGCCGTCCGAGCCGACCTGGCCCCAGAAGCCGCCGTGCGGGCAGGAGGTCTGCAGCCCCTCGCGACAGAAGTCACACGTGCCGTCCGACCAGACGAACGGCGCCACCACCAGGTCGCCCGGCCGGAAGCCGCGCACCTCGGCGCCGGCCTCCTCCACCACCCCGAGGAACTCGTGCCCGATCCGCTGCCCGGCCACCCGCGCGGCGACCCCGCGGTACGCCCACAGGTCGCTGCCGCAGATGCAGGCGTTCACCACCCGCACCACCACGTCGGTCGGTTGCTGGACGACCGGGTCCGGCACCTCCTCGATCCGGATGTCGTTGGGACCGTGGATGACCGTGGCGCGCATGGGGGTTCGTCCTTACCAGAGGTGCCCGCACGGGTACCGCGGGCGACCGGAAAACAATCGACCAGATGTACGACGACTGCACCGTCCACTCTATTCCGGCCCGTCCGGGCCGACCTTCCGGACGACCCCCGTCACCGGCGAACCGCCGTCCGCGGTCACCGGCGGGCCTTATCCTGTTGGACCATGTACGCGATCCAGCCCGAGACCCCCGGCGCAGCACCCCGGACCGCCGCGGTCCCGGCCCAGCGCTCCGCCGCCCCCGCCGGCGGCTACGCGGTGGTGGACGTCGAGACCACCGGCCTCGGCCGCACGGACCGCGTCATCTCCGCCGGCGTCTACCGGCTGGACGAGGACGGCGACGTCGTCGACCACTGGTACACCCTGGTCAACCCGGAGCGCGACCCCGGCCCGGTCTGGATCCACGGCCTCACCGACGACCAGCTGGCCGGCGCGCCCACCTTCCCGCAGATCGCCGACGAGTTCGCCGAGCGGCTGCGCGGCCGGGTGATGGTCGCCCACAACGCGCTCTTCGACTGGAACATGATCTCCCGCGAGTTCTCCCGGGCCGGCCTGCACGCCCCGGTCGAGCAGCGGCTGTGCACCATGGTGCTGGCCCGCGACCTGCGGCTGCCGCTACCCAACGGCAAGCTGTCCTCGCTGGCCGCCTACTTCGGCGTCCACCAGCGGCAGGCGCACAACGCGCTGGACGACGCCCGGGTGCTCGCCGAGGCCTTCCGCCCCAGCCTCCACCTGGCCCGCTCGGGGGGCGTCCCGCTGCCGCTGCAGTCCTGCGTGGCCGTCACCGACCTCGGCGAGGACGCGCCCGCCTCCCCGGGCCGCGCCTCCTGGACCGGAGCCGCGTACCGGCAGGCCAGGAAGCGCCCGCCGTGCCCGTACCCGAACCCCGGACGCTGGGAGGACGGCAAGCCGCTGGTGCAGGGCATGCGGGTGGCGTTCACCGGCGACACCGCCACCGACCGCGAGCTGCTGGAGGACCGCGCCGTCGAGGCCGGACTGCACATCGCCACCTCGGTGAGCCGGCTCACCAGCCTGCTGGTCACCAACGAGCCGGACAGCTGGAGCGGCAAGGCCCGCAAGGCCCGCGAGGTCGGCACACCGGTGGTCGGCGAGGACGCCTTCCTCCAGCTGCTGCGCGAGGTCGCCCCGCACCCCGGTGGGTGAGCCGGTGGTGAGCAGGGCGTACGGTGCCCATGTGTACCGTTTTCTGCTCTCCCGGCGCTGGCTGATCACCCTGTTGATCGCCCTGCTGCTGATCCCCACGACCATCCGGCTGGGGTTCTGGCAGTTGCACCGCCACGAGGCGCGGGTGGACCGCAACGAGCTGATCGCCCGGTCCCTCACCGCCGAGCCCGTGCCGTTCGACACCCTGTCGGCCGCGCCCGGCTTCACCGTGCCCAAGGACCTCACCTGGCGCCCCGTGACGGCCACCGGACAGTACGACCCGGCGCACGAGTTCGTGGTCCGCAAGCGGACCGACTCCAGCGGGGACAAGATCGGCTACTTCGTGGTCACCCCGCTGGTGCTCGCCGACGGCAGGGGGAGCGTGCTGGTCAACCGCGGCTGGGTGCCCTCCGGCACCTCCGCCGCCGAGTACCCGGCCGTCCCGGCGGCACCGGCCGGCCAGGTCACCCTGACCGGCCGGCTGCGCGCCGACGAGGCCGCCTCCGGCAGCATCAAGGACCGGGCCGGCCTGCCGGACCGGCAGTTCAACCTGATCAGCAGCACCCAGCAGGCCAAGGAGAACGGCGCCGCCCTGCTCGGCGGCTACCTGGAGCTCACCGCCACCGAGCCGGCCCCGGCCGAGCAGCCCGAGCTGCTCCCCGAGCCCAACCACTCCGACATCGGCCCGCACATGGCGTACGCGATCCAGTGGTGGCTGTTCACCGCCCTGATCCCGGTCGGGTTCGCGGTGATGGCGCGCCGGGAGGCCAAGGACCGCCGCAAGGAGGCCGCCGAGGCCGAGGGCCTGGCGGTCGCCGTCCCCGCCTGATCCCTCCCCGGGGTCGGCTCCCCGGGGGACCGTCAGAGCACGTCGTCCAGGTCGCGCAGCAGCCGGGCCTTGGCCCGTGCCCCGACCACCGACTTCACCGGCTCGCCGCCGCGGAACACCATCAGCGTCGGCATCGACAGCACCCCGTACGCCGCCTGGGTCTGCGGATTGTGGTCGACGTCCAGGCTGACCACGGTCAGCCGGTGCGCCTCCTCCCGGGCCAGCTCCGCCAGCACCGGCGCCATCTGCCGGCACGGCGGGCACCAGTCCGCCGTGAAGTCCACCAGCACCGGCCCCTCGGCCGCCAGCACCTCGGCGGCGAAGGTCTCGTCCGTCACCGCCGCCACCCCTGCGATCTGCACCATGTCCTACCTCTCCCACGCGTCCCGGTCGTGGACCGCGGCTGCGGCCCACTCGCACTGCGGCGGCTCCGAGGCGGCCCCCGCGGCGAGCGCGTCGCGCTCCCGCTCGGCCCGGGCGTACTGCTCGGACACCCGGGTCCTGACCTCCTGGAGCCGGGCGATGCACTCGTCCAGCTCGGACAGCTTCCTCCGGTAGACCTCCAGCGAGGCCGGGCAGGAGTCGCCGTGCGGGTGCCCCGCCTGCAGGCACTCGACGAACGGCCTGGTCTCCTCCAGGCCGAAGCCGAAGTCCTGCAGGGTGCGGATCTGCCGCAGCAGCCGCAGGTCCGCCTCCCCGTAGGCGCGGTAGCCGTTGCCGGCCCGCCGGGCGGGCAGCAGCCCGAGCTGCTCGTAGTACCGCAGTGCCCGGGTGGTCGTCCCCGCCCGCTTCGCCAGTTCACCGATCCGCATGTCCGGACCCTGCCCTTCCGGCAGCCGTTCGAACGCCGCCGGGAACGACGGTAGACCTTGACGCGCACGTCAACGCCAGCGCCGGCGCACCGGGCCGGGCGCGCCGCGCGGGGCCCGCTGCCCAGCGCCCGGGCCGAAGCGGCAGGATGGCTCCATGGATCTTGGACTGCAGAACAAGGTGTACGTGGTCACCGGCGCGACCCGGGGCCTGGGCCTGGCCACCGCCCGTGAACTCGCCGCCGACGGTGCCCGGGTGCTGGTCACCGGCCGCAAGCCGGAGGCCGTGGAGGCGGCCGTCGCCGAACTCGCCGCCCTCGGCGGCGGAGCGGAGGCGGTGCACGGGCTGGTGGCCGACAACGCCGACCCGGCGACCGCCGAGCGGCTGGTCGCGACGGCCGTCGAGCGGTTCGGCCGGCTGGACGGCGTGCTGATCAGCGTCGGCGGACCGCAGGCCGGCCCGGTCGCCACCGCCCCCGAGGAGGCCTGGCGGGACGCCTTCGAGTCGGTCTTCCTGGGCGCCCTGCGGATCGCCCGCGCCGCCGCCGCGGCGCTCGGCGACGGCGGTGTGATCGGCTTCGTGCTCTCCGGCTCGGTCCGCCAGCCCATCGCGGGCCTCGGCATCTCCAACGGTCTGCGCCCGGGCCTGGCGATGGCCGCCAAGTCGCTCGCCGACGAACTCGGCCCGCGCGGCATCCGGGTGGTCGGCCTGCTGCCGGCCCGGATCGACACCGACCGGGTGCGCGAGCTTGACGCCCTCGGCGGCGACGTCGAGGCCGCC
This sequence comes from Kitasatospora sp. NPDC057595, assembly GCF_042800875.1. NCBI lineage: Bacteria > Bacillati > Actinomycetota > Actinomycetes > Kitasatosporales > Streptomycetaceae > Kitasatospora > Kitasatospora sp. NPDC057595. Next base: position 75,756 of record NZ_JBHVGL010000024.1, on the reverse strand, counting down.
CGCGCCCGGCACAGCGCCGACATCCCGCTCGGCCGCTACGGCACCCCCGAGGAGTTCGGCAAGGTCGCCGCCTTCCTGCTCTCCCCCGCCGCCTCCTACCTCACCGGGGTGATGATCCCGGTGGACGGCGGCGCGCTGCGCGGCCTCTGAGCGGCGCCGGGCGGCGTCAGACCACCCGCGGCGGCCGGCCGCGGCGACGGTGGCGCCGCCCGGTGACCTCCGGGCGGGCCGCGATCACCCGGATCCGCAGGTCGGCGGGCAGGTCCGGCAGCCCCAGGCTGGTCAGCGCCCCGGCGCGCGGGCCGGTCTCGAAGTGCTCGGCGAGCGCGGCCGGATCACCGCCCGGGGTCATCCGGACGGCCGCCCGCAGCCGCGGGTGCCGCGCCCCGCGCACCAACCGGACGCCCACCCGCTCGACCTCGGGCAGCTCGACGGCGCCGCTCTCCACCGCCTCCTCCAGCGCCCTGGTACGCAGCCGCAGCCGCAGGCCCGGTGCCCCCGGTGTCGGCAGCACCACGGTCGTCGGACCGCTGCGGCGCAGCTGGGCCACCAGCCACCAGGCGGTGCCCGTGACCACCACGGCCAGCCCGGTGATCACCACCGGCCACCACCACGCCGAGCCGGCCCACCGGGTGCGCGAGCTGGCGCTCAGCACCGGCTGGTCGGGCGAGGTGAGCGGCCACCAGGACGGCGGGTCGACGCCGAGGTGCCCGTAGAGGTCGAGCCCGCCGGCCAGCACCAGCGCACCGGCCGCCAGCATCGCCAGCCCGACCACGCCCAGCAGCAGCCGGTTGACCGTTCCCCGGTTCACCCGGTGCCCCCGTCCGCCGCGGTGTCCGCCGTCGGCTTCGCCCGTCCTCGGCGGCCGGCCGTCCGCACCTCCAGCCGCAGCGGCCGGGCCAGGGTGACCGCCGCCAGCTCCTCGCGCAGCCGGCGCTGCACCGAGGCGGCATCGGCGGGACCGACGAGCCTGACCCGCACCCGGCGCCGGCCGACCCGCACCCGCAGGTGCTCGACGCCCGGCAGCCCGGCGGCCCGGTCGGCCAGCAGGGCGGCCACCCCGGAGCGGTCGATCGCCGCCGCGGTGTCCCCGTGCGGGCGCAGCGGCAGCCAGCGGCCCAGGCCGGGCGCGAGGGCGAGCCACAGCAGCCAACCGCCGAGCAGCACGCCCGCGCCGGCGCCGAGCAGCACGGCCGGGTCGTCCAGGTGCCGGGTGGCCAGCTCGTCGGCCAGCTCCGCCCGCCACTGCCGGGCCCGGTGCCCGGTCCGGACGGCGATCACGTCGTACAGCAGCGCCCCGGCCAGCACCAGCAGCACGGTGGCCACCACGGCGGCCGCCGTGGTCCGCAGCGCCCGTGGCCGCCGCGCCTTCCCCACCCCCGCCTCGGAGCCGCCCTCCCCCGCGCTCACCACACCCCCTCCGCCACCCACGCGACCCGCACCCCCGCACCCACCCGCGCCCTCACCGGGCGGCCTCCGCCACCAACCGCTCGACCACCACCACAACCTCCCCCACCCGGGCGCCGGTCATGGTGCGGATGTCGGCGGCGACGCGGTCACGGACGGCGCGGGCGAGGGCGGCGAGGTCGGCCGGGAAGGGGAGGTCGACCGAGACCCGGACGGTGACGGGGCTGCTCGGGGTGGCGGGGCCGGTGACCGAGACCTTCGGCGGGCCGCCGCGCACGGTCCGGTCGTGCCAGGCGTCGGCGAGCGCCTCGCGGGCGGCGCGGGCGGCGATCCGGGCGTGGACGCGGTCGGCGATCCGCAGCCGGCCACGGGCGCCGGGCTCCCGGTGGGCGGACGCCGGGACGAGGGCCGCCATCAGCGGCGCCGGTCGCGGCCGCGCAGCAGGTCGCCGAGCTCGCCGGGTTCGATGTCGCCCTCCAGTAGCCGGCCGACCACGAATCCGACCACCCCGAGCGCCGCCACCAGCAGAAACGCCGCGAAGCCGCCGAAGTACCCCGCGAACCCGAGGGCCATGCCCACCACCAGGCCGACGATGGCCAGGCTCATCCGTTCCACCTCGTCTTCCACCGCCGACCGTTCTTCCCGGCTACTTCAGCTTGGGCCGCTGCCCGGAGGAGGGCTCCTCCTCTTCCTCCTCCTCGACGTCGGGCTCGTCGGGCAGGTGGACGTCGTTGACGGCGATGTTGACCTCGACGACTTCCAGCCCGGTCATCCGCTCGACCGCGTCGATGATGTTCTCCCGCACCTGGCGGGCGAGTTCGGGGATGACGACGCCGTACTCGACGACCAGCGCGATGTCGATGGCGGTCTGCTTCTCCCCCACCTCGGCCTTGATGCCGCGCCCGACGCTGCCGCGCCCGCCGGGCACCCGGTCCCGCATCGCGCCGAAGGTGCGGGCGAGGCCGGAGCCGAGGGCGTGGATGCCGCTGATCTCGCGCGCGGCCATCCCGGCGATCTTCTCGACCACGCCGACCGCCAGGGCGGTGCGACCGCGCTCGCCGACCGCGTGCCCGGCCTCCGAGCTCGCCGGGGAGGCGGGGGCGGCGGCGTGGGCGTGCGGGGCGTTCTTGTGCAGGGTGGCGGGCGTCGGAGTGTCAGGCATGGCTCATCTCCCGTCGTGCGGCTCCAGCTATATCCCAAATCGCTCCAACTCTGGCATTTCGCCACGAATCCCGCCCCCGGAGCAGCCGGAAGCGCGAACGCCGGGAGGCCCGGCCCGATGGGTGTTCCCCATGGGACCGGGCCTCCCGGCGCGGCGGCGGGCGGTCAGTCGCCGAGGCCGGCGAGGTCGCGCAGCCGGCGGGCCTGCGCCGCCCGTTCGGCCGAACGCTGCTCGTCGTAGGAGCGGCCGGCGGCGCCCTGCAGCAGCGCCTTGGTCTCGATGACCGCGTTGCGCGGGGCGGCGAGCAGGGCGGCGGCGAGGTCGCGGGCGGCGGCGTCCAGCTCGGCGGCCGGGACGGCGAGGTTGGCCAGGCCGATCGCGGTGGCCTCCTCGGCGCCGACCCAGCGACCGGTGGCACAGATCTCCAGCGCCCTGGCGTAGCCGACGAGTTCGGTCAGCGGCTTGGTGCCGGCGAGGTCGGGGACGAGGCCGAGCGAGGTCTCCTTCATGGAGAACTGGACGTCCTCGGCGACCACCCGCAGGTCGCAGCCGAGGGCGAGCTGGAAGCCGGCGCCGACGGCGTGCCCCTGGACGGCGGCGACGGTGAGCACGTCGGGGCGGCGCCACCAGGTGAAGGCCTCCTGGTAGCCGGCGATGGTCTCGTCGAGCTCCTTGTCACCGGCGGCGGCCAGCTGCAGGAAGCTGGGCTCGCCGGGGATGCCCTCGGGGGTGAACATCGCGCGGTCGAGGCCGGCGGAGAAGGAGACGCCCTCGGCGCGGAGCAGCACCACCCGGACGGTTCCGGGCAGCTCGCGGCCGATGGCGGCGAGGGCGCGCCACAGGGCGGGCGACTGGGCGTTGCGCCGCTTGGGCTGACAGAGGGTGACGACGGCGAGTTCGCCGTCGATCTCCAGGCGGACGCCGTCCTGCTCCCGGTGCGGGGTCTGCGGATCGGTGGCGGGAGCGGTCATGCGGGAACCTCCGGTGGCGAGGGTGCGTGGCTACCGGAGAGTAACAAAACTGGCGGCGCGACGGCAGGGGGTGGCCGCCAGGCACCTCGCGGCGACGGGCGGCCGGGTCTGCGCTCGGTCGCGGCATGACGATCGGCGGCCGGTTCGCCCGGGCCGGGGGCGGACGATCAACGGTCGTCCCCCCGGTCGGCGCCCTGCCGCCGAGTCATCCGTCCGATTGATTGACGGAGCGTCAGGAACCAGCTCCAGCAGGAGCTTTGTTCTTGCCCCGCGTGGCACCGCCGCGGCCCCGGAGAATCACCCCGGACTCGCTCAGCATGCGGTGCACGAAGCCGTAGGAACGACCGGTCTCCTCCGCGAGGGCGCGAATGCTCGCCCCGGAGTCGTACTTCCTCTTGAGATCGGCCGCGAGCTTCTCACGCGCGGCACCGGTCACCCGGCTGCCCTTTTTCAGAGTCTCGGCCACCCGTGCCTCCTCGTAGCGTTGCTCGGTCAGATTCCCATGATCACCCATCCACCGCGTCCTGGCCACCCATTCGACAAGGTCCATGTCCGCAACGGGCGGTCCTGCGGTGGTGATCCGAGCGCACAAGGGCGCTCACGCTGAGTGCACGCCCCCGGGGGCGCACCGCCGTTCGACGCGAAAGGGCTGATCAGCAGCGTGAGTCCGGCCACGATCGGGTGGTGGGCCGACGGAAGCTCCTCAAACGGAATGCGGGACCTCTTCATTCCCAGACACGCCGAAAGGACTAGTTTTTCTGGCCCAAAAAACGGAGGGCACGTCTACGGCCGGCCGGGCGGGAAGCCGGAGGCCCGGTCGTCCGTACGGACGACCGGGCCCCGGGAGAGCGCGATCAGGCCAGGCGGGCTCAGGCCAGCGTGACCAGGTCGGCGTAGGCCGGGCTCCAGAGGTCCTCGACACCGTCCGGGAGCAGGATGATCCGCTCCGGCTGGAGCGCGTCGACCGCGCCCTCGTCGTGGGTGACCAGCACGACCGCGCCGGAGAACTCGTGCAGCGCGCCGAGGATCTCCTCGCGGCTGGCCGGGTCCAGGTTGTTGGTCGGCTCGTCCAGCAGCAGCACATTGGCGCTGGAGACCACCAGGGTGGCCAGCGCGAGCCGGGTCTTCTCGCCGCCGGAGAGCACCCCGGCCGGCTTGTCGACGTCGTCCCCGGAGAACAGGAAGGAACCGAGGATCTTGCGGACCTGGACGAGGTCCATGTCCGGCGCCGCCGAACGCATGTTCTCCAGGACCGTGCGCTCCGCGTCCAGGGTCTCGTGCTCCTGGGCGTAGTAGCCGATCTTCAGGCCGTGGCCCGGGATCACCTCGCCGGTGTCCGGCTTCTCGACCCCGGCCAGCATCCGCAGCAGGGTGGTCTTGCCCGCGCCGTTGAGGCCCAGCACGACGACCCGCGAACCGCGGTCGATCGCCAGGTCCACACCGGCGAAGATCTCCAGCGAGCCGTAGGACTTGGACAGGTCGCTGGCGGTCAGCGGGGTCTTGCCGCACGGCGCCGGGTCCGGGAAGCGCAGCTTGGCGACCTTGTCGTTGGCCCGCACCGTCTCCAGACCGGACAGCAGCTTCTCCGCCCGGCGGGCCATGTTCTGCGCGGCCACCGTCTTGGTCGCCTTGGCGCGCATCTTGTCCGCCTGCGCGTTCAGCGTGGCGGCCTTCTTCTCGGCGTTGGCCCGCTCGCGCTTGCGGCGCTTCTCGTCGTCCTCGCGCTGCTGCTGGTACTGCTTCCAGCCCATGTTGTAGACGTCGATGGCGGAGCGGTTGGCGTCCAGGTAGAAGACCTTGTTGACGACCGTCTCGACCAGGTCGACGTCGTGCGAGATGACGATGAAGCCGCCCTTGTAGGTCTTCAGGAAGTCCCGCAGCCAGGCGATCGAGTCGGCGTCGAGGTGGTTGGTCGGCTCGTCGAGCAGCAGCACGTCGGAGTCCGAGAACAGGATCCGGGCCAGCTCGACGCGGCGGCGCTGACCACCGGAGAGGGTGTGCAGCTGCTGGTTGAGGATGCGGTCCGGCAGGCCCAGCGCGGCGGCGATGGTGGCGGCCTCGGCCTCGGCGGCGTACCCGCCCTTGGTGAGGAACTCGGTCTCCAGGCGCGCGTACTTCTTCATCGCGTTGTCGCGGGTGGCGCCCTTGCCGTTCGCCATCCGCTCCTCGTTCTCGCGCATCTTGCGCAGCACGCTGTCCAGGCCGCGGGCGGAGAGGATGCGGTCCTTGGCGAGCACGTCGAGGTCGCCGGTGCGCGGGTCCTGCGGCAGGTAGCCGACCTCGCCCGAGCGGGTCACCGTGCCCGCCGCCGGGATGCCCTCGCCGGCCAGCACCTTGGTGAGCGTGGTCTTCCCGGCGCCGTTGCGCCCGACCAGGCCGATCCGGTCACCGGGGGCGACCTTGAAGCTCGCGGACTCGATCAGGATCCGGGCGCCGGCACGCAGTTCGAGGCCGTTGGCGGAAATCATGGCTGGGTACTACTCCTGGGACGTGGGCGGGCGACCGGACGGGTCCGGACCCGGGACGGGAAGGGGGTCGTCGACGGGGCTCTGCGGGAACCGCGCGGGGGGCGGCGCCGCTCGCCCGTCATGCCCCGGAGAAATCAGCCATGACGGCAAGTCTAGCGGGCCGCGCGAGCGACCCCGGAGAATCACCCGACCGGGGTACCCCGCGACTACTGCTCCCGGGCCTCCCGCGCCGTGTCCCCGGCGCAGCCGGTGACCGGACGGACGGCCGCGAACGGCTCGGCCGCGCTGCCGCAGGCCGCCTCGGGCGCCGCCGCCCAGGTGTCGAAGACCTTGGGCGTGACGATCGGCCCGTCCGAGATCAGCACCCGGCGGCCGTCCAACGCCTTCATCGACGCCCCCGGACCTGCGTTGAGCTGCCAGCCGGTGCTGTCCAGCCGGTAGCCGGAGATCCCCCCGGAGACCGGCTGCCCGCTGCCGTTGACGCAGTTGCGCGGCACCAGCACCGCGTAGTCGGTGGCCACCGTGCCCACCGGGTCGTAGACGCAGCTGCCGGGCGGCTTGGAGTTGTAGCGAAGGTCACCGTCGGCGTCCCGGAAACCCATCGTCAGCTCCGGTGTGACCACCGCCACCCAGGGCGTGGACTCCCGGACGGTGCGCAGCGAGGCCGCGGCCCGCTCGGTGGCCAGCTGCTTGCGCTGCTCCTCGGTGCGCTTGTCGGCGCCGGGCTCGCCCGCGCCGCGCAGCCAGTCGGCCAGCCCGGGCACCGCGCGGTGCCAGCGCACCTGCTGGTCGCCCGGTCGCACCGAGGTGACCAGGCCGTCGTCCCAGACCACCACGGCGTTCTCCCCGGCCATCGAGAGGTAGAGCGCGGTGGCGCCCTCCCGGTGGTAGGACCAGGCGTGCTCGCCGGTGTCCCGGTGGTACGCCTCCAGGCCCGGGCCCACCCGCAGGTCCAGGGCGGCCGCGTCCAGGGAGGCGGTGGGGTCCGCGCTCGCGTCCGCGGTGCCCTTGGCGGCCACCCGGTCGCCGAACGGGACCGGCTTGTTGGCGTGCGCGGCGGCGCCCGCCACAAGGACCACCAGCACCGCCAGGGCAGGGAGGATCGATCGGGGGCTGAGGGCGCGCGACTTCCAGGACACGGGCGGAGCGTACCTTTCGCCGCCCGCGCGAGTCAGCCGGACTTTCCCGTAGGGCCGAACGGCCGAACCCCGTCCGCCGGTTCCCCGCGCCCCGCGCGCGACCGCCCGGCGACCTGCGCCGTCGGGCCCCCTCCGGCCGCCGCGGGCCCGGGAGAAAGGCTCCGCGGTAGGGCTCCCAGGGCCGCGAGGACCGTTACGGAGGTGATACACGGCACACGGCGAGGACGTTCGAATATCGCCCACTTTAGGGTGACATCCGGCATTTCCTCGCCCGGGCGGCCTACTGTCGGCGACGAGGCCGGCACCGTGCGTGCCCCTCCCCGCCCTGCTCCGCCCAGCCCGTGGCACCGTCCGGGGCGCCGCCCGAGGAGACACCATGCGATTCGGCCGCCTGGCGCTCGCCGCCGCCACCCTGCTGCTGCTCACCACCGCCAGCGTCCCGGCCGGGACACCACTGGGCCAGACCGAGCGGCACGCCCTCTCCTCCGACGCCATCGCGCCGCGCGGCGCGGCACCCCGCCCGCCGGTCCAGCGTCCGGCGCACGAGCCGCCGTTCGGGGCCTTCGTCGGTTCCTGGGACAGCTACATCCCGCAGATCGGCCGGTACGCGCAGTGGCTGGGCGACGCCAACCTCCAGGTCGGCCACACCTATCTGGCGGGCAACGGCTGGGCGGACATCGAGGGCGAGCCGGCGGTGCTCGCCATGTGGTCGCAGTGGCGGCAGACCGACCCGTCCCGGATGCTCGTGCTCGGCGTGCCGATGCTGGTGCCGAACGAGGCCGAGGTGCCGGACGGCGAGGTGGCCCGGCTGCTCGGCCAGGGCGCCCGCGGCGACTACGACCGGCACTTCCTCACCCTCGCCCGGCGGCTGGTCGCCCTCGGCGGCGCGGACACCGTGATCACCCTCGGCTGGGAGATGAACGGCGTCACCTACACCCACCGCTGCAAGCCCGACCCGACCGCCTGGAAGACCTACTGGCGGCGGATCGTCACGGTGATGCGCTCGGTGCCCGGGCAGCGCTTCCGCTTCGACTTCGCGCCCAACCGCGGGCTGGACGCGATCCCGTGGACCAAGTGCTACCCGGGTGACGACATGGTCGACATCATCGGCATGGACAACTACGACCAGCCGGCCGGCGGCACCTTCGACGACTACGTGCGCGAGCCGTACGGGCTGCAGGACCAGGTCGAGTTCGCGGCCAAGCGCGGCAAGCCGGTCTCGTACCCGGAGTGGGGGCTGTTCCGCAACGGGGACAACCCGGAGTTCGTACAGCGGATGGTGGAGTGGATCCGCACCCACGACACCGCGTACCAGACCGTCACCGACTACTGTCCGCACGGCTTCTGGCAGTGCGACCGCAACCCGCGCTCCAGCGCCCGTTTCCGGCAGCTGATGACGGGCTCGCAGGGCGCCCCGGAGCCGGCCCTGCCGACGGCTCCCACCGCCCCCACCGCGCCGGCCGCCCCCGCCGCGCCGGTGTTGCCCGGGCGGCGGTAGCGGGGGCGGGGCGGACGGCGTCAGCCGCGGCGACGGGCGGCGAGCGCCTCCTTGAGCCGCGGCGCCCGGGTGGCGAGCAGCCGCACCGCCACCCGCCGGGCGCGCACCGCCCCGCTGCGGGCCGCGGCCGCCGGGGCCGCGCCGCGCGGGCCGAACAGCAGCCGCTGGTTGGGCAGCTGGTCCGGACGCCAGCGCTGCTTGTACGGCTCCTGACCGCGCAGCAGGCTTATCACCGGGATCCCGGCGCCGAGCGTCTCGTCCAGCGCGGCACCGAACAGCAGGCCCGCGATGTCCAGCCGCTCCCGCAGCCCCGGGTGCGCGCCGTAGAGGTAGAGGCCGCTGAAGGACGGGCAGAGCAGCACCAGGTCGACGGCGACCAGTTCGCCGTCCAGCCAGAACCGGTGGACGGCCGCGCGGCCGGTGGCGACCAGCCCGGTGGTGGACTCGGCCAGGTGGCGGCGGAACCGCTCGGTGCGGTGCTCCGGGGTGACGCCGCGTTCCTGCCACTGCAGGAAGTGCAGCCGCAGCAGCGCGTCCAGCGCCTCCGGCACCTCCTCCGGGCCCGTCGCCCGCACCTCGACGCCCGCCTCGGCGATCTTGCGCAGCTTGACCCGGCTGCGCTGGGCGGTCTTGCCCGGGACCCGCTTGAGCAGCTGGTCCATCGGGGCGGCCGGCAGGTACTGGCAGAGCGAGTCGGTGAACCGGCTGCGCCGGCCGCGCCACTGCTCGAAGACCCGCTGGACGGCGGCCTCCGGGCGCACCTCGCGCAGCTCCAGGCTGTGCCACGGCCGGTTGAGCGGGAGGGCCGCGGCGAACTCGGCCGCGGCGCGCTCGGCGCAGTCGTCGTCGAGCAGGACGTCGGTGAAGTCGATCAGCCCGGCGCCCAGGCCGGTCAGACCGCCGAACGGGCCGCCGCGCCGGCGGAAGGCGCCCGCGCCGACCAGCCGGCCGTCCCGGCGCACCAGCACCACCAGCAGGGCGCCGGGGCTGCCGTACTGGCGCCACCAGGAGCACTGCCAGACGGCGGACTGGAAGAAGGTGGCCGTTGCGCAGCGGGCGACCAGGTCGTCCCACTCCTCGGCCAGGGAGTCGAGGGCGTCGTCCTCGCGGCGCAGCTCGATGGTCCAGCGGGCGGCGGCGCGGGGCTGGGCGGGGAGGCCGGTGGCGGAGGTGACGGCCCCGGTGCTCATCGCCCGCTCCGGGCGGGCGCCTTGGCCTTGGCGGGCTCCGGGGCGGCGGGCTCGGGCACCGCAGGATCGGACGCCGCGGCGGGCTCGGACACCGCGGGCGCGGACTTGGCCGACGCGGACTTGGCGGGCTCGGGCACCGCGGGCGCGGACTTCACGGCCCTGGGCTTCGCCTGCTCGGGCTCGGGAGCGGCCACGGGGGCCGGCTCGGCGGCGCGCGGACGCGGGGCGGTCGCGGCGGGCTCGGACGGCTCGACGGGCGCGGCCGTCGCGACCGGCGTGGCGGACTCGGCGGACTCGGCGGGCGCGACGGACTCGCCGGGCGCTTCCCCGTCGGCGGACGCGGTGTTCCGGCGGCGGGTCATCATCACCAGCGCCCCGATCAGCACCCCGGCCGCGCCGCCGACCGCGACGTCCAGCCTGCCCGAGGGCGTGGTCGGCTTGGCGGGCTCCGCGGCGGCGGCCAGCGGGACCAGCCGCACGCCGCTCTCCCGGCTGCTGTTGTTGGCGAAGGCGACCAGCGAGCGGGCCACCGCGTCCGCCGCCCGGACGGCCTCCTCCGGCCGGGGTCCGGTCCCGGTGATCTCGATCATCGGGGCGTCCGGCGAGGTGGTGCCGTGCACCAGGGACTGCAGCTTGCCCAGCCCGTGCCCGGTCTCGGCGGCGGCCGCCGCGAGCACCTGCGGCTGGCCGGCCAGCCGACCGTACGCCTGTGCGAAGCTCACCGCGGTGGTGCCCTCGCCCTGGGTCTCGGGCACCACGATCACATAGGAGTTGGCGGCGTACGAGGGGTGGGCGACGAGGGCGTACCCGGCGCCGGCGACGGCGCCCAGTGGCACCGCGAGGGCCACCGGCCACCAGCGGCCGACCAGCCGGCGGGCACTTCTGATCGCTTCGGTCATGGGGGGACTCCTTGACTATGAGGGCCGACCGGCCGGCGGCCCGGCGTCTGCGGGGGTGCGGCCGGCCCGGCCCCGGGCCAGCCGGTCGTAGAGGGCGCCGAGCTCGGCGGCCACCCGGACGATGTCGTAGTGGCCGACCGCGGCCGGGCGGGCCAGCGGGTCGCACAGGTCACGGTGGTCGCGCAGCTCCCGCAGCGCGGCCGTGTACGCGGCGGCCTCGGAGGGGATCCGGCGGGCCTGCGGGGCGGCGCCGGGCGGAAGTTCGTCCAGCGCCGGACAGGCGCTGTGCCGCACCGGAAGGCCGGCCGCGAGCCCCTCCAGCACCCCGAGGCCGAAGGTCTCCTCGGTGGAGGGGGCGGCGAGCACGTCCAGGGCGGTGAGCAGATCGGGCACGTCGTCGCGCTCGCCGGTGAGCACCAGGCGGTCGCGGACGCCGAGGCCGGCGGCCCGCCGCTCCAGGGCGGACCGCTCGGGGCCTTCGCCGACCAGCACCAGGCGGGCCGCGCCGTCCAGCCCGGCCAGCGCCTCCAGCAGGACGTGGAAGCGCTTGCCCGGGACCAGCCGGCCGATCCCGCCGATCACCCGGCTCCCCTGCGGCAGGCCGAGTTCGGCGCGCACCCGGGCCCGGGTGGCGGCCCGGTCGGCGGGCGGACACCGGAAGCGGGCGGCGTCGATGCCGTTCGGGATCAGCTCGACCCTGGCCGGCGGGACGCCCCAGGCGTGCAGGGTCTGGGCCACCTGCCGGGAGACCGCGACGGTGGTGGTGCCGAGGCGTTCGCCGGCCAGGTAGAGGCCCTTGACGCCGCGGGTGACCGGCCGGCCCTCGATCACCCCGGGGTGCAGCGAGTGCTCGGTGGCGACCACCGCCCGCACCCCGGCCAGCCGGGCGGCGAGCCGGCCGTACAGCCCGGCCCGGTAGAGGTGGGTGTGCACCAGGTCGTAGCGCCCGGCCCGGACCCGGCGGGCCAGCCGGGGCAGCGCGCCGACGTCCCGGTTGCCGCGCATGCCGAGGTGGTGGACGGTGACGCCCTCGGCGCGCAGCGCGGCGGCCACCGCGCCGGGGTTGGTCAGCGCCAGCACCTCGCAGTGCTGGTGGGGCGGCAGATGGCGGAGCAGCAGCTGGAGCTGGCGCTCCGCCCCACCGGACGCCAGCCCGGTGACGATGTGCAGGATGCGCACCCGTCACCTGGCCCCGGGCCGGTGCTCGGGTTCGGCGAGGCGCTGGCGGAGTTCGGCGACGGTGTCGCGCAGGCGGTGGCGGCCGCGCTTGGCGCGCAGGCGCCAGGCGCCGTCGCGGTCGCCGACGTAGCAGCGCGGCAGGGCGTACCGGCCGGTGAGCGGGGAGTGCGCGATCGCGCAGGCGTAGTCGTAGCCCGCGTCCCGGACGGCCTGGGCGGCGGCCTGGTCGACGGCGCCGTACGGGTAGCAGAAGCCGGTGACCGGGCCGTCGACCACCTCCTCCAGGACCCGCCGGCTCTCCCGGGTCTGGGCGGCGAGCACATCGGCGGGCAGTCCGGCCAGCGCCTGGTGGCCGAGGCCGTGCGAGCCGATCTCCCACCCGGCGGCGGCGAGGTCGGTGACCTCCTGGACGGTGAGCAGGGTCTTCCGGGGGCCCTCGGTGTCCCAGTCGTTGGCGCGGCCGAGCAGGTCGGCGACCACGTACGCGGTGGCGGCGAAGCCGTACGCCTGGAGGATCGGCACGGCGTGGCGGGCGAAGTCGGCGTAGCCGTCGTCGAAGGTGAGGCCGACCAGTCTGTCGGCCCGCCCGGCCGCCCTGGCCCGCATCAGCTCCCGGACCGAGACGCCGCGCCATCCGCGCCGGTGCAGCCAGGCGATCTGCTCGGCGAACCGTTCGGGGCTGACGGTCAGCTGGTACGGGTCCTCCTTCTCGACGGCCACCGAGTGGTACATCAGGATCCACGGCGAGGTGGTGTCGGTGACCGGCGTCTCGGGCAGCGGGCGCCGGCTTCTGGGCAGTTGGGTCGGCGGTCTGCGGCTGCCGGAGCGCGGCGTGCCGGTCCGTGGCGGGTCGGCACGTGGTGGTTCGGTGCGCGGTGGTTCGGTGCGCCGGCCGCCGGCCGCCGGCGCGGCGGGGCGGCGTGTGCCCGACGGGAACAACCGGACTGATCCCCGTTCAGCATCCATGGGGAGGCTTCCCTTCATCGGCGACAGGTGACGGGCCGGGGACCGGCCCCAGGACCCGGAGGGCGGCACGGACCGGACCGCGCACCTCGTGGGCACCGAGGCCGGTGCCCAGGGCGGCGAAGGCCAGCGCGACGGTGAGGCCGCCGAGCGCGGTGGACAGCAGGGGGTCGGCGGCGAGGCGGGCGGCGGGCGTGCCGAGCGCGGCGGCGCCGGCGGCGGTGGCCAGCAGGCGGGCGTGGCCGCCGAGGACCCGTCGCAGCCGCAGCGGGATGCCGCGCAGGACCAGGCCGTGCAGCAGCAGCGCCGCGGTGCCGGTGATGCCGGCCGCGTTGCCGGCGGCCAGGCCGAGGGCGCCGAACCGGGGGGTGGCGAGCACCCCGACGACGACGGTGACGACCAGACCGAGCGCCATGGCGGCGGCCGGGTACCAGTCGAGCAGCCGGCGGCCGCCGTCCTCGGGACGGGGGTCGCCGGCCCGCCGGACCACCGGGCGCAGCGAGAAGTAGGGGCGGATCATCACCCCGATCAGCGTCTGGGCGAGCAGCCCGAAGCTGTAGACCCGGATGACGGCGGCGGTGGCGGCGGTGTCCCGGGGGCCGAAGGCGCCGCGCTCGAAGAGCAGCGCCACCACCGAGGGGGCGCAGGCCATCAGGAAGGCGGTGCCGAGCAGGACGACGGCCGCCGCCTGGCCGAGGTCCTTCTCCACCCGGTCGCGGGCGCCGGTGAGGTCCCCGGCGGCGAGCGCCCGGGCGACCAGCGGGAAGGTCACGGTGCAGATCAGGATCCCGGCGGTCATGGCCAGTTGGGAGACCTTGGCGGCGTAGTTGAGGTGCGAGATGGTGCCGGGCGGCAGCGCCGAGCCGAGGAACCGCTCGATGAAGACCTGGGCCTGGCGGGTCAGGGTGAACACGCCGACCGGCAGCAGGGCGAGCGGGATCAGCACCAGGGCGTTGCGGGAGCGGCGGGCGGCGCGGCCGGGTCGCCCGGTGCCGGCCCGCAGCCGGCGCAGGAACGGTCCGACCAGCAGTCCGGCCATCAGCAGGCTGCCGAAGGCCACACCGACCGCGGCGGCGCGCACGCCCCACAGCGCGTGGCAGGTGAGCAGCACACCGAGGATGCCGAGGTTGTAGGCGACGTAGATGCCGGCCGGCGCGGTGAACCGGTGGTGGGCGCGCAACCCGGCGGCGAGGTAGCCGGCCACGCCGAACGGCAACACGGTGATCGCGGTGATCCGGGTGCAGGTGACGGCGAGCCCGGGGTCGGCGAGGCCGGGGGCGAGCAGGTCGACGAGCCGTGGGGCGCCGAGCGCGGCGGTCAGCGAGAGGGTGGAGAGGGCGAGCAGCAGCCAGGGCAGGGTCGCGCGGACCAGCTGGCGGACCGGGTCGGGGCCGTCGGGGCGCTCCTCGCGGAGCACCAGGGCGAGTGCGAAGGCGGGCACCATGAGGAAGGACATGGCGTCCTCGATGAGCAGCGGCGCCGCGGTCTCGGGCACGGTCCAGGCGACGAGGAAGGCGTCGGTGCCCTGGTTGGCGCCGAAGTAGCGGGCGAGCAGGAGGTCGCGGAGCAGACCGAGGGCGGAGCCGGCGGCGCTGAGCACAGCGGTGACACCGAAGGCCTTGGCGAGGAAGCCGCGGCGCGGCCCGGTGGTGGGCGCGGCGGCGGCCGGTGCCGGCCGGGGGGCGGGCAGCGGGGCGGGGCTGAGCGCGGTGGGCCGGTCCGTGGTCATGCCGCGGCCCCGCGGGGGCGGGCCGCGTGGGCGGCGAGGCCGAGGACGATCGAGGTCAGCACGGTGGTGGTGCCGCCGATGTCGGAGTAGAGGAAGTCGACCAGGACCCAGGTGAGCAGGGCGAGGGCGGCGAGGCCGGCGCCGCGGGCGGTGCGCAGGCAGCCGAGGAACAGGCCGAGGAAGAGCAGGCCGTAGGCGGCGATGCCGAGGAGTCCCTGCTCGCTGAGCACCAGGAAGTACATGTTGTGCGGGGAGAGCAGCGGTTCGCGCTGGAAGCCGATGGTGGCGTCGGCGGCGTCGCTGCCGGAGGAGAGCCGCAGCGGGGCGTGGCTGTCGCGCAGTCGCTGGAAGGCCTTGGGGCCGGCGCCGGAGACGGGGTGGTCCTGCCAGATCCGCCCGGCGGTGGCCCACAGGTCGTAGCGGTCGGAGACCGACTGGTCGGGGGCCTCGGAGACGGAGCCGATCGAGGTGAGCCGGGCGGTGACGCCGGAGCCGCCGAGGCCGAACCCGCCGACCAGGACGACGGCGGCGGCCGTGCCGAGGACGGCGGAGCGGACGGCGAGCCGGGCGTCGGCGCGCAGCAGCAGGACGGTGGCGGCCGCGGCGGTGGCGATCCAGCTGCCGCGGCTGAAGGAGACGGCGAGCGGGAAGGTGAGGAAGGCGGCGGCGGCGAACAGCGCCCGCCGCAGCCGGGCGTCGCCCCCGGCCCCGCGTTCGGCGAGGGCGAGGGCCAGGGCGGCGAGCAGTCCGTAGCTGACGACGGTGGACATCGCCATGATGTCGAGGGCGCCGAAGGTGCCGACGGCGCGGATCGGGCGGCCGGTGTAGGAGGCGCCGGTGCCGGTGAGGAACTGGTGGGCGCCGACCAGGCCCTGGATCAGCGCGGCGATCACGAAGGAGCCGAGCACGAGCCGCTGGTCGGTGCGGTCGCGCAGGGCGCACAGCACGGCGGCCGGGACGAGCACGAAGACCTGGGTGAGCCGGACGAAGCCGGTGAGGCTGGTCGCCGGGTCGATCGAGCCGACGGTCGCGACGGCGGCGGCCAGCACGATCGCGCCGAAGCGGACGGCGTCGGCCCGCCCGATCGCGGGGGCGCGCCCGCGCAGCAGGTTCACGGCGGTGAGCGCGACCAGGGCGAGCGAGGCGAGGTCGGCGGCGGTGACGTGGACGGCGGCGGCGACGTCCTTCTCCCCCGTGGGCACGCAGACCAGCAGCACGGTGGCGGCGGCCAGCAGGCTGGGGCGTCGGTGGACGACGCCCCCCGCGCGCCGTAACAGCCTGGCGGGGCGCGGGGGTGCGGCGAGGGTCAGGGCCACGGAGTTGATCAGCTCCCGTCCGGGTGGAGCATGAGGACCGCGGTGCGGCACAGGATCTTGACGTCCTGCCAGAGGCTCCAGCTCTCGATGTAGCGGTTGTCGAAGCGGGCCCGGTCCTCGATCGAGGTGTCCCCGCGCAGGCCGTTGACCTGGGCGAGGCCGGTGAGGCCGACCGGGACGCGGTGGCGGTCCGCGTACTCGGGGTAGGCCTGGCTGAACCGCATGACGAAGTAGGGGCGTTCGGGGCGGGGGCCGACCAGGCTCATGTCGCCGCGCAGCACGTTCCACAGCTGCGGGAGCTCGTCGAGGGAGCTGCGGCGCATGAGCCGGCCGACGGCGCCCATCCGGTGGTCCTGGGAGATGTTCCAGCGGGTGGCGGACTCGTGCTCGTTGCTGGGCCGCAGGGTGCGGAACTTGAGGAGGGTGAAGACCCGGCCGTCGAGCCCGGTGCGCTGCTGGCGGAAGAGGACGCCGGGGCCGGTGTCGAAGCGGACGGCGAGCGCGCACAGGGCGAGGACCGGCGCGAGCAGCAGCAGGCCGATCGCGGCGGCGGTCACGTCCAGGGTCCGCTTCGCGGCCCAGCCGGGGCGGCGCATCGCGGCGCGGCCCACCCGCAGGCAGGGGAAGCCCCAGAGCTGGTCGGCGCCGGCCAGCCGCCCGGCGGCGAGCGAGCCGTACTCGCGCAGCGCCGGGACCAGCCAGACCTGGCAGCCGAGCCGGGCGGCGTCGCGCAGGGTGGCGGCGGTCTCCGCCTCGTCGGCGGCGCCGGCGGTGGCGACCACGTGCTGGACGCGGTGGCGGCGGACCTCGCGCTCCAGGGCCTCCCGGCCGCCGAGCACGGGCACGTCGGTGTCGCCGGCGAGCAGCGGCGGGTCGGCGTCGAGGAAGCCGACCGGGCGCATCCCGTACTCGCCGCGCTCGCTGAGGGCGGCGGCGACCCGGCGGCCGAGCCGGCCGGCGCCGAGCACCAGGACGGCGCTGGGGCGGCTGCGGCGGACCCGGCGCACCAGGTGGTAGAGGACGGCGCGGCCGCAGACGGAGAGCACCAGTTGGGTGCCGAGCAGGACGGTGAGCCGGGACGGGGTGGCCGGGCCGTAGTCGGGCCAGCGGCCCTCCAGGCAGCCGGCCAGGCTGATCGCGAAGGCGGCGGCGACCAGCGCCCGCGCGGCGAGGGCGGGCAGTTCGTCGAGCACCGAGAGGGTCAGGCGGGTGCGGTAGAGGCCGCCGGCCAGGTTGAGCAGGACCAGCAGCGGCAGGAGCGCGGCGACGCCGAGCAGCGGCGCGACCCGGACGGCCGGGTCGAGGACGCGGTTGGCGGTGCCGGTGGCGGTGCACAGGGCGAGCGCGTCGACGGCGACCAGGGCGGCGGGCAGCGCGAGCCGGGCGCGGACCGGGCGGCGGGGCCGGTGGACCGGTGGGGCGCTGCGGATCCGGTCGGCGTGCGTCGGACGGTCGAGCAGCCCGGTGGCGGGGCGGCGCGGGCCGGACAGGGTCCGGCCGGGCCGTGGCACGCTGTCGTGATCAATGGTCATCGGCGGACGAACTCCCCTGCTGTGTGCCCGGGGTGACGGCGGTCCGGTACCCGATGGCCCGGGGTGGCCGTCCAGGCCCGGTGAGCGCGGTCCTGACAGCACCTGCTACCGCTGGCGACTTTCGGTTTTCTCGCGAATTCCCGGCGTGAAATCGAAACGAAGCAGGCATAATCAGACGTTACCGAAAACCGGCTTGAATGCTGGAAGTTGACTTGCCGTTTCATTCCAGCCGCCCATTAATAGGTATTTCCGATTTGGCCCTCTCGCCCACAACCGGCGGAGGGTGCGAATACGGCAGCGCCGGAGCGGCGGGGCATTCACGGCATGTGAAACGATCAGATCCGCTGCGGGACACGGGCGCGGCGCCGCCCGGGCACCCGCCCGGCGCCCAGCAGGTCCCGGTAGAGCGCGTCGACCTGTTCGACGACCGATCGAACGTCATGACGGGCCGCGGCGTGCTCGCGCAGCCGGGTGCCGCGCCGCTCGCATTCGATCGGATCGGACAGCGCTTCGGCCATTCGGGTGATGAGCGCGGACACGTCCTCGGACGGCACCAGGGCGGACGCGCGTTCGGACGGCGGCAGGCACTCACGCGCCCCCGGCACGTCGGTCAGCAGCACCGGCCGGGCGCAGGCCATCGCCTCCAGCGGGGCCAGCGCCATGCCCTCCCAGCGCGAGGGCAGCACCACCAGGTCGGCCGCGGCCAGCCAGGGCCTCGGGTCGGCGACGTCGCCGACCAGCCGGACCCGCGACGGCCCGGCGCCCTCCCGGGCCATGGCGGCCAGCCGGGCCTCCTCCGGGCCGCCGCCGACCAGCGCCAGCCGGGCGCCCGGCACCCGGCGCCACACCTCGGGCCAGGCGGTGAGCAGCACGTCCTGCCCCTTCTGGCGACAGAGCCGGCCCACACAGACCGCGAGCGGTCCGGCCGGCTCCAGACCGAGCGCGATCCGGGCGGCCCGGCGGTCGGCGGGCGCGTAGTGGCGCACGTCCACGCCGTTGGGCACCACCGCCCAGTCGGCGTGCAGGCCGGCCGCGACGCCGTCGGCCCGCTCCTGGACGGAGACGCAGAGCAGCCGGTGCGCCCAGCGGGTCGCGTACCGCTCCCAGCGCAGGGTGGCCGCGGCGAGCGGGCCGTCGACGGCGGCGAAGGACCAGGCGTGCGGCTGGAAGACGGTCGGCACCGCGCCGCGCACGGCCAGCCGGCCGGCCAGTCCGGCCTTGGCGCTGTGCAGGTGGACCAGGTCGGGTCCGGCGGCCCGGACGATCCGGCGCAGCCGCCAGGCCTCGGCGGCGATGGCGGCGGGGCCGGGCGAGCGCCGGGCCGGCCAGTCGCGGACCAGCGCGCCGGCCGCGGCGGCCTCCTCGGCGAGCCGGCCGCCGGCGGGGCAGGCGACCAGCACCCGGTGGCCGGCCGCGCGCTGGCCGCGGACCAGGTCGACCACGACGCGGGCCACTCCGCCGTCGACCGGCTGGGAAATGTGAAGGATCGTCATATGCACGGCGGCGAGCCTAGGGTGGCCGCACCGCGGCCGGGCACCGTCGTCACCCGCAGGTGGCGGGGCGTCCACCCGTACGGCGCGCCGCTCGCACGGGTGGACGAACTCGTCGAATCCCTGGACGAGTTGAGGGTGGGATCCGGAAGGCCGGAACCCGCCGCGACTCAGCGCACCACGGCGGCCAGGTTGGTGAGCACCTCGTCGTGGATCCGGTTCAGGCCCTTGGGCGCGAAGGTGCGCTCGAAGAAGCCGCCGATGCCGGTGGCGCCCTGCCAGGTGGCCGTGACGGTGACCTTCGAGCGGCCCTCGCCGGCCGCCGCGACGGTCCAGGTGATCACCATGCTGGAGTTGGCGTCCTTCTCCACCAGCTGGTCCGGGCGCGGCGCCGAGACGGTGAACAGGCAGTCGCGGATCCGCTTCTCGGTGGCCTGCAGCTTCCAGTGCACCTGGGTGCCGGCGCCGGTGCCGCCGACCCGGACCTCGTACTCGCTGTACTGCGCGGGCAGCAGCTTGGGGCGGGTCACCTGGTAGTCGGCCAGGGCCTCGTACACCCGCTCGGGGGCCGCGTCGTAGACCCGCTCGGTGGTGGCCTGCACCTGTCCCATGGTCGTGCTCTCCTGTCACGGTCGTCCGGCGCCCGGTGGCCCGGCTCGCGGTCGCCCGGCGCCGGGTGGTCGTCGGGGTGGTACCGGCAAGCCAATCACAGCGGGCCGCCGGTGGCGGGCGGCGCCCTCCCCGGCGGAGCGGGCGTTAGGGTGGCGGGTGTGCTCGAACAGGTGACAGCAGTGCGATACGTCGACCCGCTGCGGGCCGGCGGTTCCGTTCCCGGCGTGGTGGAGACCGACGACCTGGGCACCTACGTGGTGAAGTTCACCGGGGCCGCCCAGGGGCGCAAGGCGCTGGTGGCGGAGGTGATCGTCGGCGAACTGGCGCGGCGGCTCGGCCTGCGGGTTCCCGAGCTGCGGCTGGTCGACTTCGACCCGGCGGTCGCCGACGGCGAGCCGGACCCCGAGGTCCAGGACATCCTGCGGGCCAGTCGCGGGATCAACCTCGGCATGGACCTGCTGCCCGGCTCCCGCGACTTCCGGCCCGGCATGATCGACGTCGACCCGGTCGAGGCCGGCCGGGTGATCTGGCTGGACGCGCTCACCGGGAACGTCGACCGGACGGTGCACAACCCCAACCTCATGGTCTGGCACGGCAGGCTCTGGCTGATCGACAACGGCGCCGCGCTGGTCTTCCACCACCGCTGGTCCGGCGCCGAGGCGTCCGTCGGCAAGCGCTACGACCTCAGCGCCCACGCCCTCGGCGGGTACCGGCCGGACGTCCGGCTGGCCGACGAGGAGCTCGGGCCGCTGGTCACGGTCGGGCTGCTGGAGGAGGTGGTGGCGCTGGTGCCGGACGCCTGGCTGGCCGACGAGCCGGGGTTCGGCTCGGTCGAGGAGCTGCGCCGGGCCTACGTGAACCAGCTGGCGGCGCGGGCGGTGCTCTCCGCCGAATGGCTGCCGGAGGGGTTCTCCACCCCCGAGCAGCTGCGCGAGGCGGAGCGGCGGCGGGCCGCGCGGAGCAGGGCGGGGCGGCCGGCCTGGCTGCAGGAGGTGCCGGACCTGCACGGCAAGCCGTCGGTGGAGACGGTCTGGGAGCACCACTTCGAGTGAGCCGGGCACCCCGGCCGGCTCGGGAACCGGCCCGTGGAACGACCTGCGGAACGGCCTGCGGGACGGCACGGGGAACGGCATGCGCGACGGGGGCGGGACTCGAAGTCCCGCCCCCGTCGCCGTGACTCAGGGTGTCAGCCGGTCAGCGATGGCTCACCGCCACCACTGGGCCGCCTTCTCGGCGTTGATGATGCCGGCGCCGTAGAAGCCGTTGTCGTCCGCGCCGCCCTCGCAGGTGGCGGTCCACTCGCCGGCGCCGCCCGGGTTGTACGGGGCCGACGGGCAGGCGTGCGACTCGGCCTGGTTGGTGAGCAGCTCGGTCAGCTCGTCCGCGCTGGCCCACGGGTGGGTGCTGGCGAGCAGGGCGAGCACGCCGGCGGCGTGCGGCGAGGCCATCGAGGTGCCCTGCATGTAGCCGTACTTGCCGCCCGGGATGGTGGACAGCACGCGGCCGTTCTTGTCCGGGGTGTTCGGGATCTGGTAGCGGCGGTCGCCACCGGGGGCGGCCACCGTGACCTTGCCCTTGCCGTAGCTGGAGTAGTACGCCTTGTCGCCGTTGACGCCCACCGAGGAGACCGCGACGACGCCGTCCAGCTCGGTCGGCAGGTTCAGGCAGTCCTGGGTGATCGGGCGCTCGACCGGGGTGGTGTCGTCCGGGCTGGCGACGTCCTTGGTCTTGTGGGCGAGGTCGATGTTCTCGTTGCCCGCCGCGGCGACGTTGAGGACGCCCTTGCGCTGCGAGAACTCGACGGCGCGGCGGACGGCGGTGGAGATCGCCGCCTGGTCGGCGTCGTTCTGGCAGTTGAACATCCACGGGTCGACGAAGTAGCTGTTGTTCGTGACCTTGAACTTGTGCTCACCGGCCCAGACGAAGCCGCAGATGGCGTACTCCGGGTAGATGAAGCCGCCGTCGTCGACGACCTTCACCGCGGCGAGCTTGACGTTCGGGGCGATGCCCTCGATGCCCTTGCCGTTCTTGGCGGCGGCGATGGTGCCGGCCACGTGGGTGCCGTGGTCGCCGTCGACGCCCGGCTGCCAGGCCTCCCAGGCGGTGTTCGGCTTGCCGCCGTCGATGCAGGAGACCGACTGCGAGGCGTCGACGTTGGCGGCGAGGTCCTCGTGGGTGCCGTCGATGCCGGAGTCCAGCACGCCGACGGTGACCTTGTTGCTGCCCAGGGACAGCTTGTGGGCCTTGTCCACGCCGATCTGGCGCATGTCCCACTGGTTGGCCCAGAGGGGCTCCTCGCCGGCGACGGCGGCGGCGGCCGGGGCGTCGACGACCTCGGCGACCCGGTCCTCGGAGGCGGTGATGCCCTTGGTGCGGCTGGCACCGACCGACTCGACGCCCTTGGCCTGCCGCAGCTTGGCGGCGAACCGGGTGTCGTCCGAGCGGGCGATCACCACGCCGATCTGCTCGTAGGAGTACACGACGGTGCCGCCGAGGGACGTGATCGCCTTCTCGACCTTCTGCACCTGGCCGTGGTTGGCCTTGGTGTTGACGACGTAGCTGAGCAGCGGACCGGTCGTCGACTGCGACCCGGAGGCGGCGACGGCGGTGCCGGCCGGCAGCGCGAGGGCGCCGGCGGTGGCGAGGACGAGGCCCACCGCCGCATACCGGGTCCGGCTGATCCGAGGAACACTCATAGGGGTTGGCCCTCCCGAGTCGTCATGCAGCAGCTGCGGTTGGCAGGTGCACTTGGAATGATCGGGACGTTAGTGAACAAGTGTTGCAATCCGCAAGAGGTAGTCATCCAATCGTCACAACCCCGCCACCGACGGAAGGTATGACTCCGCCTCTGCTGGGCAGGCCGGGCGATCCGACGACCACGAAGGCACACCGGCGTCGGGAGCCTCACCCTATTCAGCCGGGCCGACGGCGGAACAGGCGTGCGGGGCGGCCGGAAACGGCCAGTGGCGGATCATCGCCAAGCCGGAGCGGCGGACGGTCAGAGCGCGTACAGTCGGCGGGCGTTGTCGGCCGCCACCTGACGGGCCAGCCGGTCGGAGTCGGCTGCGGAGCACGCGCCGTCGGCGCGCCAGCCGTCCAGCAGGGCGCCCAGGCCGTGCCGGAACTGGGCCGCGCCGACCAGGTACAGCTCGGGCAGGCCGTAGGCGTCGGTGGAGAACAGCAGCTTGCCGAACGGCACCAGCTCCAGCATCTCCCCGAGCACCGCCGCCGCCCGGGGACCGACGTAGGAGGTGGTCAGGCCGAGGTCGGTGTACACCAGCGGGAAGGCCTGCGCCAGCCAGGCGGCCTGCCGGTGGTACGGGTAGCCGTGCAGCAGCACCAGCGGGACGCCGCTCGGCTCGGCGGCGCGCACGAAGCCGGCCAGCAGCGAGGGGTCGGCGAGGTGCAGGGTGACGTCGGGGTCGCCGAAGCCGGTGTGCAGTTGGAGCGGCAGCCGCAGCACGGCGCAGACCTCCAGGGCGGTCCACAGCAGTTCACGCAGCAGCACCGGGTCGGTGAGCCGGCCGCCCCCGGCGCGCTGCCGCTCGGCGGCGGCGGCCGTGACCTCGGCCGGGGAGGGGCGTTCGGCGGGCACCGCCAGGCCGCCGCGGTAGGCCAGCACCGACTTCACCGCGACGGCGCCGACGGCCGCCCCGGCCAGCGCCTCGCGGACGGCCCCGGCCCAGGCGCCGGGCGGGGCGGCGACGGTCTCGGCGATCGTCTCCAGCCGGACCACCTCGCGCACCCGGACGCCGGCCGCCTCGGCGAACTCGCCGAGCGGCAGCAGCGGACGGCCGGCGGCGGCGGTCAGCCCGGTGTCGACCAGACAGGTGTCCAGACCGGCGGCGGCCAGCAGCCGGCGGGTGGCCCGCACGGCGCCGAGCTCGCGCCGCCGGGCGAGGTACTCCTCGGCCGACGCGTGCGCCGGCAGCCCGAGCGCGGGCGGGCACCAGCGGCGGACGGCGAGGCCGAGTGCGCTGTCGAACGGCGAGGTGCCCGGGGCCGGCGGGCGGTCGGACTCGGTGAGCAGCCCCGCCAGCGCGTCGCCGGCGAGTTCGGCCGTCACCACGCTGTGGCAGTGGTGGTCGACCAGCGCGGGGACGTCCAGCACGCGTACAGGGCCTCTCTTTCGGATCACGCCGGACCAGCGGGCGTCGTTGATGGGCCCCTCCTGCCCGTGGGCGGGCGAGGAGGGAGCGTGCATCGGCGGCACGGAGGTGGGGGCACCTCCCGGCCGGAGGCTGGGGGCGGAGTCCATGCGGTGGGGGTACCTCCCGGCCGGAGGCTGGGGGCGTGCGTGCTCCGGTGGCGACCGCCCGGCGTGGTCCGAAACAGAGGCCCTAGTACCGCCAGCGGGTGGCGGCGGCCAGCTCCTCGGGGGGCGCGTCGGCGTACTGGTCGGCCTCGGCCTCCCGGACGGCGAGCACGGCCCCGTACAGGGCCTCGCCGAGCGCCTCGCGCAGCAGCGCGGACCGGCGGTAGGCGGCGATCGCCTCGCCCGGCCCCGAGGGCAGCCGGGGGACCGCGCCGGCCTCGGCCTGCGCCGGGTCGCCGGTGAACTCCGGCGGCAGCGCGAGCCGTTGGTCGAGGCCGGCGAGGCCGGCGGTGATCACCCCGCCGACCGCCAGATAGGGGTTGGCGGTGGCGTCGAAGCACTTGACCTCGGCGTTGGCGGCCGAGGCTCGCTCGCCGGCGGAGCCGGTGACCAGCCGCAGCGCGGCCTCCCGGTTCTCCAGGCCCCAGCACTGGTAGGCGCCGGCCCAGTGCGAGGGGACCAGCCGCAGGTAGCCGGCCGGGCTGGAGCAGCCGAGCACCAGCAGTTCGGGCAGCGCGCCGAGCACCCCGGCGAGGAAGCCCTCGGCCTCGGCGGTGAGGCCGTGCGGGCCGGGGCCGCCGTGGGCGAGGTTGCGGCCGTCCCGCCAGAGGCTGAGGTGGAGATGGCCGCCGTTGCCGACACCACCGGCCTCGACCGCCGGGGCGAAGGAGACCCGCAGGCCGTGCCGGGCGGAGACGGCGCGGATCGTCTGCCGCACCAGCACCGAGGTGTCGGCGGCCTCGACCGGGCCCTCGGGGGCGAGCGAGACCTCGAACTGGCCCGCCGCGTACTCGGGGTGGATCTGGAGCACGGTCAGGCCCTGCTCGCCGAGGGCGCGCAGCACGTCGCGCAGGTAGTCGGAGAGCTCGGTCAGCCGCTGCATGCCGTAGGCCGGGCCGGCCGTCGGGTAGCGGGGCTCCTCCTCGGGCGGGCCGGCCAGCGCGACCACCCACTCGATCTCGACACCGGCCTTCAGCGTCAGCCCCTGCGCGGCGGCGGCCGCGACCGCCCGGCGGGCGAAGAGCCGCTGGCAGCCCGGGTGCGGGGCACCGCCCTGGGTGTAGCGGTCCCCCGGCGCCCAGGCCCAGCCCGGCTGGGCGGCGAGCGGCACGATCCGTTCGACGTCGGGGTAGAGCCGCAGGTCCCCGGTGGGGCCGCCGATCAGCGGGCTGGTGACGATGGTGTCGTCGGCGAGGAAGACGTCGAAGCAGGGGGCCGTGCCGACGCCCCACTGGGCCGCGTGCACCAGGCCGCCGAGCGGCACCGCCTTGACCCGGGTGATCCCGGCGTTGTCCACCCAGGTGACGGCGACCGCCTCGACCCCGGCGGTCCGCAGCCGGTCGACCGCCAGCTGGGCGCGCTGCCCGCGCTCGGCCCGGTCGACCCGGGGCGGCACGGCGCCGCCCTCGGGCCCGGCGGCGGGCGCCTCGGCGGACGCCCGGTCGGCCCCCCTGCTGGATCCGGCCCCCCTGCTGGACTCGGCGGACGGATCGGGACGGCCCGCGGCGACGGTTCCGGTGCTCATGCCCTCATGCTCCCCCGGCCCGCGGGGGCGCGTAACTCCCCTATCGGGTGGTCCGAACGGACGTCCGTCCACCCCCGTCCCCCGTGCGGGTGATCGCCCGGCCGTGAGCGGCGGAGAATCAGCGCCCGACCCCCTTCCTACCGGCTGGTAGCTTCGCTACAGTGTCGGCACGCACCACCGTCGGGCTTCGGGAGCCGCACCGACGGGGGCGCCGTCCGCCGCGCGGGACTCGCGCGGAGCGGGCGGCGCGCGACGGTGCTCTCGTTCACCGGTGGGCGCCGCGGACCGCGGCCGCAGCCGGGACTTCCCTCCTCCGTGTTCAGAGCCGCTGCCCCACGTCGAGCGCCTGAGTACCACGGCACACCCGCTGCACCGCCGGAGCGGACCGGCGACGGCACGGTGGCCGCAACCGTCATCCCCCCGCACCCGCGCGCGGACCCTCCTCCGGGGGCGCGCCCTCCGGAGCGCGCGCGGGCCTTCCATGACAAGGAGTCAGGACAGATGGAGCGTCCCTTCCCCACGGTCGCCGTGGTCGGGCTCGGCACGATGGGCTCCGGCGTCGCGGTCGCGGTCGCCAGGAGCGGCCGGCGGGTGATCGGCATCGAGGCCGACGAGGCCTCGGCCGCCCGGGCGCTGGCCCGGATCGAGGAGGCCACCGCGCACGCGGTGGCCCGCGAGCGGCTCACCGCCGAGGAGCGGACCGGGCTGCTGGCCCGGATCACCGTCGGCCACGCGCTGGAGGCCGCCGCCGGGGCCGCCCTGGTGATCGAGGAGGTCCCCGAGCGGCTGGAGCTCAAGCGGGAGCTCTTCGCCGAGCTGGACCGGATCTGCCCGGCCGACACCGTGCTGGCCACCGGCACCACCGCGCTGTCGGTGACCCGGATCGCCGCCGCCACCGCCCGCCCGGACCGGGTGCTCGGCCTGCACTTCTTCAACCCCGTGCACACCATGAGGCTGGTCGAGGTGGTGCGCACCGTGCTCACCTCCCCCCAGGTGGCCGAGCAGGCCGCGGCCCTCGCCCGGGACCTCGGCAAGGAACCGGTGGCGGCCGGCGACCGGCCCGGCTTCGTGGTCAACGGCCTGCTCTTCGCCTACCTCAACCAGGCCGCCGCGATGTACGAGTCCCGGTACGCCACCCGGGAGGACATCGACGCCGCGATGCGGCTGGGCTGCGGCCTGCCGATGGGCCCGCTGGCGCTGCTCGACCTGATCGGCGTGGACACCGCCCGGACCGTCCTGGAGGCGATGTACGAGCAGTCGAAGGACCGGCTGCACGCGCCCGCGCCGATCCTCGGCCAGCTGGTCTCCGCCGGGCTGCTGGGCCGCAAGTCCGGCCGCGGCTTCTACGCCTACGAGGCGCCCGGCTCCTCGAAGGCCGTCGACGCCGCCGCCGGCCCGGCCCGGCCGAAGGTCCCCGGGCGGGAGGTGCGCAGCGTCGGCGTCTGCGGCTCGGGCACCATGGCCACCGGCATCGTCGAGGTGTTCGCCAAGGCCGGGTTCCCGGTGCTGCTGGCCGCCCGCAGCCAGGAGAAGGCGGAGCGGGCCAAGGCTCAGCTGGCGAAGTCGCTGGAGCGCTCGGTCGCCAAGGGCCGGCTGGCCGCCGAGCAGCGGGACGCCGCGCTGGCGCTGGTCACTCCGGTCGGACGGTACGAGGAGCTGGCCGGGGTGGACCTGGTGGTGGAGGCGGTCGCCGAGGACCTGGCGGTCAAGCGCGAACTGTTCGCCACCCTGGACGCGATCGTCGAGCCGGGCGCGGTGCTGGCCACCACCACCTCCTCGCTGCCGGTGATCAGCTGCGCCTCGGCGACCTCCCGGCCGCAGGACGTGATCGGCATGCACTTCTTCAACCCGGCGCCGGCGATGCGGCTGGTGGAGGTGGTCTCCACGGTGCTGACCGCCCCGGACGTCACCGCGACCGTGCTGGAGCTGTGCGCGAAGGTCCGCAAACACCCGGTGGAGTGCGGGGACCGCGCCGGGTTCATCGTCAACGCGCTGCTCTTCCCCTACCTGAACGACGCGGTGCGGATGCTCCAGGAGCACTACGCGACGGTGGACGACATCGACACCGCGATGAAGCTCGGCTGCGGGTACCCGATGGGCCCGTTCGAGCTGCTGGACGTGGTCGGCCTGGACGTCTCGCTGACCATCGAGCAGGTGCTGCACCAGGAGTTCCGGGAGCCAGGCCTGGCCGCGGCGCCGCTGCTGGAGCACCTGGTGGCGGCCGGCTGCCTGGGCCGCAAGACCGGCCGCGGCTTCCGCGACCACGCGCGCCGATGACCGCCCCGCCACCCTCCGGGCGGCAGCCCGGCCGGCCTCCGGTGCGCCCGGAGCGGGCCGGCTGGTGGCCGGGCGCGGCCCCGGCGCGCCGGCCCGGACCCGCGGCGGGCGCACCGGTCCCGCCGGTCCGCCGGGAAAGGCCCCCGGGCGCGGCGCCGGGGGCGTGTAGCGTTCCGGGCATGGATCGGGTTCAGTCAGTCTCCCCGCAGCAATCCGCCCCGGCGCGCGACGGCCGGCCGGCCGGGACCGGCCAGGACGGGGGCCCGGGCGGCCGCCGGGCGGCGGCGCAGCGCCAGCAGATGCGTCAGGATCTGGCCACCGCCGCCATGGAGCTGTTCGCCTCGCAGGGCTACGAGGAGACCACGGTCGACCAGATCGCGGCGGCGGCCGGGGTGGCCCGGCGGACCTTCTTCCGGTACTTCCGGTCCAAGGAGGAGGCGATCTTCCCGGACCACGACGACACCCTGGTCCGGGTGGCCGACCTGCTGGCCAGTGCCGAGCCGGAGGAGCACCCGCTGGACGTGGTCTGCCGGGGCATCAAGGAGGTGCTGCGGATGTACGCCTCCACGCCCGGGGTGTCGGTCGCGCGGTACCAGTTGATCCGTCAGGTGCCGGCGCTGCGCGAGCGGGAGATCGCCGTGGTGGCCCGCTACGAGCGGCTGTTCACCCGGTACCTGCTGGGCCGCTTCGACACCGCCGGGGAGATCCCCTCGGGCTGGCAGCGCGCCGGCGAGGACGACTCGATGCTGGCCGAGGTGTCGGCGGCGGCCGTGGTCGCGGCCCACAACCACGTGCTGCGGCGCTGGCTGCGGGCGGGCGGGCGGGGCGACGTCGAGGCGCAGCTGGACCACTCCTTCGAGGTGATCCGGCGGACCTTCTGGGCGTCCAGCTCGCCGGGCGCGCGGCGCCGCGGTGCCGTTGTGGCACCCGGTGCCAGTGCGACCGAGGCGGAGGCCGCGACGGCAAGCGCACTGAGTGCCAGCCCCGGAGGTGAGGTGCTCATCACAGTCGCCCGCACGGACGCCCCGCTGGAGGTCGTGGTGGACGCCGTGCGGGCCGCCCTGGAGGGCGCCAAGCAGGCCTGATAGCCGAAGTTTTCGCAGCTCACAGCAGTTTCCAGGGCCCGCGCCGGACCATCGGCGCGGGCCCTTCCGATGCCCTTCGAGGGACCCGCCGAGGGGGCCGCGGCCCGCCGGAATTGCTGGCACGCCGTGTCTTTACGAGTGGCACAGGGTGCCACTACCTTGTTACCCACCAGTCGCGGCGCCGCGGCTCCCCACCTCGGCGCGCCGTCGTACCGGCGCTCCCCCAACCCCGGGAGCGACCCACCGCAGTGCCAGGCCCACCAGCCACCCACCCACCACCCCGTTCAGCGAAGCCGGTGTCCGCTCCCGGCTCCCCCAGACGCCCTGTGCCCTCACACAGGTACGCCTTCGGAGGCAGCCATGAAGGAAATCCTCGACGCGATCCTCAGCCCCGACAGCACCTCGGCGGACTTCGCCGACGTGAAGCTGCCGGAGTCCTACCGGGCGGTGACGCTCCACAAGGACGAGGAGCAGATGTTCGCCGGCCTCGACAGCCGCGACAAGGACCCCCGCAAGTCCCTCCACCTCGACGAGGTCGCACTGCCCGAGCTGGGCCCGGGTGAGGCCCTGGTCGCCGTGATGGCGAGCGCCGTGAACTACAACACCGTGTGGAGCTCGATCTTCGAGCCGGTCTCCACCTTCGGCTCCCTGGAGCGCTACGGCCGGCTCTCCCCGCTCGCCAAGCGCCACGACCTGCCGTACCACGTCGTCGGCTCGGACCTCGCCGGCGTGGTGCTGCGCACCGGCGCCGGGGTCAACGCCTGGAAGCCGGGCGACGAGGTGGTCGCGCACTGCCTCTCCGTCGAGCTGGAGTCCTCCGACGGCCACAACGACACGATGATGGACCCGGAGCAGCGGATCTGGGGCTTCGAGACCAACTTCGGCGGCCTCGCCCAGCTGGCCCTGGTGAAGACCAATCAGCTGATGCCCAAGCCCGCCCACCTGACCTGGGAGGAGGCCGCCTCCCCCGGCCTGGTCAACTCCACCGCCTACCGCCAGCTGGTCTCGCAGAACGGCGCCGGCATGAAGCAGGGCGACAACGTGCTGATCTGGGGCGCCAGCGGCGGCCTCGGCTCCTACGCCACCCAGTACGCGCTGGCCGGCGGCGCCACCCCGATCTGCGTCGTCTCCAGCCCGCAGAAGGCCGACATCTGCCGGGCGATGGGCGCCGAGGCGATCATCGACCGCTCCGCCGAGGGCTACCGGTTCTGGAAGGACGAGCAGACCCAGGACCCGCGCGAGTGGAAGCGGCTCGGCGGGCGGATCCGCGAGCTGACCGGCGGCGAGGACGTCGACATCGTCTTCGAGCACCCCGGCCGGGAGACCTTCGGCGCGAGCGTCTACGTCACCCGCAAGGGCGGCACCATCGTCACCTGCGCCTCCACCTCCGGCTTCATGCACCAGTACGACAACCGGTACCTGTGGATGTCGCTCAAGCGGATCGTCGGCTCGCACTTCGCCAACTACCGCGAGGCCTGGGAGGCCAACCGGCTGGTCGCCAAGGGGAAGATCCACCCGACCGTCTCCAAGGTCTACCCGCTGGAGCAGACCGGCCAGGCCGCGCTGGACGTGCACCACAACAAGCACCAGGGCAAGGTCGGCGTGCTCTGCCTGGCCCCCGAGGAGGGCCTGGGCGTGCGCGACACCGAGCTGCGCGCCCGGCACGTCGACGCGATCAACCGCTTCCGGAACATCTGAGGGTGACCTGATGATCGATCAGAAGCGCGACCGCCCCTGGCTGATGCGCACCTACGCCGGGCACTCCACGGCGGCGGACTCCAACGCGCTGTACCGGCGGAACCTCGCCAAGGGCCAGACCGGCCTCTCGGTGGCGTTCGACCTGCCGACCCAGACCGGCTACGACTCCGACCACGTCCTCGCCCGCGGCGAGGTCGGCCGGGTCGGCGTCCCGGTCGGCCACGTCGGCGACATGCGGGCCCTGTTCGACGGCATCCCGCTCGAACGCACCAACACCTCGATGACCATCAACGCCACCGCGATGTGGCTGCTGGCGCTCTACCAGGTGGTCGCCGAGGAGCAGGGCGCCGACATCGCCGCGCTCACCGGCACCACCCAGAACGACATCGTCAAGGAGTACCTGTCGCGCGGGACGCACGTCTTCCCGCCCGGCCCCTCGGTGCGGCTGATCACCGACATGATCGCCTACACGGTCGGGAACATCCCCAAGTGGAACCCGATCAACATCTGCAGCTACCACCTCCAGGAGGCCGGGGCCACCCCGGTCCAGGAGATCGCCTACGCGATGTGCACGGCGATCGAGGTGCTGGACGCCGTCCGCGACTCCGGCCAGGTGCCGGCCGGGCGGATGGGCGAGGTGGTCGCCCGGATCTCCTTCTTCGTCAACGCCGGCGTGCGGTTCGTCGAGGAGATGTGCAAGATGCGGGCCTTCGGCCGGCTCTGGGAGAAGGTCACCCGTGAGCGGTACGGCATCGAGGACCCCAAGCAGCGCCGGTTCCGCTACGGCGTCCAGGTGAACTCGCTCGGCCTGACCGAGGCGCAGCCGGAGAACAACGTCCAGCGGATCGTGCTGGAGATGCTCGCCGTCACCCTCTCCAAGGACGCCCGCGCCCGCGCCGTCCAGCTGCCCGCCTGGAACGAGGCGCTCGGCCTGCCCCGTCCGTGGGACCAGCAGTGGTCGCTGCGGATCCAGCAGGTGCTCGCCTACGAGTCCGACCTGCTGGAGTACGGGGACCTCTTCAACGGCTCCGACGTCGTCGAGGCCAAGACCGCCGAGCTGCTGGCCGGCGCCGAGGCGGAGATCGCCAAGGTGCTGGGGATGGGCGGGGTGATCCCGGCCGTCGAGTCCGGCTACCTGAAGTCCAACCTGGTCGCCTCGCACGCGGCCCGCCGGGCCCGGATCGAGTCCGGCGAGGACCGGATCATCGGGGTGAACTGCTTCGACACCACCGAGGAGAGCCCGCTCACGGCCGACCTCGACACCGCGATCACGGTCGTCGACCCGGCCGCCGAGCAGTCCGTGCTGGCCGCACTGGAGGCCTGGCGCGGGCAACGCGACGAGGCCGCCGCGCTGCGCGCCCTGGAGGAGCTCAAGGCCGTCGCCGCCACCGACGCCAACCTGGTGCCGGCCACCCTGGCCTGCGCCCGGGCCGGGGTCACCACCGGCGAGTGGGCCTTCGCGCTGCGCGAGGTGTTCGGCGAGTACCGCGCGCCCACCGGCGTCGGCGGCGCCCCGGTCGCGGTCGCCGCCGAGCCCGGCGGCGAGCTGGCCGCGGTCCGCGAGGCGGTCGCCGCGACCGCCGCCGAGCTGGGCGCCGGCAAGCTGCGCCTGCTGGTCGGCAAGCCCGGGCTGGACGGCCACTCCAACGGGGCCGAGCAGATCGCCGTCCGGGCCCGCGACGCCGGGTTCGAGGTGGTCTACCAGGGCATCCGGCTCACCCCCGAGCAGATCGTCTCGGCCGCCGTCGCCGAGGACGTCCACTGCGTGGGCCTGTCGATCCTCTCCGGCGCCCACTCCGAGCTGGTCCCGGACGTGCTGCACCGGCTGCGCCGCGCCGGGGTGGAGGATGTCCCGGTGATCGTGGGTGGCATCATCCCGGCAGCGGACGGCGAGGCCCTCAGGGCCGCCGGCGTCGCCGCCGTCTTCACCCCGAAGGACTTCGGCATCACCACCATCATCGGCCGGATCGTGGACGAGATCCGGCTGGCCAACAGGCTCCAGCCCTGGACGCCCGCCCCGGCCACGACGACCAGCTGACCCCGGAAGGACCCTCTCCCACCATGACTGTCAACCGCCTGCGCCCGCGCCGCTCCTGCCTCGCCGTACCCGGCAGCAACCCGCGCTTCCTGGAGAAGGCCCAGGGCCTGCCCGCCGACCAGGTCTTCCTCGACCTGGAGGACGCCTGCGCCCCGCTGGTCAAGGAGAGCGCCCGGCACTCGATCGTCGACGCGCTGAACAACGGCGACTGGGGCGGCAAGACCCGCGTCGTCCGGGTCAACGACTGGACCACCCACTGGACCTACCGCGACGTGATCACCGTCGTCGAGGGCGCGGGCCCCAACCTCGACTGCATCATGCTGCCCAAGGTCCAGGACGCCGAGCAGGTCAAGGCGCTCGACCTGCTGCTCACCCAGATCGAGAAGACCATGGGCTTCGAGGTCGGCCGGATCGGCATCGAGGCGCAGATCGAGAACGCCAAGGGCCTCATCAACGTCGACGCCATCGCCCAGGCCTCGCCCCGGCTGGAGACCATCATCTTCGGCCCGGCCGACTTCATGGCCTCGATCAACATGAAGTCCCTGGTGGTCGGCGAGCAGCCGCCCGGCTACTCCGCCGACGCCTACCACTACATCCTGATGCGCATCCTGATGGCCGCCCGCGCCCACGACCTCCAGGCGATCGACGGTCCCTACCTGCAGATCCGCAACCAGGAGGGCTACCGCGAGGTGGCCGGCCGCGCCGCCGCGCTGGGCTTCGACGGCAAGTGGGTGCTGCACCCGGACCAGGTCGCCGCCGCCAACGAGATCTTCTCGCCCTCCCAGGCGGACTACGACCACGCCGAGCTGATCCTCGACGCCTACGACTGGTGCACCTCCGAGGCCGGCGGCTTCAAGGGCTCGGCGATGCTCGGCGACGAGATGATCGACGAGGCCAGCCGCAAGATGGCGCTGGTCGTCTCCGGCAAGGGCCGGGCCGCCGGTCTGCAGCGCACCTCCAAGTTCGAGCCCCCGCAGGCCTGACAGCCCCGACCCCGAGGATCACTGAGACATGCAGTTCGGACGCACCTACGAGGAGTTCGAGGTCGGCGCGGTGTACAAGCACTGGCCCGGCAAGACGGTCACCGAGTACGACGACCACCTCTTCTGCCTCCTCACCATGAACCACCACCCGCTCCACCTGGACACCAACTACGCCGAGCGGACGACCGACTTCGGCCGCAACGTGGTGGTGGGCAACTACGTCTACTCGCTGCTGCTCGGGATGTCCGTCCCGGACGTCTCCGGCAAGGCGATCGCCAACCTGGAGATCGAGTCGCTGCGGCACGTCGCGCCGACCTTCCACGGCGACACGATCTACGGCGAGACCACCGTGCTCGACAAGTGGCCGTCCAAGTCCAAGGACGACCGCGGCATCGTGTACGTCGAGACCAAGGGCTACAAGCAGGACGGCACGGTCGTCTGCGTCTTCCGCCGCAAGGTGATGGTGCCGACCGCGACGTACATCGAGGCGCGCGGCGGCGAGCAGCCCGGCCGCCCCGTCCCGCTCGACTGATCCCCCCCCCGCAGGAAAAAGCCCCGGACGGGCCGGCCGCCGTCATCGGCCGTGCCCCGGACCGGTTCACGGGGGCTCCGCGGAAGCCACGCCCGCGGAGCCCCCGCCCCCTCACTCCTCTTCTCTCTTTTCCCTCAGTCATGACAGGAGCCGCACGATGGGACGCCTCGCACAGACCGACGGCCTCACCGAGATCCAGCGGGACATCCTCGCCACCGTGCGCGAGTTCGTCGACAAGGAGATCATCCCGGTCGCGACCGAGCTGGAGCACAAGGACGAGTACCCGGCCGCGATCGTCGAGGGCATGAAGCAGCTCGGCCTCTTCGGCCTGACCATTCCCGAGGAGTACGGCGGCCTCGGCGAGTCGCTGCTCACCTACGCCCTGGTGGTGGAGGAGATCGCCCGCGGCTGGATGTCCGTCTCCGGCATCGTCAACACCCACTTCATCGTGGCGCACATGATCAACGCGCACGGCACCCGGGAGCAGAAGGAGCACTTCCTGCCGAGGATGGCGACCGGCGAGGTCCGCGGCGCCTTCTCGATGTCCGAGCCGGGCCTGGGCTCCGACGTCGCCGCGATCACCACCAAGGGCGTCAAGGACGGCGAGGACGGGGAGTTCTACGTCCTCAACGGCCAGAAGATGTGGCTGACCAACGGCGGCACCTCCACCCTGGTCGCGGTGCTGTGCCGGACCGACGAGGGCGGCTCCACCCCCTACAAGAACATGACCACCTTCCTGATCGAGAAGACGCCGGGCTTCGGACCGAACCCGACCGTCCCCGGCCTCACCGTGCCCGGCAAGATCGAGAAGATGGGCTACAAGGGCGTCGACACCACCGAGCTGGTCCTCCAGGACGTCCGCGTCCCGGCCGACCGGATCCTCGGCGGCGTCCCCGGCCGCGGTTTCTACCAGATGATGGACGGCGTCGAGGTCGGCCGGGTCAACGTGGCCGCGCGCGGCTGCGGCGTCGCCCGGCGCGCCTTCGAGCTGGGCATCGCCTACGCCCAGCAGCGCACCACCTTCGGCAAGAAGATCGCCGAGCACCAGGCGATCCAGTTCAAGCTCGCCGAGATGGCCACCAAGGTCGAGGCCGCCCACCAGATGATGGTCATGGCCGCCCGCAAGAAGGACGGCGGCGAGCGCAACGACCTGGAGGCCGGCATGGCCAAGTACCTCGCCTCCGAGTACTGCAAGGAGGTCGTCGAGGACGCCTTCCGGATCCACGGCGGCTACGGCTTCTCCAAGGAGTACGAGATCGAGCGGCTCTACCGGGAGGCCCCGATGCTGCTGATCGGTGAAGGTACTGCGGAGATCCAGAAGATGATCGTCGGGCGCCGGCTGCTGGAGGAGTACCGCATCGCGCAGTGACCGGCAGGTCACCGGAGCCGCCGGTCGACGGGCGTGCGGGCCCGTCCCGGCAGGATGCCGTGCCCCGGCCCGGTTGCCCGGTCCGCCCCGGGTCCGGCACGGCCCACCGGAGCGGCCGCAGGGCGTACAGCTGCTGTCACGCGCCCTGCGGCCGCTCCGGCATCCCCCGCCGTGCTCCGGAGGTGCCCCCGGCGGACAGCTCCGAACGGCCGTACGGGCACGGTTGAGACATGAGTCACCAGCTTCGCCCGGTCCCTTGGGAACCGGAGCGGGGCGAGCTACGGTCGTACAGAAGGGACGCTGCCGCGTCTCCGCCAGGTCACATGACGAGCAGGCGGGTTGCTCACCCACCGTCTGCTCCCGATAGCATCCACCGGGACAGCAGACGTCCCTCTATTACCCGATCCCGCGGTGGCCCCCGTCCAGCGGCCATGATCCCCCGCGACAAAGGTCTTCGATGCCCATCAGCCCGTCCCCTCACACCTCCGTCACGGACCGCGATGCCCTCGCAGCCACGACGGCCGGTCGGCGACCCCGCGTGACCATCGCGCGCGGAGCCACCCCCTGGTTCGTCCCCACCCTCGCCACGGCTGCCGTGACCACCGCCCTCACCCGGCGCAGTGGCAAGTGGGCCCTGGCGGCGGTACCCGCCTGTGCGCTCGGCGCCGGCATGCTGTGGTTCTTCCGCGACCCCGAGCGTGAGATCGGCACGGGCAGAGTGATCTCCCCCGCCGACGGCGTGGTCCAGAGCATCGACGCGTGGCCGGACGGCCGGACCCGCGTGGCGATCTTCATGAGCCCGCTGAACGTCCACGTCAACCGGGCCCCGCTGCCCGGCACCGTGACCTCCGTCGAGCACGTGCCCGGTGGCTTCGTGCCCGCGTTCAACAAGGACAGCGACCAGAACGAGCGGGTCGTCTGGCACTTCGACACCGAGCTCGGCGACATCGAGATGGTGCAGATCGCGGGCGCCGTGGCGCGCCGCATCGTGCCGTACGTGGACGCCGGTACCAAGGTCGAGCAGGGCGAGCGGATCGGTCTGATCCGGTTCGGGTCCCGGGTCGACACCTACCTGCCGGCCGGCGTCGAGGTCGGCGTCGAGGTCGGCCAGAAGACCACCGCCGGGGTGACGCGCCTTGACCGTGACTGATCCTGAGACGATCGTCGGCCTGGACGACGAGGAGACGGCCCTGCGCCGCCGCCGCTGGGCACGCGACCGCGAGCTGCGCACGCCGCGCTCGCCGCAGCACCTGTCGACCGCCGACTTCCTGACCCTGGGGAACGCCGTCTGCGGCTTCCTGGCGATCTACTCGATCACCACCGGGGTGCTCGTCCCGTACATCACCAACCCGGACGCCGCGCCCGACAAGCACAGCGCCGCCACCGCGGTGACGCTGCTGCTGATCGGCTCGATGTGCGACCTGTTCGACGGGCTGGTGGCGCGCAAGCTGCGCTCCTCCGCGCTCGGCGCCGAACTCGACAACCTGGCCGACCTGATCAGCTTCGGCATCGCGCCGGCCTACTTCGTCGCGGTCTGGGGCATGGTCTCGCCCGGCTCCGACAGCCGGCTGTCGGCGCTGATCGCGCTGACCGTGCTGCTCGCGGTGGTGCTGCGGCTCGCCCGCTTCTCCGCCGTCAAGATGCGACCCGGGGTGTTCCAGGGCATGCCCTGCCCGATGGGCGCCATGACGGTGATCGCCATCGTGCTGCTCGACCCGCCGTTCCTGCCCGGTCTGCTCGCCATCTTCGGCGCGGCGTACCTGATGGTCAGCCGGATCGAGTACCCGAAGCCGCAGGGCCTGCTGGCCACCGCGACGCTCTGCTGGATCGTGGTCTCGATCGGCTGCCTGGCGGCCTGGGCGACCGGTCTGCCGGGCGGCGACAACCTGATGCACATCGGCGCGTTCGCGCAGATCGCGCTCGCCGCGATGGCGCCGCTGCTGGTGATCCGCCGCAAGGTGGGCCAGAAGGTCGGCGACGTCCGGGCCCGCCGCGCGGAGTCGCGGATCGGCTGACGGTCCCCCTCGGGCATGCACAAGGGCCCGGTTCCCCTCGGGGAGCCGGGCCCTTGTGCGTGTCCGGGGCGCGGTCGGTCCGGGGCGCCGGGCGCTACGCGCCGCCGCGGTGGACGCTGAAGGCCGAGCGGCGGGCCGCGCGGGCCACCCCCGGGTCCGGGTGGACGCCGGAGACCGCGGTCAGCACCGAGGCCGCCCGCGGGTGCCCGGACTGCCGGGCCCGGGCGAACAGCCGCACCGGGTCGCCGGCCGAGGCGCCCTCGACGTGGCCGACGAGCAGTTCCGTTTCACCGTGGTCGAGCACGGCCGCGGCGGTGTCCACCCAGAGCCAGGCGGCGTCCTCCGCGCCCAGCACATCGGCCGGGGAGACCCCCTCGTCCGAGCGCTCGGCCAGCCAGAGCAGCGCGTAGGGGCGCAGCACCGGCTCGTCGGCGGCGGCCCGGACGGCCTGCTCCGCGGTCACGCCGGCCACCCGCAGCGCCTCGAAGGCCAGGCCGCGCACCAGGGCGTCCTCGCCCTGCGCGGCCTCCAGCAGCTCGGCCACCGCCCGGTCGGCCGGGCGGGCGGCCAGCCAGGCCCGGTACTCGGCGCGGGCCGGGCCGGGCGAGTAGTCGGCGCAGGCGCTCAGCAGTGCCAGCGCGCTCTGCTCGATGTGGCCGGCGGCGGTCTGCGCGACGGTGCAGATCTCCTCCAGCTTGGCCCGCACCGCCCAGTGCCCGAGCGGGGAGAGCTCGGCCGCGTTGTCCCGGCGGACCAGTGCGCCGACGGCCGCCAGGCCGTCCAGCATCCAGTCCAGGACGGCGGCGACGTCGGCCGGGGAGGCCGGGGTGTCGATCTGCGGCTCGCGGCAGGTGCCGCGCACGGCGGAGACGGCGGAGGCCGCGTGCGGGACGGGCGAGAGTCCGAAGGTGCCCTCGCCGCCGCCGACCCGGCGCTCGTCCAGGCCGCGCCGCAGCAGTTCCAGCAGCTCGGCGTCGGCCACCGGGCCGTCCACCAGGTGGAGGAAGGAGAGCAGCTGCGGCGCCTGGTCGACGGCCTGCCCGGCGAGCACCGCGAAGACGCCGCGCAGGGCGGCGGGCGGGACCGGGGCGAGCAGCGTCCAGGCGTCGAACAGCGCCGACCAGCCGCGGACCACCGCCTCGTCGTCGTGCTCCCAGGCGTGCAGGCGCCAGCCGGGGCCGGCGCCGCCGTCCCGGGCCTCGACCAGGCCGACCAGCAGGGCCTGGCCCCACGCCTTGGCGGCGGCGCCCACCGTCATGGCGAGCGCGCGGCCGGCGGCGCGGGCGTCGTCGGGGAGCAGTTCGCCGCGCTTGTCGACCTCGTCGAGATCGCCGGCCCAGCGGGCGATCCGGACGGCGTCGACCAGCATGCGGCGGGCCAGCGGAGCGAGTTCGGCGGGGGCGGGGAAGCCCTCCGGGACGGGGACCCGGCCACGGCCGGGTGCGGGGGCGGGGCCTCGTCGGCGGGGTACGCCCGGGGTCCCCGGCCTCGCGCCGGCGGGGCGGTGGGCCGTTCCGGGGAGACGGGTCACCGTCGCACCGGTACCGATCGTCGGCGGGAGCGGGGCATCACGGTCGCGCGGATTCCGAGACGTCACGTCGAGCAGTCTTCCCCTTGCACCGGCCTTCTGTCACATCCGGTTGTCCGCGGGGGGCGGACGGGGGGCGCGGGGGCTCGACAAGATCGGGCAACAGAGGCCAAACCGGCTGGCTTGATCTCTATGGCGGGTTCATGCCACAAGGAACCCGCGCGCCGCGGAATCCACCCCGTCAGGGGGGGCGGAAGCGCGTCAGCAGAACGGCGTGAGCCAGCGGCGGAGGGTCTCGGCGTAGCGGTCCGGGTCGGTGTTCCACAGCGCGGCGTGGTCACCGCCGGGGAAGGCCTGGAGGTTGACCACGTCCGGACGGCGGTGGGCGAGGCGCTCGGCCGCGGCGAACGGGGCCACCGGGTCGTCGGGGCCGTGCAGCACCAGGGTGGGCACCCGCAGGTCGGCACCCTCCGCCAGGCGGGCGAAGTCGGCCAGATCCACGCCGGTGCGGCCCTCGGCCGCGAGCGCGCCGAGTTCGGCGGCCGCGCCCCGGAAGCCCGCCCGGGCGGCGTCCCGGCGGGCGGTGGCCGGCCAGTCCAGCACCGGCGAGTCCAGGACGAGGCTGCTGATCGAGGGGGCGAGGTCCGAGCGGGCCGCGGTGTGCAGGACCATCGTGGCGCCGAGCGACCAGCCGTAGAGGACGACCCGGCCCGCGCCGGCGTCCAGGGCGGTGCGCACCGCCGCCTCGACGTCCCGCCACTCGGTCTCGCCGAAGTGGCCGAGGCCGTCCGGGGAGGCGGGCGCGCCGGCGTCGCCGCGATAGGTGACGGCGAGCACGGGCAGGCCCAGCCGTTGCAGCTCGGGCAGGACGGGCAGGGTCTGCGCGCGGTCGGCGCCGGGGCCGT
Organism: Kitasatospora sp. NPDC057595; assembly: GCF_042800875.1. Taxonomy (NCBI): domain Bacteria; kingdom Bacillati; phylum Actinomycetota; class Actinomycetes; order Kitasatosporales; family Streptomycetaceae; genus Kitasatospora; species Kitasatospora sp. NPDC057595. The sequence continues at coordinate 35,931 of NZ_JBHVGL010000024.1, read as the reverse complement.
GCACCAGGACCACCCAGGTGCCGCGCTTGCCGTCCAGCCGCCAGGCGGGCATCGCGCCGAGCTCGCCCTCGACGGCGGTCTCGGCGAACGGCAGGCCGAGCGCCTGCGCCGGGTCGCCGAGGTGGACCCGGGGGGTGAAGCGGACCTCGGTGCCGGGGGTGAGGGTGCCGCGGTCGGCGCGCACCAGGCGGCGGGTGACGCCCTGCCCGTCGCGACGCAGGACCTCCTCGACGACCGCGTGGCCGTCCTCGCCCCACTCGACGGCCCAGCGGCCGGGACGCTCGCTCACGGGGGTGCGGGTGAAGGTGACCTCGCCGGCACCGAGGCCGCGGACGAGCACCGGGCCGCTGCGGGCGCGGGCCTCCTCGGCCGGGCGGACCATCCGCTCGGACGCCCGGCGGCCGATCACCAGCACGGCGGCCCCGGTGCCGACGGCGGCGGCCGCCACGGTGGCCGCGATTCCCCAACGCATACTCGCTCCCCGGTGCTCGGTGGTCTGGCTCGGCGTCCGGCCCGGTGTCCGGACCCACCCCTCAGTCCACCCGTGCGGGCGGGGGGAAGCCAGTAGGACACGGCCGTACGGGTTGTTCCGGGAGGAAAATCACACCGGCACATCGGGGGTGTCCGAGGTGTGACCAACACCCGCCACGACCTCGGTTGACTCCCGGTTCGGGCCCGTGATGGGATCCTTCAGCCAATACGGAGGCATGCAGAGGAAGCCGGTGCGAGTCCGGCGCGGTCCCGCCACTGTCACCGGGGAGCACGACCGGAACACGCCACGGCGGGCCGTCAGAAGCCGCTGGAAGGCCCGGGGTGTGCGTTCGACCCGGAAGCCAGGAGACTCTCGCCCCCGGTTCGTCGATCCAGGGCGCGGACCCTGAGTGAGGACACGCACGCGATGCTGCGCCCTGCCGTGCGCCCGCTGTGCCGGGCCGCCGCGTTCGGCGCCGGCGCCGTCGCCGGCTTCCTGGCCGACGCCCGCTTCGGCGACCCGCGCCGCGGCCACCCGGTGGCCGGCTTCGGCTCCGCCGCCGGCCGGCTGGAACGCCGGCTCTGGCGCGACCACCGCGCCGCCGGCACCGCCTTCACCGCCCTCGCCGTCGGCACCGTCGCGGCCGGCGCGCTCGCCGCCGACCGGCTGCTGGCCCACCGTCCGCTCGGCCGGGCCGCCCTCGCCGCCGCCGCGACCTGGACGGTGCTCGGCGGCACCTCGCTGACCCGGGAGGCCCGCACCATCGGCCGTTCGCTGGCGGCCGGCGACCTGACGGCGGCCCGGGAACGGCTGCCGCACCTGTGCGGACGCGACCCGAGCGCGCTGGACGGGCCGCAGCTGGCCCGCGCGGTCGTCGAGTCGGTGGCCGAGAACACCGCCGACGCCGTGGTCAACGCCCTGGTCTGGGGCGGCCTCGCGGGCACACCGGGCCTGCTGGCGTTCCGCGCGGTGAACACCCTGGACGCGATGGTCGGTCACCGTTCGCCCCGCTACGCCCGGTTCGGCTGGGCCTCGGCCCGGCTGGACGACGTGGCGGGCTGGCCGGGCGCCCGGCTGACCGCGCTGCTGACGGTGGCCGCCGCCCCCGAGCCGCGCACCGCCTGGCGGGTCTGGCGGCGCGACGGCTCGGCGCACCCCAGCCCGAACGCCGGCCAGGCCGAGTCGGCCTTCGCGGGCGCGGTGGGCGTGCGCCTCGGCGGCACGCTGCGGTACGGCGAGCGGGTGGAGCACCGCCCCGTGCTGGGCGGGGAGCTGCGCCCCGTCGGGGTGGACGACATCGAGCGGGCCTGCGTGCTCTCCCGGCGGGTGGGCGCGCTGGCCCTGGGTACGACGGTCGCCGGGCACCTGCTGCTCCGGGCGGCCCTGGACGGGATGCGGAGGGGTAGGGCATGAGCAAGGCACTGCTGGTCGCCGGGACGACCTCGGACGCCGGCAAGAGCGTGGTCACCGCGGGCATCTGCCGCTGGCTGGCCCGGCAGGGCGTCGCGGTCGCGCCGTTCAAGGCGCAGAACATGTCGCTGAACTCCTTCGTCACCGCGGACGGCGCCGAGATCGGCCGCGCGCAGGCGATGCAGGCCCAGGCGGCCCGGGTCGAGCCGGAGGCGGCGATGAACCCGGTGCTGCTCAAGCCCGGCGCCGACGGCCGCAGCCAGGTGGTGCTGCTGGGCCGTCCGGTCGCCGAGGTCGGCGCGCTGGACTACCGCGAGCGCAAGCCGGTGCTGCTGGAACGCGCCCTGGAGTGCCTGGCGGACCTGCGCGCCCGCTTCGACGTGGTGGTCTGCGAGGGCGCGGGATCGCCCGCCGAGATCAACCTGCGCGACCGCGACATCGCCAACATGGGCCTGGCCACCGCCGCCGGGCTGCCGGTCGTGGTGGTCGGCGACATCGACCGCGGCGGTGTGTTCGCGGCGATGTACGGGACGCTGGCGCTGCTGTCGGCGGAGGACCAGCGGCACGTGGCGGGCTGGTTCGTCAACAAGTTCCGCGGCGACGCGCGGCTGCTCGCCCCCGGGCTGGAGATGCTGCGCGAGCTGACCGGCCGTCCGGTGCTCGGCACCCTGCCGATGCTGCCGGACCTGTGGCTGGACGCCGAGGACTCGCTCGACCTGTCCACCGTCGTCGACCGGACCGCCGCGCGCGGCCCGTTCGGCGCGGACGTGCTGCGGGTGGCCGTGCTGCGCTTCCCCCGGCTGTCCAACTTCACCGACCTGGACGCGCTCGCCCAGGAGCCCGGCGTACTGGTCCGCTGGGCCACCCGGCCGGAGGAGCTGGCCGACGCCGACCTCGTCGTGCTGCCCGGCACCCGGGCCACCGTCGCCGACCTCCGCTGGCTGCGCGAGCGCGGCCTCGAACCGGTGCTCAAGGCGCGGGCGGCGGCCGGGCGGCCGGTGCTCGGCGTCTGCGGCGGCTACCAGATGCTGGCGCACTCGATCGTGGACGAGGTCGAGTCGAAGGCGGGCGCGGTGGACGGCCTCGGGCTGCTGCCGACGCGGGTGCGGTTCGGCCCGGAGAAGGTGCTCGGACGGCCGGTCGGCGAGGCGTACGGGGAGCGGGTCGAGGGCTACGAGATCCACCACGGCGTCGTCGCGGTGGACGGCGGCGAGCCGTTCGTCTCCGATGACCACGGACACGGCCTGGACGGCTGCCGGGTGGGCCAGGTGTGGGGAACCACCTGGCACGGCGTGCTGGAGAACGACGGCTTCCGGCGGGCGCTGCTGCGCGAGGTCGCGCAGGCCGCCGGCCGGGCCTTCGTGCCCGCGCCGGACACCTCCTTCGCCGCCGCGCGGGAGGCCCGGCTGGACCGGCTGGGCGAGCTGATCGAGGAGCACGCGGACACCGACGCGTTGTGGAAGCTGATCGAGGGCGGGGTGCCGGCGGCCGGATCGCTGCCGTTCCTCGCGCCCGGAGCCCCTGGGGAGACTGCATGAGTGACGTCCGTTACCCGTTCACCGCGATCGTCGGCATGGCCGACCTGCGGCTCGGCCTGCTGCTGAACGCCGTCTCCCCGGCGGTCGGCGGGGTGCTGGTGCGCGGTGAGAAGGGCACCGCCAAGTCGACCATGGTGCGCGCGCTGGCCGGGCTGCTGCCGTCCATCGCGACCGTCGACGGCTGCCGCTTCGCCTGCGACCCGGCGGCGCCGGACCCGCAGTGCCCGGACGGCGCGCACGCCGGCGCCCCGGTCTCCGAGCGCCCCGCCCGGCTGGTCGAGCTGCCGGTCGGCGTCTCCGAGGACCGGATCGTCGGCTCGCTGGACCTGGAGCGGGCGCTCGCCGAGGGCGTCAAGGCCTACGAGCCGGGCCTGCTCGCCCGGGCGCACCGCGGCGTGCTCTACATCGACGAGGTGAACCTGCTCCAGGACCACGTGGTGGACCTGCTGCTGGACGCCGCCGCGATGGGCCGCTCCTACGTCGAGCGCGAGGGCGTCTCGGTGCGGCACGCGGCGCGCTTCCTGCTGGTCGGCACGATGAACCCGGAGGAGGGCGAGCTGCGGCCGCAGCTGCTCGACCGGTTCGGCCTGACGGTGGAGATCGCCGCGACCCGCGATCCGGCGGAGCGCGCCGAGGTGGTGCGCCGCCGGCTCGGCTACGACGCCGACCCGGCCGCCTTCGCCGCCCGGTTCGCCGAGGACGAGCGCGCGCTGGCGGACCGGATCACCGCCGCGCGCGAGCTGCTGGCGCGGGTGGAGCTGACCGACACGGCGCTGCGCCAGATCACCGCCGTCTGCGCGGCGTTCGAGGTGGACGGGCTGCGCGCGGACATCGTGATGGCGCGCACCGCCGTCGCGCTGGCCGCCTGGGCCGGGCGCACCGAGGTGCTGGCCGAGGACGTCCGCAAGGCCGCCCAGCTGGCGCTGCCGCACCGCCGCCGGCGCAACCCCTTCGACGCGCCCGGACTGGACGAGGAGCAGCTGGACCGGGTGCTGGAGGAGCACGCCGAGCCGGAGCCCGAGGCGCAGCCCGAGCCCGCGACCGCCGAGGGGGCGCAGGAGGACCCGGAGGGCGGCCCGGACGGTCCGGACGACCCGGACGGCCCGGGCGGCGACGGCCCGCAGGACGGCGGCCCCGACGGCGGTGGCGGCGGCGCGCCGGAGCCAGCCGGTCCGGACGGCCCGCCCGTCGAGGCGGCCGACCCGGTGGCCGCGGAGGACACCGCCCCGCAGCCCGTCCCGGCCCAGCACCCCGCCCCGGCCCGGGAGTCGGCGCCGGTCGCGGCCGGCGACCCGTACCGCACCCGGCTGTTCGCGGTGGACGGCACCGGGCGCGGCGCCCAGGGCCGCCGCTCCCCCGCCGAGACCGACGGCGGCCACACCGTCCGGGCCCGCCGCCCGCGCGGCCGGCTCGCCCGGCTGCACCTGAGCGCCACGCTGCGCGCCGCCGCCCCGCACCAGGTGGCGCGCGGGCGCTCCTCGCGCGCGCTGGTGCTGCACAAGGACGACTTCCGCGAGCAGGTGCGCCAGGGCCGGGAGTCCAACCTGGTGCTGTTCGTGGTGGACGCCTCCGGCTCGATGGCGGCCCGGCAGCGGATGACCGCCGTCAAGGGCGCGGTGCTGTCGCTGCTGATGGACGCCTACCAGCGCCGCGACAAGATCGGCATGATCACCTTCCGGGGTGCCTCGGCCGAGCTGGCGCTGCCGCCCACCTCCTCGGTGGAGGTCGGCGCGGCCCGGCTGGAGTCGCTGCCCACCGGCGGGCGCACCCCGCTGGCGGCCGGCCTGCTGCGGGCCCACGAGGTGCTGCGGGTCGAGCGGCTGCGCGACCCGGACCGCCGCCCGCTGCTGGTCGTGGTGACCGACGGCCGGGCCACCGGCGGCGGCCGGGACGCCGTCGCGCAGTCCCACCGGGCGGCCGGGCTGCTGGCGGCGCAGGGCGTGGCGAGCGTGGTGCTGGACTGCGAGTCCGGCCCGGTCCGGCTCGGCCTGGCCGGCGCCCTGGCGGCCCGGCTGCGCGCCACCTCCGTGACCCTGGACGAGCTGCGCGCCGACGGCGTCGCCTCGCTCGTCCGCGAGAACCGTCCGACCACCACCGCAGCGCGAAAGGCGGCCTGAGCCGACATGCCCAAGGGTGTCCCCGAGAGTGTCCCCGACGACGGCCTGACGACCCGTCAGCGCCGTACCCTGCCGATCACCGCCGTGCACACCGGCCCCGGCAAGGGCAAGTCCACCGCCGCGTTCGGCATGGCGCTGCGCGCCTGGAACCAGGGCTGGCCGGTCGGGGTGTTCCAGTTCGTGAAGTCCGCCAAGTGGAAGGTCGGCGAGGAGAACGCGCTGCGGGTGCTCGGCGCCTCCGGCGAGGGCGGCACCGTCGACTGGCACAAGATGGGCTCCGGCTGGTCCTGGATCCAGCGTTCCGACGCGATGGCGCTGGACAGCGAGGCGGCGGCCAAGGAGGGCTGGGAGCAGGTCAAGCGCGACCTGGCCGCCGAGACCTACCGCTTCTACGTGCTGGACGAGTTCACCTATCCGATGCACTGGGGCTGGGTCGACCCGGAGGAGGTGGTGGCCGTGCTGAAGGACCGTCCGGGCAGCCAGCACGTCGTCATCACCGGCCGGTACGCGCCGCAGGCCCTGACCGAGTTCGCCGACCTGGTCACCGAGATGACCAAGGTCAAGCACCCGATGGACGCCGGCCGCAAGGGCCAGCGCGGCATCGAGTGGTAGCCGGGAAGAGTCGAGCCACGTGAACGTCCCCCGTCTCGTCGTCGCGGCGCCCTCCTCGGGCGCCGGCAAGACCACCGTCGCCACCGGCCTGATCGCCGCGCTCGCCGCGCGCGGGCTGGCCGTCTCGCCGCACAAGGTCGGCCCGGACTACATCGACCCCGGCTACCACGGGCTGGCCGCCGGGCGACCGGGCCGCAACCTGGACGCGTTCATGTGCGGGCCGGAGCGGATCGCCCCGCTCTTCCTGCACGGCGCGGCCGGGGCGGACGTGGCGGTGGTCGAGGGCGTGATGGGCCTGTTCGACGGCGCCTCCGGGCGCGGCGAGCTGGCGTCCACCGCGCACGTGGCCAAGCTGCTGCGGGCGCCGGTGGTGCTGGTGGTGGACGCCTCCTCGCAGTCCCGGTCGGTGGCGGCGCTGGTGCACGGCTTCGCCTCCTGGGACCCGGAGGTGCGGCTGGCCGGGGTGATCCTCAACCGGGTCGCCTCCGACCGGCACGAGCTGCTGCTGCGGGAGGCCCTGGAGGAGGGGTCGGGGGTGCCGGTGCTGGGCGCGGTGCGGCGCTCGGCGGCGGTCGCCACGCCCTCCCGGCACCTGGGGCTGATCCCGGCCGTGGAGCGCTCGGCGGAGGCGCTGCGGGCGGTGGCCGACATGGGCGAGCTGGTCGCCGCCTCGGTGGACCTGGACGCGGTGCTGGCGCTGGCCCGGACGGCGCCGCCGCTGGCCGGGGCCGAGCCGTGGGACCCGGCGGTGGAGGTGGGCGCGTCCGGTGCGTCACCGAGCGGCGCGCCGCGGATCGCGGTGGCCGGCGGTGCGGCGTTCTCCTTCTCGTACGCCGAGAACGCCGAGCTGCTGACCGCCGCCGGCGCCGAGGTGGTGCCGTTCGACCCGCTGCACGCCGACGCCCTGCCGGAGGGCACGGCGGGCCTGGTGATCGGCGGCGGGTTCCCCGAGCTGTACGTCCGGGAACTCAGCGCGAACGGTCAACTGCGGTCCGCGATCGCCGCGTTCGCGGCCTCCGGCGGCCCGGTCGCGGCCGAGTGCGCCGGACTGCTGTACCTCGGGCGCGCGTTGGACGGCCTGCCGATGTGCGGGGTGCTGGACACCTCGGCCCGGATGACCGAGCGGCTGACCCTCGGCTACCGCGAGGCGATCGCGCTGCACGACTCGCCACTGGCCCCGGCCGGCGCCAGGCTGCGCGGGCACGAGTTCCACCGGACGGTCTGCGAGCCGGGGTCCGGTGAACGACCCGCCTGGGGCTGGCGGTTGCCGGCCGGCCCGCACACCGAGGGATTCGCGGGCGCGGCCGGCGCGGAGAACGTTCACGCTTCGTATCTGCATCTGCACTGGGCGGGATACCCGCAGCTCGCCGCCTCCTTCGCGGCGGCGGCCGCGGCGTACCGGGCGGGCTGAGGCACCCTCGGCGGAAACCGGCGGGGTCCTGGGTCTGGCGCCGGGGCCGCACCGGGCGTCAAAATGGAACATACACCTCATATCGCCCCGTTCGCCGTCGATACCGGTACCGGACGAGCCCGACAGCATCTGGAGCGGCGTCACCACGGACGCCGCCGGCACACCGGGGGCGGACCGGACGGAGGTGAGCGTGACCGTCGAGTGACCCGGCCGCTCCTGGGCCGCCCCTTTAGGGTGGTCGGATGACCGATTGTCAGGTGATCGTCCTCAACGGGGGCTCCAGCTCGGGGAAGTCCAGCATCGCCCGCCGACTGCAGGAGGTGCTGCCGGATCCCTGGCTGACCCTCGGGGTGGACACGCTGATCGCCGCCCTGCCCGCCGCGCTGCGCGGCTCCGGCGGTGGCTCCGCCGCAGCCGCGCCCGGCGCGGATGGTGAGGCCGGACCGGGCAGTGGCGGCGGTCCCGGCGATCCCGACGGGCCCGACGGGCCGCCCGGCATCGGCGGCCTGGAGGACGGCGACGGCACGGTGAGCGTCGGACCGGCGTTCGCCGCCCTGGACGCCGCGTGGACGCTGGGCGTCGCGGCGATGGCCCGGGCCGGCGCGCGGATCGTCGTCGACGAGGTGTTCCTCGGCACCACCGCCTCCCAACGGCGCTGGCGCGAGGCACTGGACGGTCTGGACGTGCTCTGGGTCGGCGTGCGCTGCGCCCCCGAGGTGGCCGCCGCCCGCGAACGGGCCCGCGGCGACCGCGTCGCCGGCATGGCCGCGGCCCAGGCCGAGGCGGTGCACCGGGGCGTGCGCTACGACCTGGAGGTGGACACCGCCCTACAGGACGCGGCGGCCTGCGCCCGGCTCATCGCCGAGCGGGTGCTCGGAGACGCCCGCGCCCACTGAGCGCCCGCGCGCGTCAGGCAGCGCCCTCCCCCAGGCCGAACCGCACACCGGTCAACTCCTCCGACAGCTCCCAGAGCCGGCGGGCGGCCTCGGCGTCCTCGGCCGAGGGCGCGAGCCGGACCCGGGTCGGCGCGCCGCGCAACTCGCCGCGGCCGTCCGGCCCGATGAACTCCCCGCCGCGCACGGACGGATCGGTCGCGGCGTACAGCTGGGGCAGCGCGCCCTCCTCCGGGCGCTGGGCGAGCGGCCGCAGCAGCCGCCCGAAGAGCAGCCGGGTGAGGCCGGTCGGCCCACTGGTCTGCAGATTGGTGGCGGTGTAGCCGGGATGCGCGAGCACGCTGCGCACCGGACTGCCCGACGCGGCCAGCCGGCGGTGGAGTTCACGGCCGAAGAGCGCGTTGGCGAGCTTCGACTGGTCGTAGAACCCCATCGGCGTGTAGCCGTGCGCCCCGGTGAGGTCGTCGAAGCGGATCCGCCCCTTGCGGTGGTTGAGCGAGCTGACGGTCACCACGCGCGGGTCGCGGCCGGCGGCGAGGGCGTCCAGCAGCAGGCCGGTGAGGGCGAAGTGGCCGAGGTGGTTGACGGCGAACTGCAGCTCGTGGCCCTGCGGGCTGAGCGCCCGGGGCGGGGCGAACACGCCCGCGTTGTTGACCAGGACGTCCAGCCGGGGGCGGTCGGCGCGCAGCCGCTCGGCGAAGGTCCGGACGCTGTCGAGGTCGGCCAGGTCGAGACGGCGGACGTCGAGGCGGTCCGGCACACCGGGGTCGGGCAGCGAGGCGGCGATCCGGGCGGCGGCCGCACGCCCCCGCTCCTCGTCGCGGACCGCGAGGACCACCCGCCCGCCCCGCTCGGCCAGCGTCCGGGCGGTGGCCAGTCCCAGCCCGCTGCTCGCTCCGGTGACGACGAACACCCGCCCGCGCCGGCCCGCACCGCCGCCTGTTGGCTCCAAAGGCTTCATGTGGCAGATGCTGCCGTTCGTGTCACTTGGTGTCAAGGCGCTACTGGATGACACTCGCGTCATGGCGTTACCATCGTCGGGTGACCTCCCGACCCGCCGTCAGCCTGGCCGAGCGCAAGCGTCAACTCGTCGTGGACGAGCTGACCGAAGCCGCCTTCGGGCTGCTCACCACCCAGGGGTTCGACGCCGTCACCGTGGACGAGATCGCGGCCGGCGCCGGCGTCTCCAAGCGGACGTTCTTCCGCTACTTCGCGTCCAAGGAGGACGTGATCGTCCGGTTCCTGGCCGAACTGGGCGCCGGCATCCGCGCCGAACTGGCCGCCCGCCCCGCCGCCGAGCCACCCTCGGCCGCCCTGCGGCACGCCGTCTCGGTGCCGCTGGCCGCCTGCGGCGAGCACGGCGACCGCGCGCTGCGCGCCGTCCAGCTGATCCTGCGCACCCCGGCGCTGCACGCCCGCTTCCTGGAGCGGCAGGCCGGGTGGCACGAGGAACTGACCGCCGAGCTGGCCCACCGGCTGGACCGCGACCCCGCCGCCGACCTCTACCCCCGGCTCGCCGCCGGGATGGCGCTCACCGCCTTCGGCGCCGTCCTGGAGCGGTGGAGCGACAGCGACGGCGCCGCCGACCCGGCCGAGCTCACCGCCAGGGCCTTCGCCGTCCTCGCCCCGGCCCTGGACGCGCCCGCGGGTTAGCCGTCGGGTCCCTGGCTGTCGCGCCCTGGCCTCCGGGCCCTGGCCGTCGGCCCTAGCCGTCGAGCAGCGCCGCGAGGTAACGGGCGACCTCGGCACCGAGTTCGGCCGGATCGGGGACGTGGCCGGCGCCACTGCCGGCGGTGACGTTGAAGAGCACGCCGTCCGCCCAGCGCACCAGCCGGCGGGCGTCCGCCTCGGGCGCGCGGGAGCCGCACTCGGTCAGCAGGGTGACCGCGAGGCCGAGGAGGCCCGCCCCCAGGCGGTTGTAGACGACGCGCAGTTCGGGGCGCCGGGTGGCTTCGAGCGCCAGCTCGAAGCGGGCCACGGTGAGCGCGCGGCCGACGGTGAGCGCCTGGTGGACGGCGTCGGCGGCGAGCTGGGCGAGCAGTTCCCGGGCATGCTCCACCGTGGGCGGCCGCAGCTCCATCGCGTACGCCGGTGACTCCAGCTCCGCGATCCGGGTGATCGCCAGCTCCAGCAGGGCCGCGCGGGTGCGGGCGAGATTGGAGGTGGAGCCGGTGGGCAGGCCGGCCGCCTCGTCGACGGCGCGGTGGGTGAGCCCGCGCAGGCCGCGCTCGGCGATCAGCGCGACGGCGGTGTCGGCGATCAGGGTCTGGCGCTGAGGTCCGGCGGGCGCGGCGCTGCTGGTCATGGGTCCGATCATCGCCCTTCCCGGGGCCGGCGCCCAACTCACACTACAGCTGTAGTACGGTCGATCCATGCGATCGGAACTACAGGTGTAGTTCCGCGTCCGAGAGGAGTCCCCATGGACCACCGCGATCTGGACCACCGCGCCCCGGAGCACCGCGGCCTGCCGGAACCGGCACCGCACGCCGTCGTCATCGGCGGCGGGATCGGCGGCCTCACCGCCGCGCTCGCGCTCCACCGCCAGGGCGTCCCGGTCACCGTCCACGAACGCGCCGCCTCGCTGGAGCCCGTCGGCGCCGGCCTCGTGCTCGCCCCGAACGCCCTGCGCGCCCTCGACCTGCTCGGCGTCGGCGACCGGCTGCGCGCCCTCGCCGCCCCGCACCCCGCCATCGGCATCCGCCACCCCTCCGGCCGCTGGCTCGCACGCACCGGCACCGAGGCCGTCGAGGCCCACTTCGGCGAGAAGCTGGTCGCCGTCGCCCGCGCCGACGTCATCGACGCCCTGGTCGACGCGCTGCCCGCCGGCACCGTCCGCACCGGCTCGCGGGCCGAACTCGTCGAACCCGGCGACGACCGCACCCCCGCCCTCGTCCGCACCGCCGACGGCGAGCGGCCCGCCGAACTGGTCGTCGCCGCCGACGGCATCCGCTCCGCCACCCGCGGCCTGCTCTTCCCGCACCACCCCGGCCCGCGCTACTCCGGCTTCACCACCTGGCGCTCGGTGATCGCCCGCCCGCCCCGCCCGCCGTTCGCCGCCGGCGAGGTCTGGGGCCGCGGCCGGCTCGCCGGCGTCGTCCCGCTCGCCGACGGCCGGGTGTACGTCTACGGCGCCGCCCTCGCCCCGGCCGGCGCCCGCGCCGCCGACGGCGACGAACGCGCCGAACTCCTGCGCCGTTACGGCAACTGGTGCGCGCCCGTCCCCGAGCTGTTCGCCTCCACCGACCCGGCGAGGGTGCTGCGCCACGACGTCTGGGAGATCGCCGACCCGCTGCCCGCCTACCACCGCGGCCGGGTCGCCCTGCTCGGCGACGCCGCCCACGCGATGTGCCCCTTCCAGGGCCAGGGCGCCTGCCAGGCCATCGAGGACGCGGTCGTGCTGGCCGCCGGTGTCCGGCCCGGAGAGGACCCGGCCGCCGCCCTGCCCGGCTACACCGCCGCCCGGCGCCCCCGCGCCACCGCGATCGTCAACGGCTCCCGCGCCGTCGGCGCCCTGGTCGCCCGCCGCTCCCCCCTCACCGCCCTCGCCCGCGACCTCGCCCTCACCTCGGCCGGCCTGCTCCCCGACCGCGTCCTCCTCAACCGCGCCGCCCCCGTCTACGACTGGCACCCGCCGGTGCTCGACGGCCCCCGGGCCGCCTGACCGGGGCGGACGGTGGACGGCATGCCGCGGGGGCGGCCCCGGCGAGTGCCGGAACCGCCCCCCTGGATACCGCCGTCAGGCTCGGTCGCCGCTCACTTGCCGGCCGAGGTGCCCTTGGTGGTGCCCTTGGTGCTGGGCGCCGGCTTCACCGGCGACTGGCCCTTGGCACCCTTGGTGCCCGGCGCGACGATCTGCACGGTGGCGCCCTGAACGCAGGTCGTCGTCCCCCGGAACGGCAGGGTCGGCCTCTCGTTGACGTAGACGCACCGCCCGATGTCGGTCGGCCCGAGCGGGGTGCCGGCGTCGTACGACACCCGGACCCGGACGGTGGTGGTCGAGTTGGCGCGGATGCTGGAGTCGCGCCCCTGCAGGTACACGCCCGCGCCCTCGTCGGCGCTGTTGTAGACCTTCTTCAGGGTGGTCCAGGTGCCGTTCGGCTGGCGGACCTGGACGGTGGCGTGCGAGTCGACGCCCAGGGTGTTGGCGACGTTGATGTAGTTCGACGGCGTGGGGTTCTTGAGGACGGCGTCGAATTCGATGGGCGCGCCGCCCGCGACCGCGGTGGCCGGGACACGGCCGAGCGAGGGCGAGATGTTCTGGACCTTGATCCTCTTGGTCACCTGGGCCAGCCCCACCCACGAACCGGGGGCCACCACGGCGGACCGGAGGTCCAACTGCTGGACCCAGCCGTTGCTCGCACCGTTGTGCGGCTCGCCCATCGGAGCGCCGATCCGCAGCTGAACCGTCACGCTGCCGTGCGCCGGAATCTTCGCGTCCACGGGCAGATAGGCCGAGTAGCTCACCTTGCCGTCGTGGACGCCGCTGTCCAGCTCAATGGACTTCCACTTACCGGTCTTCCGGTCGCGGTACTCCATGGCGATGGCATGCGGCGGCGTGCCCAGGTCGCTGGTGGTGCTGAGGGCGAGTCCGAACTGTTCCGCCTTGGAACCGGTGTTGGTGATGACCTCGGTGAACTCGACCGGCTGCCCGGCGCCCCCGATCGCGGCCGGGGCGTTGACCTTGAGCTTCGCCGACCGCACCGAGTCCGCCGCGGAGGCGGTGGGCGCCGACAGCAGGACGGTCCCGCCCGCCAGCGCGGTCGCGAGGACGGTGGCGGCTGCGGCACGCACGGCCGTGCGGCGCGCGCGGCCCTGGCGGCCGAAAACAGTGGTACGCATGGGAAGTTCCCCCCAGTTTCCGCTGCCGGCCCCTGCCGGCAGCAAACGGTGATTTCGCAATGGACGTACTTCACTCCGGGGCGGCTCCGGCGGCGCCGGAGCCCCCCCGGCCGCTGCTGTCAGGCGCGGCGGCGGCGGGCGACCCAGTAGGCGGTGCCGCCGCCGACAGCGAGCAGGGCAACGCCGGCCGCCGCGTACGACGGGGTCTGCTCGGACGAGCCGGTCGAGGCCAGCTCGACCGTGGCCGGGGCCGGGGCCACCGGCGCGGGGGTGCCCGCGGCGGCCAGGACGGGGGCCGGGGCCGGGGCCGGGGCCGCCACGGTCGCCTCAGCGGTCGCGGCGGGGGCGGTGGGCACGGTGGGCGCGGCGGCCGGGGCGGGCGCGGCCGGCGCAGCGGCCTGCCCGGCCGGCGCGTCCTTGCGCGTGGACGCGCCCTTCACGGCGGGGACGGCCTGCACGGCGGGCGCGCCCTTGCCGGTGGACGCCCCCTTCACGGGCGCCTCCTTCACGGGCGCCTCCTTCACGAGCGGCTGCTCCTTGGGCGCCGACGCATCCGGCGCGACGATCTTCACGGTCGCCCGCTGGGCGCACATCGTCGTCCCCGAGAACGGTCGCTCCGGGTTCTCGTTGACGAAGACGCACGGGTTCACCGTCACCGGCCCGAGCGGAGTCGCCGCGTCGAACGACATCCGAACCCGCAGGGTGGTCGTCGAGTTGGCGCCGATGGAGGAGTCGCGACCCTCCAGGTAGACCCCGAGGCCGTCGTCGACACCGCCGCCCTGGACCGGCTTCAGCGCGGTCCAGGCACCGTTCCCCTTGCGGACCTGGACGGTGGCGTGCGGGTCGATGCCCAGGACGTTGGCGACGTTGACGTAGTTCGAGGCCGTGGGGTTCTTCAGGACGGCGTCGAACTCGATGGGCGCGCCGCCCGCGACCGCGGTGGCCGGGACGCGGGACAGCCCGGTCGTGAGGCCGTCGACCTTGATCGTGTCGGTCACCTGGTCCGCCGGCGCCCCGTGGGCACCGATGGCCACGGACGACTCCAGGGCCAGCGACTGGATCCCCCCGTTGCTGGCGCCGTGGTGCGGCCGGCCCATCGGCAGCCCGATCCGCAACTGCACCTTCGCGCTGCGGTGCGCCGGGATCTCCAGGGTGTAGGGCAACGCGCCGTGGAAGGCGGACCCCTCGACATCGGTCAGCGGAAGGGACTTCCAGGCGCCGTCGGCCGGGTCGCGGTAGTCGATGGCGATGCCGTCCGTCAGCGGCAGGCCGGCGCCGGTGATGGCGTTCAGGAAGAGGTGGAACCCGGAATCCATGGAGCTGGTGTTGGTGACGGTCTCGGTGAACTCGACCGGCTGGCCGGCGAGTCCGATCACGGCCGGGGCGTCGGCCTTGACCTTCACCGTCGGCACGTCCGGCACCGCGTCCGCCGCGAGGGCGGCGGGTGCCGCGAGCAGGACGGTCCCGCCCGCGAGGACGGTCGCGAGGACGGTGGCGGCGGCGCGGCGCGTGCGGTTCCGACGGCCGTAAGCAGTAGTGCGCATAAGAACTTCCCCCCCATTCTGCTGCAGGCAGGAGCCCTCAGCAGACGGTCAATCGAATGAATTTCCCACGGGCGGGCGGACATCGTCCCGACCCACCCGGGAGTGACGGTGCGCCGGACCGTGAACCCCTCCTCGGCCCCTGCGCTCAAGGCTTGTTCGCACCTTGTGGTCTGTCAGACATCACGCGGGGCGGAACGGTTGCACACCGACGGAAAGAATTTTTCCCGGGCCTCGAAGGAGCCCCGAACCGCCCGGAACAACCCTGCCGAACCGGGTGATTCGCCCTCGAACTCCGCCCGGAGGGAAGGGTCAGAGCGCGGACGCCGGGTCGTCCGCGCCCTCGTCGGCGCGGTGACCTGCTGGTTGTCCCAGTCGATGGTGAAGGCCTCCTGACTGGAGGCCTTGCTCCCGGCTGCGACTTGGACGGTGCTGTCGGCCCGGATCGGACCGTGCAGGTCGATGCCAGGTTCGCGCCGGGCGGTCACGATCTGGGCGGCGGTGGGGTAGCCGGCGTCGACCCACTGCTCGCCCGGCAGGCAGTCCCGTTCGGCGAGGCGGGCATGGATCACAGCGGCCATCGCGCTGTCCCGGACGGTGGCCAGGTGGTGGCGGCGTTCGTGTGAGGTTCGGGACATCCGGCTCGCAGGTCTCGGCGACGCGAACCTTGCTACCGCCCCAGAGGATGTCGCGCTTCACGCTGCGGGGCTGCAGGCGACAACACGGCCGGGAACAGTCGCATGCCGCCGGCGCCGATCCGCTGTGCCACCTGGTCCCGTTTCGCGCGGGACTTCGGGAACCAGAACTCCTCGGCCCGGGTCGCGTAGTGCCGGAACCAGCCCGGGCCGGCGACCTCGACCAACCGGCTCGGTTCGCGGGCCACCGACAGCACGTGGGGGGAGTCGGTCTGGGCTCGGCCCATCGTCTTCAGCATGCGCTTGGCCCGGACCGCGTCCAGGATGCCGTCCAGCAGCCGCCGCCCGGCGTCCGCCTCGACCAGCCGGTCCCGGAACTCCGAGAGCACCCAGAAGTCCAACCCAGGATCGCCGAGTTCCAGCCCAATCGCGTACTCGAAGTCGATCCGTGCCCTCACCGCCGCCGTAGCCTGCCGGTCCGTCAGTCTATCGACGAACTGCAGCGCCGGGACCGGCGCCGGCTGGCCCGGCGCCCAGGCCGGCCTGCCCCACTCACCGGGAGCAGGTCGGCGAACCGCTCGTCCGTGATCAGGACTCCCAGCTCGTCCCGGATCCGGATTGCCAGGCTGCCATTCGGGAACGCCGCTCACGCCACCCGCACCGTCTCCACCGGGACCTCGCCCGGCCCACCCGCATGCATCATCACCGCACACCCCACAACAACCAACGCCGGTCTCCGAGACAAGCCTCGGAGACCGGCGTCACTCACAAGTCACCAACAGCGTCCACACAACTGCCAGAGCCCATTTCACACGAAACCGTCAGGATGTGTACTCGCGCAAAAGGTTAATCATGTTCCGAATCTTCTCTATGGCGTCCTCTGGCAGCGGGTCCGGGTTGAAGTGCAGTAGGTCGTTCCGGATCTTCCGGATCTGATCCAGCCGCTCGCCGAAAACCTTCCGGTCCAACGGCCAGCTCAACTGATTCCATGCGTCCGGATTGCCCAGCACTTGCTGGTAGTGGCCCATCGACAAGCTGTCGAAAGACACGATGGCTCCCTGCCCGCTTCGGGCGCAGAGCTCCTGAACGTAGGACAGCTCGAAGTTGGTGGCAATGATCCGGCGCAGGCGCTGGTCCAACTCCCCGACGAGGAAGAAGGGGCTCGCCAGCGAACCGTACGCCATGGCGACATCGCTGGCCGTCACGATACCGACTATCGCCTGCTTCTGGTCGCGAACAAGCACGAACTGGAACTTGACCAGCTCCGGCAAGACGTCGATCAGGTCATGATCGTAGGAGACCGCACGCGCCGGAATGATCGCGTCGGAGAAGGTCGCTTCCGGATTGGCATACCGGGCACGGGCGATCGACTCCCAGGTCACCGCACCGCGCAGGTTTCGCCCGCTGATCACCGGAAGCTGCGAGTAGTCATTGATGGCCATCTTGGTGATGGCCTCCTGGTACGTGGCATCCGGAAGCACGCTCACGATCCCCGGGGCAGCCGGCAGGAGGTTTCCCACGGTCAGACCCGCCTCGGGCTCGTCGTCGTCATCGTCATCGAGTGGAACACTCACAGGCACCGGCCCGGCTGCCGGAGGGCTCAGCAGGACTTCCGGGTCTACCGTGTCATCTTCTTCATGGGCCGCGCTGACCAGGTGCACCACGGAGTCAAAGTGCACCTTGTCAAAGCTCGGCGCAGTGACGAGGCCGTGGTTGGCCAGCTCCGCGTCAATCTGACCAGTGACCAGGTAGCCGCGCCGAAGTGCGTTCCACCAACCGACAAGCTCCCTGACGGTGACCGACATGGGCCGCCCGTTGTCCGCGTTCTCACGCGCCTGCTTCAGCCGCTCGTGGCGTTCGGCCGGTGTGAAAAGCTCACTGCTGTCCTCCACTCCGCCAAGCGGCCCCGCTGCTTGTTTGGCCATCTCGTCGAGAAAGTCCTGGCGCACAGCGTCCAGCGTCCGACCGTCGTCGAGCACCCAAGCGGTCCAGCCGTCGAACGATCCTCGTCCGACGGCCGCGATCGCCGCCGTGGAGGGAGACCTGAACAGCTGACCATCCGAAAGCCGCACCTTCCCTTCCTCCACGACGGTGGCGTGGTGTGTCTCGTCCTTACGGGGCCGCTCAAATGTGAGCTTTGCCCCTACCTCGATGTATCCAGCCGCGACCAGATCACCGACCGTGACTCGCCGGCCTTCGACGAGATACGACTCCCGCCCCATCTGCCCACCCCTGTTTCCCCTGCCCGCGTCACGCCTTCGCGCTCGCCTGTGTTCCCGGCCACACGGTTCGGAACCGCGTGGCCGCTGCACCTCTTGGTGCTGTATGACGCCACCCATGATGGCGTAACCGATCCGCGCCGATCCAGGAAATTCCGCAGCTCGTCCCAACGGGCCGCGACTGTCGGGGAGTGCCCGGCTCCCCTCCCGGATGCTGGAAGGGCTGGCCAGCGGCCAAGGAGCGAAATCTGATACCTCCGGGCTGCCTTGATCCACCTTGTCGGCGAGTGCACAACGAACCCCTGACATGTGGCACAACCCTTCAGCAACCCCAGAAATACTATTATCTAATTTCTCGCGAAATCCCTCACTCATCACGATGGGCACTCCCGCGGGGTAGCCGGCCCCTCCTACATCGTGCTTCACTATCAGGTGAAGTAGCGACCCGGAGATTTCTATGATCGCAGCGATGGTGACCGCCTGCGCCGGCATCCTGATTGCCGTCATTGCCTACTGGCTGAACCATCAAGGAGAGATTCACAGATCCCTAAGGAAGGCGCAAATCGACTGGGTGAGCAGTCAACTAAAGGACCTCTATGGGCCACTTCTCATCCTCGCCGAAACCAACGAAAAAGCATGGCAAGAATATCACAGGCAATACATTCTTCCCAACAGTGGAGGCGCGACCGAGATTCCATTGCAGGAAATTGAAGCGACACTATGGCACATCTGGGTGGGAGCGGTGTTCGCCCCTACGGCCAGGAGGATGCGCGACATCATCACCGCCCGTGGAGATCTGATCATTGGGGGAGAAATGCCGCCTGTGATCCTGGACTTTTGCGCCCATGCGGTGAGCTACGACGCACTGCTGGCTGGCTGGGACAGCGCCAGCGCGAGAAAATCGACTCTGATTCGCCATCCCGGAAGCGCATTTCTATCCTACGTCCGGGAGTCTTACGGTTCACTCAAAGAAGAGCAGGCGCTCCTACTCAAGGCGGCACATGTAACCGGTCGAACCTGATTCAGGAAAGAGGGGCTGCGATCAAGATATTTCTGAGCTGGTCCGGCGACCGCTCCAAAAGGGCAGCGGAGACGCTTTGGTCCTGGCTTCCGGATGTCCTCCAGTATATCAACCCATGGATTTCGAGCCTAGACATTTCTGCGGGGAGCAGAGGAGTTCGAGAGATTACAGACGAGCTTTCTGAAACAAATTTCGGGATCATCTGCACAACCCCAGAGAATCAGACTTCTACCTGGGTCAACTTCGAGGCCGGAGCCCTTTCCAAACAGGTCGAAGGTGGCTATGTCGTGCCGTTTCTTATCGGCATGAAAGTCACCGATCTGATCAGCCCTCTAAGTCAGTTCCAAGCCGTCGCCGGGGACAGCAAGTCCGACGTTCAGAAGCTTCTCTTCGACATCAATGACGCCTCGGGTGAACTGGCGATTCCACGCGAAAGGCTGGAACGCGCATTCCGGAGAAGCTGGGTAGAGTTCGAGGAAAATATTAGGGACATCAATGCACTTCCGTCGAGGGATGCTATCTCCAGCACGGTGGAGCGATCAGAGGCTGACATGACGGAGGAGATCCTTCTCATTGCTCGACAGCTCGATCACCGCATGGCAGAGATCGAGAGATGCGCGCTCCGGGCGGACGGGGCTCCGAGGAGGCCATCTCGAGAAATTCGCCGGATCAGCGAAGAGAAGTTCATCGCGACCTCGTTCACAAAGATCGGCTGGGAGGCCGTTCTCTCCTCCTGGGAGGGCAAGAACGTCGTTATCGTCGCGCAGAGTTCAGGTGATTCCCGGCGAACCATTTCGCGCGACTTTGTTGAACGAATCGCTAAATCCTTGGGCCGGGAGGTGGTCGTGCTCGGAGAGTCGGGAAAGGTAATTGCTCGCAGCAGCCTCCCCTGACGCCTCAAGCACGTTCCCAAGAGCTGTCCCGTAACCGCTGGCCGGTTGCCGAGCAACAGGCCCGGCGGTGACCAGTCGGCCTCGCCGATATCCGCGCGACTCCAGCCTGGCGACTGTGGCAGCCTGCGGACATGCCAGAGCTGCGAGAACATGCAGGCCGTCACTATGCCGTCCAGTTCCACTACGCCTTGCCCGACGACGCCTGGTGTGTGGAGCTGAGCGAGGCCGTGCCCGCGCCGGCCGCGTGGACCGAGATCCCCAACGCCGCGACCCACCTCCCCGGGGCCTCCTTCCTCGTGGCGGTGATTCCCGACGAGGATCCGGATCTGGAGCCGACCGTCCACATCCACAGCCACGACGAGCACGTCATCCCTTACGAGGTCATGCGCTGGTTCATGGAGCAGGTGGCCGAGCAGGTGGAGCGTTGCCGGGCCGCACTGACGCAGGAGGACCCCGAAGCAGTGGGATGATCTTGCGGTGACTGGTGTGATCACGTCGTCGGAGGCCTCCTGGACAGCCCCGTTCACCGGGCTGAGCCCGCGCGACTTCCGCAAGCTGGTGACTGCCCTGCGTCGCGAGGGCACTGACACGCGCCGCCCCGGCCGGCCGTGGGGTCTGCCCTTGGAGGACCAGGTCCTGCTGGTCGCGGCCTACTGGCCAACGAATCTGACGCTCCCGCAGCTCGGGCCGCTGTTCGAGGTGTCCAAGTCGGCGGCCGACCGCATCGGCCCGCCGCTCGCACTCAAGCCGCGGCAACGCTTCCGCAAGGGCACCGTGCTGAACGTCGACGGCACCCTGGTCCCCACCCGCGACCACACCATCGCCGAGCAGTCGAAGAACTACAGGTACTCCACCAACCATCAGGTGGTCATCGACGCTCGCACCCGCCTGGTCGTCGCTGTCGGCAAGACCCTGCCTGGCAACCGGAACGACTGCAAAGCCTGGGAGGAATCCGGCGCCAAGGACACGGTCGGCCGGATCACGACGATCGCTGACGGCGGCTACCCGGGCACCGGCCTGGTCATCCCGCACCGCCGACGACGCAGCGGCGAGCTCACCGAGTGGCAGGCGGAGCGCAACCGTGAGCACAAGCAGGTCCGCGCCCGCGTCGAGCACGTCTTCGCTCGGATGAAGACCTGGAAGATCCTCCGCGGCTGACGCCTCAAGGGCGAAGGCGTTCAGCACGCCATGCTCGGCAACGCCCGCCTGCACAACCTCCTCCAGGCTGCGTGAGGCGGGTGACCGCCAAACATCGGCCCGCACCCGAGACGCCGGAGATCAATTACGGGACAGGTCTTAGGGGTTGCAGAGAATCAAGATGTTGCTTCATGGTCTTGGGCTCGTTGATGTGGTATGCGCATCTCCGAGTCGATCCGTGACCAACTCGCCTTGAAGTTCCAGATGTTGTTCCCGCACCTGGATGAGCGGCAACGGCGTCGGTTGATGGGCGCCGAAGCCCGGGTGCTGGGCCATGGTGGTGTCCGGGCCGTCGCACGGGCGGCTCAGGCCAGCGAGACCACGGTCCGCAGGGGCGTGGACGAGCTGGACGCCGGAGAAGAGCCGCTCAGCCGGGTGCGTCGTCCCGGCGGCGGACGCAAGAAGGCTGCCGACTTGGACCCCGAGCTGCGACCGGCCCTGTTGGCCCTGGTCGAGCCGGACGAGCGTGGGGACCCGATGTCGCCGCTTCGCTGGACGACGAAGTCGACCAGGAGGCTCGCCAAGGAACTCACCCTGCAGGGGCACAGGGTCGGTGCCGACACCGTTGGCGACCTGCTGCGGGAGGAGGGATTCAGCCTGCAGGCCAACGCCAAGACCATTGAGGGCTCCCAGCATCCGGATCGCGACGCCCAGTTCCGCTACATCAACGAACACGCCATGAAGTACATCGAAGCCGGCGACCCGGTGATCAGCGTGGACACCAAGAAGAAGGAGCTTGTTGGCGACTTCAAGAACCAGGGCCGCTCGTGGCGGCCCGCGGGGGACCCGGTGCGGGTGAGCGTCCACGACTTCGCCGATCCGCAGCTTGGCAAGGCGATTCCCTACGGGATCTACGACCTGGCGGCGAATACCGGCTGGGTCAACGTGGGCACCGACCATGACACCGCCGCGTTCGCGGTGGAATCCATCCGTCACTGGTGGCACGGCCGGGGACGGGTCTCCTACCCGCAGGCGACCCGCCTGCTGATCATCGCCGACGCCGGCGGTTCCAACGGCTACCGCACCCGGGCGTGGAAGCTCGAACTCGCCCGACTTGCCGCCGAGACGGGCCTGACCATCACGGTCTGCCACCTACCGCCCGGGGCATCGAAGTGGAACAAGATCGAGCACCGGCTCTTCTCCCACATCAGCATGAACTGGCGCGGCCGCCCGCTCACCAGCCACGAAGTCGTCATCGAGTCCATCGCCGCGACCACCACCCGCACCGGACTGCACGTCACGGCCCGACTCGACACCACCACCTACCCGACCGGAGTCGCCATCGGTGACGCGGAGATGGCGGCCATGCCGCTGACCCGGCACGCCTTCCACGGCGACTGGAAATACGCGCTCCACCCACAGCCGTCCTCAGCTGTCCCGGCACCACGAGCGCCGGAGGCGCCCGAGTGGGACCCGGCCCTGCTATCCGATCCCTCACTGACCGGAATGTCCCGGCAGCAGCTGGATGACCTGACCCGGACCCTGGCGCCCCACGGGGACACCCGGCGCGGCCGCCCCCCGCGGCTTGCTTTCCCCGACCAGGTCCTGGCCACCGTGATTCACCTGCGGGTCAACCTGGCCGCCGAACCACTCGCCGTGCTGTTCGGCAGCAGCCGGACCGCCATGCACCGCACCCTCCTGAAGATCAGGAGGGCGCTTGAGACACAGGGCATCACCATCCGTACGGCCACCACCCCGCCCGCCGCTCTCAACGCCCTCCAGGCCCGGGTCGGCAACGACAACCCCAACACCAAGTTCAGGACGACGTGTTAATGATCTGCAAGCCCTTAGCGCTCGAACGGAACCTCAAATGGCATCGGCATCTTTTCCTTCTTCCTCAAACGTCGAAGAACCAATTCACGGACCTTTTCCGGCTCAACCCAGGCATTCCAGGCCTTGATGTAGATTGCCACCTGGTCGCGCATGTCCAACCTCCGCTTGGAGCCCCGTTTCTGCTTGTCGCTTGGCACCTCTCGCAAAGCGAGCCGTGCATCGCCAGAGTCCAAACTTGCACCCGACTTGAGGCCGGAGACCCACTCCTCAATATCCGCGGCAGGAGCCACCTCGGTGGTCACGAAATACCCGACGGCTGCCGCTGTCTGGCTCGCGAACAGATGCTTGGAAAGCTCCCGGCCAGCAGTCACCGCCTCCACATACCTATCCTTCTCCGCATTATATGCAGCCAGGATCCGGTCGTTCGACACGCGAGCCCGGCCGCCGGTCCAGGGTTCATTCGGCATCGCCTTGAAGAGAATCACGTGACGAATGGTGGAGGAAAGCAGGGTCAGATACTTCTCGCCGGTCGACGAGAGCGTATCCGCTGCACTCCGGCGCTTCCCGGTGTCGAGCACAGGGAAAACATCTCTCGACAACCCGTCGACAACAAACATCTCCGCAGGCGAATTGGCCTCAATAATTGCATGGAGGCGATGCTGGCCGTCAAGCAGTTCACCGGCCTTGTCGAAGGCGATTCCCTGATGAGTCAACCTCCATTCACCGCGGATGATGGCCTCTGCCAAAGTTCTTACCTGCCCTTTGTCCAAGGGTCGATTGACCGACGCCCGGGACAAAAACTCCTCGGCAATTTCAGGGGTCACCTTGACGATCCGCGAGACGGGGGCAGCCCGGGACTCAACCGGCTCGCCAGGATCCTCAGGGTCCGCAATAGTGATAGTCACCTCCCGATCCTAAGAGCACCAGTGCATGAGCGACCTACCTCTGTTTGTAACTGATCATATTTGACCTATAAAGCACTATCTCAATGCCTTTGATGTTGCTGCTTACCCTCAGGCACACCCGGCTCCAAGTACGCTCCCGGTGCCGCCAAGGCCCTCGTCGGCGTCCGCGTCGGCCGGCGGGAGGAGGAGGGTGGCGAGGGCGCCGCCGTCGGGGTGGTTGGTGAAGGTGAGGGCGGCGCCGATGACGCGGGTGTGGCCCTGGGCGATGGTGAGGCCGAGGCCGTGGCCCTTGCCGCGTTCGCGGACGCTGGTGCGGAAGCGCTGGGGCCCGTCGCGCAGGAGTTCGTCGGGGAAGCCGGGGCCGTGGTCGCGGACGGTGATGCGATGGCCGTCGACGCGCAGGTGGATGGTGCCGCCGCCGTGGCGGTCGGCGTTCAGGAGGAGGTTGCCGAGGATGCGGTCGAGCCGGCGCAGATCAGTGCGCACCGACGCGTCGGCCGCCACCTCGACCGTCACGTCCAGGCCGGTCAGCGCGACCGTACGGCGCACCGCGCGTTCCAGCGGCACCGCCGAGAGGTCGGGCAGTTCGGCGTCGGCGTCCAGCCGGGAGACCTCCAGCAGGTCCTCGACCAGCCCGCGCAGCGCCTGCACCCGGTTCTGCACCAGTTGGGTGGGCCGACCCGGGGGCAGCAGTTCGGCGGCGGTGACCAGCCCGGTCAGCGGGGTGCGCAGCTCGTGGGCGACGTCGGCGGTGAACCGCTGCTCGTCCTCCAGGCGCCGGTGCAGCTCCCGCGACATGAGGTCGACGGCCGCCGCGAGGTCGGCGACCTCGTCCCGGCCGTCGACGAGTTCACCGATCCGGGTGTCGGTGCGCCCGGCGGCGATGCCCCGGGCCGCCGTCGCCGCCGTCCGCAGCCGCCGGCTGATCCGGTCCGCGACCAGCACCCCGACCAGCACGGTGGTGAAGACGGAGGCGGTGACGGTGATCAGGATGATCCGGTCCAGGTCGGCGATCGACTGCCGGTCCTGGGTGAAGTCGAGCCGGACGGAGAGCACGCCGTCGCGGGTGGCGCCCGCCGCCCACATCGACTCGCCCTCCGGGCCCTGCGCGAGCAGCGACCCGCGCCGCCCCTCGGCCGCGAGGGTGCGCAGCCTGGTCGGCAGCACCGGGTCGTCCAGCGCGGCGTGCCGGCCGCCGCCCGTGACGTCCTCGCCGCGGCCGTAGGCGCCGAGCGCAGCGTCCAGCGCGGTGAGCGCGGATCCGCGTGCCTGGTCGACGTGCTGACGGACCATCGCCTGGTGGACGAGCAACCCGACCGCCACCGCGACCAGGACGGAGATGGCGGCGACGGCGGTGGCGATCTGGCGGCGCAGCGTCATTCGGAACGCCTCAGCTTGTAGCCGAAGCCGCGGACGGTATCGATCCGTCCGCCGCCGATCTTGGCGCGCAGCCGCTGCACGTGGACGTCGACCACGCGGGTGTCGGCGCCCCACTCGTAGTCCCAGACCCGCTCCAGCAGGACGGCGCGCTCCAGCACGATGCCGGGCGCGGCGGTGAACTCCAGCAGCAGACGCAGTTCGGTGGGGGTGAGCGGGACGAGCCGGCCGTGCACCCGGACCTCCATGGAGTCGGTGTCCACCTCCAGGCCGTCGAAGCTGCGGACCGGCGTGCGGGGTTCGGCGACGGCGGGTTCCGGCGCGGGCGGCTCCGGTGCGGGAGCCGGCGAGGGGGAAGGCGCGGGCGCGGCCGGGACGACGCGGATGCGGCGCAGCACGGTGCGGATCCGGGCGACCAGCACCGCGCTCTCGAACGGCTTGACCACGTAGTCGTCCGCGCCCGCCTCCAGGCCGGACACCACGTCGACCGGATCGGTGCGCGCCGACATCATCAGGATCGGCAGCTGGCTCTCCTCGCGGATCCGCCGGCAGAGGCCGACCCCGTCCAGCAGCGGCAGCATCACGTCGAGCAGCACCAGGTCGGGCCGCACGGCGTGGAACATCTCCAGCCCCTCCAGCCCGTCGGCGGCCGTGGAGACCGGGAAGCCGTAGCGTTCCAGGGCCATCCGGGTGGCCTCCCGGATCACCTCGTCGTCCTCGACGATGAGGATGCGGGGGTGGCTGGGCGCCGTGGGGTTCATGGCGTGGTCTCCGGGCGAGCGGGCGGCTGTGCGGTGGGCGGCTGCGCGGTGGGCGCGACCGTGGGCACGATCGGACGGGGCTGGCCGGGCTGCGGCACCTTGGGCACGGGCGTGGGCATGGCCGTCGGGGCACCCGCGCCCGATCCCGGGTCGGAGCCGTCGGGCCGGCGGACGACGGGCAGGCTCGGCATGGGTGCGGGCGAGGCGCCTCCGCCCGGGCGGAGGCTGCTCGGCCGCTCCCCGGGGCCGATGGCCGGCGTCGGCTCGGGCTCGGGGGTCGGCCCGGTGCCCTCGACCTTCTGGTCGGTCAGGACCAGCCGCGCGCCGTCCCAGCCGTAGCGACGGATGGTCCGGGACCGGATGGTGGTGGGCTCGTAGAGCCAGAGCTCGGTGCCGAGCGTCTCAGCGCCGAACCGTTTCAGCAGCTGCACCCGCAGGACGGGCAGCAGCCGGTCGGCGGCCGCGGTGTAGACGTGCAGCACGTCCGTGTCGGCGAGCCCGACGACGACCAGCAGTTCGGGCCGTCCGTCGCCGGTCAGGTCGCGGTACTCGGCGTTGCGGACCTCGCAGCCGGTGCAGGGCTCCAGGGCCCGCCGCTCGTCCTGGCTCACGCCGGGGTCCTTGGTCAGCAGCGTGCGGACGTCCACCGCGGTGACGTCCTGGCCGGGGACGGTCACGTCCGGGACCGGCTGCGGGGCCGGCTCCGGGGTGCGGCCCGCCGCGAGATCCGGCGGCGGGGCGGTGGCCTGGCCCGGCCAGAGCGGGATCCGGGCGGGCGGGCGGGCGACGGCGTCGGCCGCGCCGTGGTCGCGCAGCTCGCCGGGGGCGGCGCAGCCGACCGCCAGGGCGAGCGGCGCGGCGGCGAGCAGGGCGAGGAGGAGGGCGGGTGAACGACGGACGGCGGTGCTCATCCTCCGGTGGCCCTCCTGGTCCTGGTCTGCGGTGATGTCGGTTCGTGTCCGGTCGGCGGATCGCCCGGACGGCACCCGCCGGTTTCCCGGCGGGTGCCGTCCGGGCAGCGTAGCCGGAGCCCGATCAGCCGGCGGAGGTGGCCGGGTCGGCCGGACCGGCCAGGTCCGCCAGGACGATGATGTTGTCCGTCCAGTGACCGTCGGACCCGATCCGGCCCCCACAGGTGATCAGGCGCAGCTCGGGCGCCGTCGTGTTGCCGTACACCAGGTCGGTGGGGAACGCGTCCTTGGCGGCCTGGACCAGCTCGCGGACCCGGAAGTCCACCGTGCTGCCGTCCTCGCGCCGCACCTGGATCCGGTCCCCCGCCCGCAGCTTCGGCAGTCCCCGGAAGACCGCCGGGCCGTGCGCGGTGTCGTAGTGCCCGATCAGGACGGCGGGCCCGGTCTCGCCCGGGGTCGGACCGTTGCGGTACCAGCCGACCTCACCGGCACGCTCGGCGGACGGCACCTCGACGGTGCCGTCGGTGTTCAGGCCGAGGCCGGTCACCGGGGCGTCGACGCCGGCCGCCGGGACGAGCAGACGGGTCGGCGGCGAGGCCGCGAACGGGCGCGGGGCGGTAGTCCCGGTCCCCTTGTCGGTGGCGGCCGGAGCGGCGGTCCCGGTCCCCGTCGACGGTGTGTCCCCCGCGCCCTGCCGGGCCGAGGTCTCCACCCGGACCACCGGGGGCTCCCGGTGGTCCGAGAGCGCGACGGTCGCGCCGAGCGCCAGGCAGAGCAGCCCGGCCACCCCGAAGACGCTCCGGTTCAGCCCGCCCGGCCGCGGCCCGCCGTGCCGGGCGCGCCCCCCACGACGACGCCCGCCACGGTGGCCGTCGTCAGCCGCGCGCACCGGAGCGGCGGCGCAGCACGGCGAAGCCGAGCGCCCCGGCGCCGACGGCGGCGACCGCGCCGCCGCCGACCAGCTTCAGGCCGGAGGAGTCACCGGCGGTGGACCCGTCACCGGCCTGGGCGGCGCCCTTCGGCACCTCACGGACCTGCGGCTGCCCGGAGGCCGGGGCGGGGGCGGGCACGGGCGCGCCGTTGGCGTCGCGGGTGAGCGACGGCAGCGGAGCGACCGGGCGCGTGGCGTCCTTCGGCACCGGGGAGACCGTCGGCACCGCGGAGACGAACGGCGACGGAACGGCGGTCGGCGGCGCCGGGGCGACGGTCGGCGGCGCCGGGGCCGGCTGGGCGGTGCCGCCGCCGGTGCTGCCCGCCGCGGCCGGGGCCTTGGCGGACGGGGTGGCGGTCGGGGTGGCGGCACCGGCGCCGCCGTCGGCCCAGGCCTGCCCGCCCGTGACGACGGTCAGCAGCGCGGCGCCGGTCAGGGCGCAGACGGCCGACATCCGCAGAACGGCGCGGTTCCTGGTGGTACGCGTGGCCATGCGAACTCTCCATTCATCCTCGGTGACGCGGGTCCCGGCCAGGTGTGGCCGGTGCGTCGAGAGCGACGGTAGAAAGCCCGTGTCGCGGTCCCCGGCCGGTCGTGTCACAGCGGCTCATCGGCTGCGTAACGACTTTTCGGGTCGGCGCTCAGCGGCGGGTGAGCCGGTCGATCCGCTCGCCGTAGCGGTCGAGCGGGCCGGGCTTCTCCGGCGCGAACGGCGTCCCGCCGCGCAGCCCGCGGTAGCCGATGACCAGCGCCTCGCCGAGGAAGCCGACACCGATGGAGAGGTTGAGCGGGCGGGCGTCCTCGTGCATGCCGAGCTCGCGGGCGAGCAGTCCGTAGAGCACCGAGGCCAGGAGGGCGACGGCGATCACGAGGAAGGTCCTCCCGGTGTAGCGCTGGTGGAGGACGCCGTTCCTGGTGGACAGCGCGACCGTCCCGCCGCGCAACGCGCCGAGGCCCAGGCCGATCAGGCAGCCGCCGACCACCCAGCCGACGTCCGCGCCGTTCAGGTCCTCGGCCTCCAGCAGCGACCAGACGCCGAGGGCGGTGAGCACCACCGGCGGGCCGAACAGATCGCGGACGTTGACCGGTTCGCCGATCAACCGCTTGACGACGACGGCCACCGCGGCCGCGGCGATGACCGTCACGAGCAGCCAGGTGTTCACGGCCCGCACCCCCCTTGCGTTCCCGGGCCGTCTGCCGCCCCGGAGGTCCTGCGGCTCAATTTAGCTCGACCGTGCTATAACAACAACATGCCCAAGGTCATCAGCCCCGAAGCCCGCCGCCAGGACGTGGCGCGCGCCGTCCTGCGCATCGTCGGCCGGGACGGACTGGAACACGCCTCGCTGCGCAACATCGCCGACGAGGCGGGCCTGGCGATCGGCTCGGTGCGCCACTACTTCGACGGTCAGGCCGAGGTGGTGATCTTCGCGATGGAGGAGCTGTGCCGGCGCATCGGCGAGCGCGTGCGCGGCCACGCCGAGCGACTGCTCGACCCGGCCGCCGCGGCCGACCCGACCGACCCGGCCGCCCCGCTCGACCGGCGCGCCGCCGTCGAGGCCCTGCTGGCCGAGCTGCTCCCGCTGGACGATCCCCGCCGTGAGGAGGCGGTGCTCTGGCTGGCCTTCACCACCGCCGCCCGCACCCGCCCCGAACTGCGGCCCGGCGCGGCCCTGCTGCACGAGTCGACCCGCCGCCTCGTCGCCCGCGTCCTGGACGAGGCCCGCCGCTCCGGTGGAGTCCCCGCCGGCCTCGACCTCCCCCTGGAGACCGAACGGCTCGCCGCCCTCCTGGACGGCCTCGCCCTCGGCATGGTCCTCCACCCGGACGGCGTCGCCCCCGACACCGCCCTGCTGATCCTCCGCCGCCACCTCCACGACCTGGCCGAACGGCGAAGTGACGACGCGCGATGAAGGGCTCGCTCCACAGGGCCGGATTTGCCGTCGCTCTGTACGGACACCCGTAGCACGGTCGGGGCCATGGGCGCCGCCTTCAGTCATTCACACGAGACCGCGGGGCGCCGAGTCAAAGATCGGTCGTTCATGCCGGCCTCGCCGAGCATGCGGTAGCGGTCGGCCCAGCACTTGGCCGTGGTCGGCGAGACCTGGAAGCGCTCGGCGGCCCGCCGCAGCGGCCAGCCTTCCTCGACCACGCAGCGGGCCAGGCGCAGGCGTCCGGTCTCGGTCAGCGGTGCGTTACGGTGTGGCATGAGGGCCTTTCTGGCTGTAGGTGCAGATGTCGCAATCCACACCTGGCCAGAAGGCCCTCACTCATCTCAAGATCACTACGCCGTGAGCCCTGTCACCAACCTCCGTGGTCAGTACACCTAGCGCCCGTTCTCCCGTGCCGGGCCGGGATCACGGCGGTACCCCGCCCGAGTCGGGTCCTAGGTCGCAGGGTCCACGGCGGGCCGAACCGCAGCCGGAGGCAGGGGCGCCGCCGGGTCCGTACCGTGGCGGTATGAGCGTCGACCTCGACAAGTACTTCGCGCGGGTCGGGTGGAACGGCGGGCGGGCGCCCACCCTGGCCACGCTGCGGGCGCTGCAGCACGCGCACGTGCTGGCCGTCCCGTTCGAGAACATCGACGTGGTGATGGGCACCGTGCCGTCGCTGGACGTCGCCGATCTGGAGGCCAAGATCGTCGCAGGCTCGCGCGGCGGCTACTGCTTCGAGCAGAACACGCTGTTCGCCGCCGTGCTGGAGCAGTTGGGCTACGGCGTCGACCGGCACACCGGCCGGGTACGGGTGAACGCGCGGCCCGGGGAGATACGGCCGCGCACCCACCTGGTGCTGGTCGTCCGGGTGCCCGGGGCGGGCGGGGCGGACGGCACGGACGGGGCGGACGGGGCGGACTACCTCGTGGACGTCGGCTTCGGGTCGGCGGACGGTCTGCTGGAGCCGCTGCCGATGATCCCCGGCCCGGCCCGGGAGGGCCGGGGCCGTCGGCACCGGCTGGTGCTGGAGGGGGCGGACGCCCCCGTGCCGGTCTGGGTGCTGGAGGCCCGGCACGGCGACGAGTGGCGGCAGCTGGTGTCGTTCACCCTCGACCCGGCGCCGGCGCCCGACATCAACATCGCCAACTGGTACGTCGCCACCCACCCGCGCTCGCCGTTCCGCCGCCTCTTCGCGCAGCGGACGCTCGACGACGGACACCTGTCGCTGGACGGCACCAGGCTCACCCGCACCGCGGACGACGGCACCGTGACGGTGGAGGAGCTCGACGGCGCGGAGGGGATCCGGGCGGTCCTGGAGTCCGAGTTCGGCATCACCCCTCCCCCCGGCCTCCACCCCGGCCGTCAGCCCGCCGATCCCCCCGCCGCCCCGGGCGCGGTCAGACCGGCGGTCAGGAACGCCACCACGGTGGAGAGTTCGGGGAACGACGGCTCGGCGGTGGAATCCACCTCGGCGGCGAGCGGGCGCCCGTAGGCCTCCAGGAGGGTGGTGAACGCGAGCCGCCAGCGGTCGGTGATCTCGCGGACGGTCAGGTCGGGCAGGGCCCGGCCGAGGACGACCTCGAACGGGGCGGTGCCCGCCCAGGGCGAGCCGCTGAGCGGCCGGTCGGCGGTGAGCATGGCCTGCGCGAGCAGGCGGCAGAGCATCCGGCCGCGCTCGGTCCGCACCAGCTCGTCGAACGGTGCGGCGACGGCCGCCACGAGGGTCCGCACCTGCGCGGGCCCCGTCGCCCCGGGGTTCACGGTGGCCGCCTCCAGCCGCCCCTGCCAGAGCGGCATCAGCTCGCGCCCGAGCAGCGCCGCGACCAGGCCCTCGCGGGAGCCGAAGTGGTAGTGCACCGCGCCCGGATTGAGGCCGGCCTCCGCGTTGATCGCGCGGACCGAGACCTGGCCCACACCGCGCCGGAGGAAGAGCCGCTCGGCGGCGGCGAGCAGCCGGTCCCGGGTCGATCCGGCGTCCGGGGCCGGGGCGGTGTCCGGGATCGGGTTCTGGTCCTGAGCTGTTCCATCCGGCATGCCGCCATTGCACCACAGGAACCCGAGTTACTATCCAATCAGTGATTGAATCCTGATTGGCAAGCGCCCTGAAGGGCGCGCCGCCAGTCCCGTGCGCCCCCACGCGCACAGTGATCGAGAGGCTCGCACCATGGGTACCTACGCCGTCACCGGCTCCGCTTCGGGAATGGGCGCCGCCAGCGCCGCCGTCCTCCGGGAGGCCGGCCACACCGTCATCGGCGTCGACCTCCGTGACGCCGACATCACCGCCGACCTCGGCACCGTCGAGGGCCGCCGCGCCGCCGTCCAGGGGATCCTGGACGCCTCCAACGGGGTCCTGGACGGCGTGGCCGCGGTGGCCGGCGTCGGCCCCGCGATGAAGGACCCCGCCGCCGTGGCCTCGATCAACTACTTCGGCCCGGTCGACCTGCTGGAGGGGCTGCGCCCGGCGCTCGCCCGCTCCTCGGCGGGGCGCGCCGTGGTGATCGGCTCCAACTCCTCGACCACCGTCCCGATGATCGACGAGAAGCTCGTCGAGCTGCTGCTCTCGGGCGACGAGGACGCGGCCCGCGAGCGCGCCCGCGCGGCCCTGGCGGCGCTCCCCGCCGAGGCGGCGCAGGCGGCGCAGGGTGCGCCGAGCATCTCCGCCTACGCGACCTCCAAGTTCGCCCTGGCCCGCTGGGTGCGCCGGACGGCCGTCACCCCGGCGTGGGCGCGCGAGGGCGTGCTGCTCAACGTCATCGCGCCCGGCGCGGTGATCACCCCGCTGATGCTCGGGTCCACCGGCGCGGGCGAGGAGCCGGACGCCAACGACTTCCCCACCCCCATGCCGCTGGGCCTCTTCGGCCGGCCCGAGGACATCGCCTTCTGGGTGCACCAGTTCCTGCGGCCCGAGGCCCGCTTCACCACCGGGGCCACCCTGTTCGTGGACGGCGGCACCGACGCGGCGGTCCGCCCCGACGCCCAGCCCACCGCGCTGACCTTCTGAGACGGCTCTGGCGGCGGCCGCGCCGGGAGCGGTCCCGGCCCGGCCGCCGTTCGCCGTCACCGGCCGTGGCGCGTGCCGGCGGACAGGCTCCGCCCCGGGTCCAGCGCGCTCAGGCCGAACATCAGCGCCCCCAACGGCACGTGCAATGGCGGCTCGTGGGCTCTGGCTGACGATACGTCAGACGGGAAACGTCCTGAGCCGAGGGGGCGTTGATCCAATCACGGGGGACGGGCGATTCGGACCTTTGGAGGTCGGTATGGCTCGGCAGGGGGCGCTTCGGCGCGGCTTCGGCGCGGTGGCGGTGGCCGCCGCGGTGACGGCGGGAACGGTGACATCGGCCGCGGCGGCCGGCACGACCGGCACGACCGGCACGACCGGCACCCACAACGGCGGCCCGCACGCCGCGACGCGGGCGGCGATGGCGGAGCTCGTCCGGGCCGAGGGCCTGCCCGGGACGATATCCGGGGTCCGCGAGGGCCGCGACAGCTGGTCGGCGGCGGTCGGGGCCGCCGACACCGCGACCGGGCAGCCCCGGTCGCCCCGGGAAAGGTTCCGGATCGGCAGTCTGACGAAGACCTTCACCGCCACCGTGGTGCTCCAGCTCCGGGCCGAAGGGCGGCTCTCCCTGGACGACACGGTCGAGAAGTGGCTGCCGGGCGTGGTGCAGGGCAACGGGAACGACGGGGCGAGGATCACGGTCCGGCAGCTCCTGGGGCACACCAGCGGACTGTTCTCCTACGACGAGGATCCGACGATGATCCAGCGGCTGGCAAGTCCCGACTTCCTGGTCCACCGCTTCGACACCTACCGGCCCGAGGACCTGGTCCGGACGGCGGTCTCGCACCCCCCGGTGTTCGCACCGGGAACGTCCCGCTCGTACTCCAACACCAACTTCGTCCTGGCCGGGATGATCATCGCCAAGGTGACCGGCCGCCCGTACGGCGAGGAGATCGAGAAGCGGATCATCCGGCCGCTGGGCCTCTCCGCGACGACCCTGCCCGGCACCGCCGCCGGTCTGCCGCAGCCGCACGCGCTCGGCTACTCCACGCTGTTCGGCGGCTCGCCGACGCCGCTGGAGGCCACCGAACTCAACCCGTCGTGGGGCGGATCGGCCGGGGAGATGATCTCCACGACCGCCGACCTGACCCGCTTCTACTCCGTCCTGATGCGCGGGCAGTTGCTGCCGCAGGCCGAGCTGGACGAGATGGTTCCCGCCGCCGGCGGTCCCGGGCTGGGCATCGGCAGCGTGAAGCTCAGCTGCGGGATCACCGTCTGGGGCCACAGCGGCACCATCCACGGCTCCTCGACCATCGCGCTCACGACGCGCGACGGGCGCCACGCGGCGGCGTTCAACACCAACGCCGACTGGGTCGAGGGCGAACGCGCCCTCGGGGAGGCCGAGTTCTGCCACTGAGCGGCGCCGCGGCCCGAACGCCGCCCCGGCCCCTCGCGCTCGTCCGCGCGAGGGGCCGCACTCCTGCCCCGGCGCGGGAGTTCGGCGGGTGCGACTTCACGCTCCCGGCGCATGCGGCGGCGTAGGGGCGTGCGCCAGGGGGCGTGCGGGAGGGTGCAACGCGCCGGTGGAGGGAACTCCGGCCGACGCCGTCCGAATGCGGCGAATCCGCTGGTCGCGCGGGGCCCCGAAGACGTACGGGAGTTCGATCAACCCCCGCTCGCCCACCGCTTCCGAGCGAACGGAAGCTTGCGGCCGGAAAGCCTTGCCCCGGCGCGCGCCGGTGCGCCACGATGGCGACGCGGCCGGTTCCGCAGGACCGGTCGTCGGCCTGAACCTCCGGCATATGCCAACGGGGGGCGGCCCCGTGTTGCCCGGGCAGGCGTCCAACCGCCGCCTGACTCCCCGGACGGATCCGTCTCCCTCCGTGCGGCGTGCCCCTCCTGGCCCGCAGCCCGCATCCACCGATGCCGCTGTGCGGTCGGACGTTCCGCACCAATCCTTCCCTCCAGCCTGCTCGGGCATGCGCGCAAACGGAGCGCACCCGTGGGCACACACCGCTATCGGGGCCCCTGCCCCGGCCTCCCCCTCAGCGAAAGAGGATTCTGTCATGCGCATGCTCAACGCGCGGCGCCTCGCCGCCGCGACCGGAGTCGCCATCGCCCTCATCACCGCCGTCCCCGCCGGCGCCACCCCGGGGGCGCTGGACACCACCTTCGGCACCGGCGGCAAGGTGACCACCGACTTCGGCAGCACGCCCTCGCTGCCCGACATCGCCAACGCCCTGGCGATCCAGCCCTCCGACGGGAAGATCGTCACCGCCGGCCGCCACGGAATCAACGTCCCGGCCGCCGGCGGCAACGCCCAGTTCGCCCTGGCCCGATACAACACCGACGGCAGCCTGGACACCACCTTCGGCACCACCAGCACCGTCCCCGGCACCGTCGCCTTCTCGTTCCTCGCCGCGCCCAACACCAACTTCGCCCGGGCCGTGGCGATCCAGCCCTCCGACGGGAAGATCGTCGTCGCGGGGCTGGCCGGCCCGAACGAGCAGACCGCCAACGTCGCGGTCGCGCGCCTGAACACCGACGGCAGCCTGGACACCTCCTTCGGCACCGGCGGCAAGGTCCTGCTCAACGTCTCCGGCGGACTCGGCGACGGCATCCGCAGCCTGGTCATCCAGCCCGACGGAAAGATCGTCGGCGCCGGCGCGGCGGGACCCAATGCCCTGCTGGTGCGCCTGAACCCCAACGGCACCCTGGACTCCACCTTCGGCGGCGGGCTCGGCCTCACGACGCTGCAGCTCGGCACCACCAGCCACTTCTTCGGCCTGGCCCAGCGCAACGACGGCAAGCTCGTCGCCGGCGGGTTCTCCGTCAACACGGTGACCAGCGCGGACAACTTCCTCGCCGCCAGGTTCAACCCCGACGGCAGCCTGGACACCACCTTCGGCACCAGCGGCTCCACCAACGTCTCCTTCGGAGTGCTGTCCGACCTCGCGTTCAGCCTCGCCCTGACCAACGGGGGCAACAACGGCAAGATCGTCCTCGGCGGACTGGCGCAGTCGCCCGACCCGTTCAACATCATCGGCGCGGGCGCCTTCGGCCTGACCGAACTGAACGCCGACGGCAGCCTCAACACCTCGTTCGGCACCCTCGGCAAGACCACCACCAAGATCACCCTCCTCGGCGACGAGGCCCGCTCGATCGCCATCGGCCCCTCCGGCAGGATCTACGCCGCCGGCGAGAGCGGCGAGGTCTCGCCCTTCCCGCTGGACCCCAACACCGGGGTGCAGACGGTGGTCCGCTACACCTCCAACGGCCTCCTCGACACCAGCTGGGGAGCGTCCGGCATCGTCACCACGCCGTTCGGCACCGGCGGCGCCTCCGCCCGCGGCACCGCCATCGACTCCAGCAACCGCCTGGTCACCGCCGGCACCGCCACCGTGACCAAGCCCGACCTCACCCCCGGCTTCGACTTCACCGCCGCGCGCTACCAGACCAACTGACCCAGCGGCGCACGATGCGAAAGGCGGCGGCCCGAACCCCTTGGGGTTGGGGCCGCCCCCCCCACCCGCGAGCCCCGGAAAA
>NZ_JBHVGL010000023.1:0-133764 GCF_042800875.1 Kitasatospora sp. NPDC057595 | reverse complement strand
GAAACGAGCATCGACCTCTGATATCTCCCCACCCATGAACAGCCCAACGAGTGAACCCAACGGACGTCACGGTAAACACCGTTGCAGTACTAGGAGCGCAGCGCTTCCGCGGGTCGGCGCCACGCCGCCGGGGTCACCCGCCCGTACGGCGGCAGCGGTACGGTCCGGCCCCTCCGCCGAGGGGCCGGACCGGGTCCGTGCCGGGGGTGCGTCAGCCGGTGAAGCCGGCCGTCACGGAGGTGAACTGCCAGTCGTTCTGGGCGATGCCGGAGCAGGTCTCCTGCTGACCGCCGCCCGGGCAGCCGCGGTCGCGGTTGACCGACCAGAAG
The DNA here is from genome assembly GCF_042800875.1 of Kitasatospora sp. NPDC057595. Lineage (NCBI taxonomy): Bacteria > Bacillati > Actinomycetota > Actinomycetes > Kitasatosporales > Streptomycetaceae > Kitasatospora > Kitasatospora sp. NPDC057595. Next base: position 133,435 of record NZ_JBHVGL010000023.1, on the reverse strand, counting down.
GCCATCCGGGCCAGGTGGTGGCTGTTGGCCCAGTCGCGGATCGCCGTCCAGTTCTGGACGCTGGTGATCTCACCGGTGTCGCTGAGGCCGTTCATGCCGGAGATGCCCATGTGCGCGTAGGCGGTGGCGTCGTCCCAGCCGAAGACGGACTTCAGCTTGGTCTTCAGGCCCTCGGAGGCGCTGACGGTGGCGGCGTACATGTCGGTGGACGCGTTGCCGAAGTCGAACGGCATGATGGTGAAGACGTCGATGTCCGCGCCGAGCGCCTTGGCCTGCTCGATCAGCCGGTTGCCGTAGTAGGTCGGGCCGGTGGTGGCGGTGCCGAAGGTCACGATGGTGCGCAGACCGGGGTTGTTCTGCTTGACGATCTTGAGCGCGCCGAGGATCCGGTCCTGGACGGCGGTGTTCTCGAACTCGTCGGTGTTCTCGATGTCGACGTCGATCGCCTTGAGGCCGTACGCGTCGATCACCTTCTGGTAGGCGGCCGCGAGGTCGGCGGTGGTGGCGCAGTTGGGGCCGAGCTTGTTGCCGCTCCATCCGCCGATCGACGGGACGACGTCGCCGCCGGCCGCGCGCACCGCGTTGATCGTGGCCTGGTCGACGCCGTTCAGCAGCGGCCGCTGGCTGTCCCAGGTGGGGTTGCAGCCGTTCTGGGCCAGGACGAACGCCAGGGTGAACCACTTGATGCCGGTGGCGTTCATGACGGTGGTGGCGGCCGGCGGGTTGCCCCAGCCGTTGTAGAGGTAGGGCGCGGCCTGCTTGAAGCCGCTCGGGGCGGGGCCGCCGCCGTTGGCGTCGGTGGTGACGGCCAGGGCGGTGGAGGCGGCGGAGGTGTTGCCGGCCGCGTCGCGGGCCCTGACGGTGAAGGTGTAGGCGGTGGACGCGCTCAGACCGGGCACGGTGGCGGTGGTGCCGGTGGCGGTCGCGACCTTGGCGGTGCCCTGGTACACGTCGTAGCCGGTGACGCCGACGTTGTCGGTGGCGGCGTCCCAGGCCAGGGTGACGCTGGTCGCGGACTTTCCGGTGGCGCGCAGGTTGCCCGGCACGGTGGGTGCCTGGGTGTCGACCGGCGGGGTGGTGCCGCCGCCCGGGCCGTCGAGGACGATGTCGTCGGCGTAGTAGGTGCCCTGGCCGTACCAGCCGTTGACGTAGACCTCGGCGCTGGTCTGGGTGGCTCCGGTGGTGAAGGAGACGCTCAGCTTGCTGTAGTCGGCGGCGGAGGTCCAGGCGGAGCCGCCGCCGGTGACGCCGAGGTGGACGTAGCTGCCGCGGACCCAGCCGGAGAGCGTGTAGGTGGTGCTGGGCTTGACCGCGACGGTCTGCACGCACTTGGCGGTGTCGCCCGCGGTGGCGGCGCCGGCGAGCGCCTTGCCGCCGCTGTGCACGGGGGTGGTGACGACCGAGCCGAGGCCGCCGGAGCAGCTCCAGCCGGACAGTGTGCCGGTCTCGAAGCCGCCGTTGGTGAGCTGGTCGGCCGCGTGGGCGGCGGTGGGCGCGGTGAACGCCGCGGCGGCCGCGAGCAGCGCGGCGGCGCCGGCGGCGGGCAGTCGGGTGCGCTTGTGCACCGATGACCTCCAGTGGGGGTGTGGGGGTGGAGGTGCGGGGAGGGCCCCAAAATGGACTGGACCAATTGCTCATGTCAAGTGATGTCCGCCGGACGGACGGTGCCGGAGTGTCGGAAGTGGCGGAACCGGTCGGGAGAAAATGGGTGGAACGACGCGCCCGGAGCGAACTAGGTTGGGGCCGCTGTGCCATGGCACCGCGGAACGAACCCGACCGAACCCGACCGCACCATGTCAGAGGATCAGATGACCGACCTGTCCGACGAACTGCTCCCCACCACCCGCCGCGCGCTGCTGCACCGCCTGGCCGTCGCCCAGAGCGAGGGCCGCGCCCCCTCGATGGTGGCCGCCGTGGTCCGGGACGGGCGGCCGGTCTGGAACGGCGCCCGCAGCATGGTCGACGGCCACGCTCCCACCGCCGACGTGCAGTACCGGATCGGCTCGATCACCAAGACCTTCGTCGCCGTGCTCGTCCTGCGGCTGCGCGACGAGGGCCTGCTCGACCTCGCCGACCCGGTCGAGCGCCACCTGCCCGGCACCCCCGCCGACGGCGCCACCGTCGCCCAGATGCTCTCGCACTCGGCCGGCCTCGCCTGCGAGACCCCCGGCCCCTGGTGGGAGCGGACCGAGGGCACGCTGCGGCCCGCCCTCGCCGACCTGCTGGAGGAGGAGCGGCCCCGGCGCCACCCCGCCGGGCGGCTGCACCACTACTCCAACCCCACCTACGCGCTGCTCGGCGCCCTGGTCGAGCGGTTGCGCGGCGAGCACTGGGGCGAGGTGCTGCGCCGCGAGGTGCTCGAACCCCTCGGCATGGACCGCACCACCCTGCTCCCGGAGCACCCGCACGCCGGCGGCTTCGCCGTCCACCCCTGGGCCGACGTCCTGCTGCCCGAACCGCTCAACGACGCCGGTCTGATGGCCCCGGCCGGCCAGCTCTGGTCCACCACCGCCGACCTCGCCAAGTGGGCCGCCTTCCTGGCCGACGGCGACCCGAAGGTGCTGTCCGCCGACACCGTGGCCGAGATGCGCCGCCCCGCCGTCGCGCCGGACACCGACGACTGGACCGAGACCTACGGCCTGGGCCTGCAGCTGATCCGGCACGACGGCCGCACCCTGTTCGGGCACAGCGGCTCGATGCCCGGCTTCACCGCCGGACTGTGGGTCAGCGAGGCCGACGGCCTGGCCGCGATCGCCTTCGCCAACGCCACCCACGGCTCCCGCACCCCGCTGGTCGCCGCCGAGCTGATCGCGATCACCGCGCAGCACGAGCCCCGCCTCCCCGAGCCGTGGCGCCCGCTGCCCGAGGTCGACGAGCAGCTCCTCGCCCTCACCGGCCCCTGGTACTGGGGCGCCGCTCCGCACGTCCTGCGGCTGACGGCCGGGCGTGCGCTGGAGCTCTCGGTGCTCGGCCAGGGCGGCCGCGGCTCCCGGTTCCGCCCCGAGGAGGACGGCACCTGGACCGGGCTCGACGACTACTACGCGGGCGAGACGCTGCGCGTGGTGCGGGCCGCCGACGGCTCGGTCAGCCATCTGGACATCGGCTCCTTCGTCCTCACCCGCGCGCCCTACGGGCCGGCCGAGGTCATCCCGGGCGGCCTCGACCCGCAGGGCTGGCAGGCCTACTGACCTGACCCGACCGTCCCTCGGCCCGGCCGAGACCCCGGCGCCCGCCCGCCCGGCCCCGATCCGTCCCGCTACCCGCCCGTGCCCCGGCCGGGCGCCGGGGCGACGGCGGGGCCGGGCGGGCGGGCGCCGCTGCGCAGCGCGTGCACGGCGCGCACCACGTACCCGGCGAGCAGCAGCCCGCCCGCCATCGCGCCCGAGGCGTAGGTGTCCGCCGCCTGCGCCTCCGCCCAGCCGGCCGCCACCCCGATCAGGAGGTACGGCGCCACGGCGACCAGCAGCGCCACGCCCAGCGCCACCAGCGCGGCCCGCGGTCGGCGGTCGTCCTCCCAGCAGCGCTCGCCGACCAGGTGCAGGGCGAGCGCCATCGCCACCACCAGGCACCACCACGGCGAGGGTGCCAGTCCCACCGCCCTGGCCAGCAGGTAGACGACGGTGAGCCCCGCCGTCGCCGCCGCCTGGCACCTCAGCACGCCTGTCATGTCACTGGCGATTCCTCGCCAGAATCCCGCCCCCGGAATCCACCCCATGCAGCGGAGGATAGGGCGGCGCGCCGGTGCCCAACAGGTGTCCCGCACACGTCGCGTGGTCGCATTCAGCAGGTGCACATCTGCGCTCCGCCGAACGGCAACGTGGATGCCAGCCGACTTGGAGAGACATACGGGTGCCGGTTCGCAGACCCGTCGACCGTACGGGCCTGGCCGGGCCGGTGCCACGGAAACCCCGTGGCCGCCGTCGTCCGTGCTGCCCTGGAGGGTCCGCCATGACCACCGTCCCCACGTACGCTCCGCCCGCAGTCACCCCCGGCCGGGCCGCCGACACGGTGCCCGCCACGCGCCAGGACGGCGCCGCCGGCTCCGCCTCGGCCGTCTACACCGTGGCGCTGGCCCGCGACGAGGCCGACGTCCGGGCCGCCCAGCGGCTGCGCCACCAGGTCTTCGCCGACGAGCTCGGCGCCACCCTGCACAGCACCGTCCCCGGGCTGGACGTCGACCCGTTCGACGAGTTCTGCGACCACCTGCTCGTCCGCGAGGGCGAGGACGGCGCGGTCGTCGGCACCTACCGCCTGCTGCGCCCCGAGGCCGCCCGCCGGGCCGGTCGGCTCTACTCCGACGGCGAGTTCGACCTCTCCGGCCTCGCCCCGCTGCGGGACGGACTGGTGGAGCTCGGCCGCTCCTGCATCGCCGCCGAGCACCGCGGCAACGGCGCGGTCATCAACCTGATGTGGGGCGGCATCGCCCGCTACCTCGCCGACACCGGCAACACCTGGGTGGGCGGCTGCTGCTCGATCCCGCTGGAGGACGGCGGCGCCACCGCCGCCCGGGTGTGGGACACCGTCGCCGCCAAGCACCTCGCCCCCGAGCAGTACCGGGTGACCCCGCACCGCCCGTGGGACGCCACCGGCGTGGAGCGGGCCGCCAAGGCGCCGCTGCCGGCCCTGCTCCGCGGCTACCTGCGGCTCGGCGCCTGGGTCTGCGGCCGGCCCGCGCACGACCCGGACTTCGACTGCGCCGACCTCTACGTGCTGCTGTCGCTGGAGCGCACCGACCCGCGCTACCTGCGGCACTTCCTCTCCGGCGTCGGCGGCGTCGGCACCGCGGCCCCGGCCCCGGAACAGGTCTCATGAGCGTCTGGCTGCCGACGGCCTCCTGCACCCCGGAGGCCTGCCTGACGGACCCGGCGCCCACCGTCGCCCTCCCCCGCCGGGTCCTGCGGCTGGCCGCCTGTCTGACGGTGCTCACGGTGGGGCTCGCGCTCACCGTGCCGGCGCGGGCGCTGCCGCGCGGGCCGCGCGACCAGCTCGCCCGGTTCTGGGCGCGCGCCCTGCTCGGCTCGCTGGGGGTCGCGGTGCGGATCGAGCCCGGACCGCGGGCGGCCCCGGGCGCCGGGGGCGGGATGCTGCTGGTGGCCAACCACGTCTCCTGGCTGGACATCCCGCTGATCGCCGCCGCCGGCCCGGGCCGCTCGCTGGCCAAGACCGAGGTGCGGCGCTGGCCGGTGCTCGGTCCGCTGATCGCCCTGGGCGGCACCGTCTTCCTCGACCGCGACCGGCTGCGCTCCCTGCCGACGACCGTCTCCGAGGTGGCCGCCGGGCTGCGGGCCGGTCACCCGATGATCGTCTTTCCGGAGGGTTCCACCTGGTGCGGCCGGGAGAGCGGCCGCTTCCGCCCGGCCTTCTTCGAGGCCGCCGTCCGGGCCGAAGCCCCCGTCCAGCCGGTGGCGATCCGCTACCGGCTGGACGACGGCCGCCCCACCAGCGCCCCCGCCTTCGTCGGCGAGGACGGTCTGCTCACCTCGCTGGCCCGGGTCGTCGCCGTCCGGGGCCTGGTCGCCGAGCTGGCCTTCCGCCCGGCGATCCCGGCCCCGCCCGGCGACCCGGCCCGCCGCTGGGAGGCCCGCCAGTCCCTGGCCCGCGCCGCCCAGTGCGCGGTGGAGGGCATCCGCTGAGCGGGCGCCGGGGCCGGTGGGCGGGCGGCCGGGCACGGCCGCTACGGCGCGGACCCGGCTCCGGCTCCGGTCCCGGCTCGGGCCTCGGCCTCGGCGGGGAGGTCGTGCTCCACGGGGCCGGGGGCCGCGGCGGCCGACGGGCGCCGACCCGCCCGCAGCAGCAGGGCGACCAGCACGGCGGCCACCGCCAGGGCCGCCGCGCCGCAGCGCAGCGCGAGGTGGATGCCGTCGGTGAAGGCGTGCTCGACGGCGTACTGGACCGGGGCGGGCAGCGGCTCGGCCGGGGCGGTGGTGGCGGTGGCCAGGGTGTCGGCGGCGCGGCCGAACGTCCCGGACGAGAGGCCGAGGCCCGCCAGCGAGGCGGTCAGCACGGTCGTCAGGCGGTGGGTCAGCACCGCGCCGAGGACGGCGATGCCGAGGACGCCACCGAGCTCCCGCAGGGTGTTGACGGTGGCCGAGGCGGTCCCCATCCGTTCGGGGGCGACCCGGTGGAGGACGGCGATCGAGACCGGGGTGAAGGTCATCCCCATGCCCAGGCCGAGCACGAACAGCGTCCAGAGGTACTCGGCGTAGCGGGCCTGCTCGCCGTACAGCGACAGGCCGGCCAGGCCCAGCGCGCACAGGGCGATGCCCAGCACCAGCGGCAACCGGGGCCCGTGGCGGCCGGTCAGCCGGGCCGAGACGGGGCCCGCGACGACGATCATCGCCGTCATCGGCAGTCCGGCGAGGCCGGCCGCCGTCGGTGACCAGTCCAGCACGCCCTGCATCAGGAGCGGCAGGAAGAACAGCGCGCCGAACATCCCGAAGCTCACCATGAACCCGCCGAGCAGCGCGCCGCCGAGCACGCCGTCGCGGAACAGCCGCAGGTCCAGCATCGGCTCGGCGATCCGCCGTTCGAGCAGCACGAAGGCGGCCAGCAGCACCGCGAGCACCGCCGTGGTGAGCACCCGGGTGTCCGTCCAGCCGCGCCCGGGGCCCTCGACGAGGGTGTGGACGGCGGCGGCGAGGCCCGTCGCGGACAGCAGGAGGCCTCCGAGGTCGACGCGGCGGGCGCGGCCCGGGATCGCGGGAAGCACCCGGCCGGAGAGGACGAACGCGGCGACGCCGATCGGGACGTTGATCCAGAACACGCTCGCCCAGCCGAAGGCCTCCACCATCGGGCCGCCGACCACCGGGCCGACCGAGAGGCCGAGCGCCGACACGCCGGACCACGTCCCGATCGCCTTGGTGCGCTCGCGCTCGTCGGTGAACACCTGCCGCAGGATCGCGAGGCTGCCCGGGGTCAGCAGGGCGGCGCCGACGCCCTGGAGCATCCGCGCGGCGACCAGTGTCCCGACGGTTCCGGCGAGCGCGGCGGCGGCCGAGCCGGCCGTGAACAGCGCGAGCCCGAGCCGGAAGACGGCGGTGCGGCCGTAGCGGTCGCCGAGCGCGCCGCCGGTGAGCAGCAGGGCGGCGAAGACCAGGCTGTAGCCCTCGGCCACCCACTGGAGGCCGGTGATGCCCGCGTCGAGGTCCCGGCCGATGCGGGGCAGGGCGTTGTTGACGATGACGTTGTCCAGCATGGACATGAACATGGTGATGCAGAGCGTCGCGAGCGCGAGCCGGCGGCGCCGGGCGCCCGGCGCCGCGTTCCCCTCGGTCTCCCCCATCGGGTGGCCCTCCTGATTCGGTCCCGTGAAGTGGGTCGGTCCCATGAGGTCCCTAACGACGTTAGGGACTGGGCGACGGAGGACAGCGTGCACCTAACGGTGTTAGATTGCAAGTGCGATCACCGCCCACCCGCCGAACAGCGAGGACCCCATGCCGGCCGACGAGCAGGACGCCGCCCAGCCCGCACTCACCCGCGAGGCGCTCGCGCAGGCCGCGCTGCGGGTGCTGGAGCGCGACGGCCTGGCCGGCCTGTCGATGCGCAAGGTGGCCGCCGAGGTCGGCGTCAAGGCCGCCTCGCTGTACTGGCACGTCCGCAACAAGGAGGAGCTGCTGGACCTCCTCAACGACGCCCTGATGGCCGGCGTCGAGGCCCCGCCGCGCACCGGCGACTGGCGCGTCCAGCTGCGCGGCTACTGCGAGCGCTACCGCGCCCACCTGCTCGGCAGGCGGGACGCGGCCAAGGTGGTGGCGGGCCGCCTCGCGCCCGGCCCGAACCTGCTGCACCTGATGGAGGACCAGCTCGACCGGCTGCGCGGGGCCGGCTTCTCCGCCGCCGACGCCGCGATGGTGTCCTACCTGCTCGGCGCGTACGTGCAGGGCTTCGTGCTCCAGGAGCAGTCCCCGATGGCGGCGGCCGAGACCACCGGCACCGGCCGGCGCGCGGTCGCCGACGCCGCCGCCGAGCGGTTCCGGGCGCTGCCGGCCGACGAGTTCCCCCGGCTGGTCGCGATGGCCGACGAGCTCACCGGGCCGAACCTCGACGCCCGGTTCGCCTTCGGCCTCGAACGCATCCTCGACGGGCTGGCGGCGCTGCTCCCGGCCGAGCGCCGCTGACCGTCAGCGCGTGGCCCTCGACGCCGTCCGCCTCGCGCGGGTGCCGTCCTCGCGGGCGGGTGCCGCGCGGGCGGGTGCCGCGCGGGCGGGTGCCGTCCGAAATCGTTCGACCACCGTCCGTCAGAACGCTAGTCTCGCGGACGCGCACGATCCGTCCCGGCGAGGAGGCACCCGCATGACCGCGTTACACCCCGTCGGCGAGCCCTACGCGGAGGGCCTGCTGGACGTCGGCGACGGCCAGCGGATCCACTGGGAGGTGTCCGGCAACCCGGGCGGCAAGCCCGCCGTCGTGGTGCACGGCGGACCGGGCTCCGGGCTGAACACCGGGAACCGGCGGTACTTCGACCCGGAGCGCTACCGGCTGGTGCTGTTCTCCCAGCGCAACTGCGGCCGCAGCGAGCCGCACGCCGCCGACCCGGCGACCGGCCTGGAGCACAACACCACCGCGCACCTCGTCGCCGACCTGGAGCGGCTGCGCGAACACCTGGGCATCGAGCGGTGGCTGATGTTCGGCGGCTCCTGGGGCTCCACGCTGATCCTCGCCTACGCGCAGGCGCACCCCGAACGGGTGTCGGAGATCGTCATCAGCGCCGTCACCATGACCCGGCCGGAGGAGATCGACTGGCTCTACCGGGGCGTCGGGCGGCTGTTCCCGGGCCCCTGGGAGGCCTTCCGCGACGCGCTGCCGCCCGAGGACCGCGACGGCGACCTGCTCGCCGCGTACGACCGGCTGCTCAACGACCCGGACGAGTCCGTGCGCCGCGCGGCCACCCTCGCCTGGGCGACCTGGGAGGACGCGGTCATCTCCCACGAGACCCAGGGCTCCCCCAACGCCTACACGAACCGCCCCTCCGAGGCGCTGACGGCCTTCGTGCGGATCACCGCGCACTACTTCTCCCGCCGGGCCTTCCTGGAGCCCGGCCAACTGCTGCGCGACGCGCACCGGCTGGCCGGCATCCCGGGCGTGCTGATCCACGGCGCCCTCGACCTCGACAGTCCGCTGGACACCGCCTGGGCGCTCGCCAAGGCCTGGCCGGACGCCGAGCTGACGGTGATCCAGAACGCCGGGCACACCGGCTCCCCCGCCACCCGCGAGGCCGTCCTGGCCGCGATGGAGCGATTCGCGGACCAACGGCCCCCACACGTTCAGTGACGGGTCATCAACGGTCCGAAGCAGGGGGGTGACAGGCCAGTGCCGGCCGCCGACACTGGGAGGAGAAGCTCCCTTGTCAACGGGTCGGCCGGTGCCGGCCGGTACCGGCCGCGGAGAGGGCAGGCCGGCCATGAGCACGCCGTCCGCCGGGCTCCCGATCATCTACGTCCGGGGATACGCCGGAGGCACCCCCGGGATCGAGAAGGCCGTCACGGATCCGTTCTACGGATTCAACCAGGGCTCGACGCACATCCGCGTCGGCCGCCAGGACAACCCCGTTCTCTACCAGTTCGAAAGTCCGTTACTGCGGCTGCACCTCGACGAGGGCTACCACATCGTCGTCGAGGGCGGACCGCGGCCGGAGAAGGAGGAGGACCCTCCCCCCGAGAGCATCTGGATCCACCGCTTCTACGACCTCTGCTCCGGCAGTTGGGGCAGCCAGGCACAGTCGTTCGACCTGGAGACGGCCGCCCGTGACCTACTGCGGCTGATCGACCACGTACGGGAGCGGACCGGTGCGCGCCGGGTGAACCTGGTCGCCCACTCGATGGGCGGGCTGATCTGCCGCTGCCTGCTGCAGAAGATCATCCCGGCCGAGCGCAACGAACGCGCCACCGACTACGTCGCGAAGCTGTTCACCTACGGAACGCCGCACGGCGGCATCACCTTCGCCGTCGGCTTCGGGGTCCCGGAGGCACTGCGCGACATGTTCGACATCAACGGCGCCGACATCTTCGGCCCGGACCGGATGTACCAGTACCTGACGCCGGCCCCGGACCCGGACGGGCCGCCGGACGGCTGGCGCGCGGTGGACATCGGCGACGACGACGGCAGCGGTTCGGCCGCGGACGCCGCCGGCCGCTTCCCGCTCGACCGGGTGTTCTGCATGGTCGGCACCGACGCCCGGGACTACGACGTCGGCCACGGCATCTCGGCCGAGGCCGTCGGCCCGCGCAGCGACGGGCTGGTACAGATCGAGAACGCCCAGGTCACCGGCGCCCACCGGGCGTTCGCCTACCGCAGCCACAGCGGCGCCTACGGGCTGGTCAACTCCGAGGAGGGCTACCAGAACCTGCGCCGCTTCCTGTTCGGAGACGTGCGCGCCGACACCGACCTCGTGGACGTCCGGCTGCCCGGGGACGCGGAGGTCACCTGGCAGGCGGAGGTGCGGGTCACGGCGCGCGGGCTGCCGGTGCTGATGCACGAACGGACCGCGCCGCACTGGTGCCCGATCCAGCTGTCCGACCCGACCGAGGCGAGCCTGCGCGCACGGGCCGCCACCGCCGGGGACGGCGCCGTCCCGCTGGCGACCACCTTCCTCTCCAGCGGGCTCCGCTCGCAGGGCTCGGGCGCGATGCGGTTCGTGATCGACCTGAACCTGCTCTCGCTGCGCGAGACGCACGGGCTCTTCGGCTTCGGCGACCACCTGGAGCAGACCGCCGACTTCTCGGACACCCTGATCGTCGACGTGGCCGCGGGCGGTTCGCGGCCGGCGGCCTGGGCGCACTGGAACTCCGAGGTGCCCGGGGCGATCCGGGACCTGAGCCCGACCGGCGACCCGCTGCCCGACGAGAGCCCGCAGGGTGACGGCTCCTGGCTCGCCCATGTGCCGCTGCCGGCCACCACCCGGCCGATCCTCGGACCGGACGCCCGGATCCGCCTCACGGTCGGGCCCTGGAACTGACGGCCCACCGGACCGGGACCGCCCCGGGACCGCCCCGGGACCGCCTCGGGAGGGTCCCGGGCGCACCGACGCGTCCGCGCCGGATCAGCCGTGCCAGCCGGTCTCCCCGCGGTCGGTCCGCGACCGCGGGTGGTCGGCCGGGGCATCCGGCACCGGCTCCTCGGCGGCCAGCAGGACGCGGCGCAGCAGGTCGGAGAGCTGACGCCGTTCGACCGGGGTGAGGACGCCGAGCAGGCGCTGCTCCTCGTGGCCGACCACGTCCAGCGCCTGCCGCCAGGCCAGCCGGCCCGCCTCGGTGAGTTCGACGTCGACCCGGCGGCGATCGTCGCTGGAGGGGGTGCGGACGACGAATCCGCGCCGCTCCAGCGCCTCCAGACGGCCGGTCACCGAGGCCGGCGCCAGGTTGAGGTCGGCGCGCAGGTCGGAGGGGGTGGCCCGGCCGCCGCGGCCGGCCAGCCCGTGCAAGGTGTCGAACTCGTGCTTCTGCAGGCCGTAGTCGGCCACGCCCTGCTCGCGGACCCGGCCGAGGTGGCGGGTGAGCTTGCTCATCCGGGTGACGGCGCCCTCGACGTCCGGGTCGAGGTGCGGCAGCACCGGCCGCCAGCGTTCGACGTGGCCGTCGGTCCAGTCGCGGGGCCGCTCGGCCGCCGTCCGGTGGGTCGCGCGTGTCATGCCCCGAGTCTAGGCGGCCGTGATCTGCGGCTTTCGGGCCGCCGATATTTCGTTGCCGAAACTTCGGCAACGAAATACAGTTCCTCCCGTGACCCTGCTTCAGCACCCGCTGCGCCTGCCGGACTTCCGGCTGCTCTTCCTCGGTCGGACGATCTCCACCCTGGGCGACGCCGTCGTGCCCGCCGCCCTGGCCATCGCCGTCACCCGGGCGACCGGCTCCTCCGGCGCGCTCGCCCTCGTACTCGGCTGCGCGATGGTCCCGCGTCTGCTGCTGCTCCCGCTGGGCGGCGTGGTCGGGGACCGGGTCAACCCCCGGCTGGTCGCGCTCGTCACCGACCTGGTCCGGGCCGCCGCCCAGCTGGCCGTCGGCCTCGAACTCCTCACCGACCAGCCCCGGCTGGCGCCTATCGCGGCCGCCGAGGCGGTCGGCGGGATCGCCTCCGCGTTCGCCATACCGACGGCCACGCCGCTGGTGGCCGCCACCGTGGCGGGGCCGCAGCGGATGCGGGCCAACGCGCTGCTCGCCTCGGCCGCGAACGCCGCCCGGCTCGGCGGCCCGGCACTTGCCGGGCTGCTGATCTGGACGGCCGGCGCCGGCTGGGCGTTCCTGCTGGACGGCGCCTCCTTCCTGGTCAGCGCGGCGCTGCTGACACGGCTGCGGGTGCGGCACACCCCCGGCGAGCGCCGCTCGCTGCGGACCGACCTGGTGCGCGGGTGGAGCGAGGTGCGCTCGCGCGACTGGTACTGGACGAGCCTGATCGGCCACGGCGTGTGGAACGGCGCCGCCGCCGTGCTGCTCACCCTCGGCCCGCTGATCGCCACCCGGCAGCTGGGCGGGGACGGCGTCTGGATCGCCATGACCCAGGCCGCCGCGGGCGGCGTGCTGGTCGGCTCGCTGCTCGCCGGCCGGTACCGGCCACGGCGGCCGGTGCTGGTCGCCAACCTGGGCCTGGCGCTGTACGCCCTGCCGCTGGCCGCCCTCGCTCTGGCGGCGCCGGCCCCGGTCACGGTGGCCGCGTACGCGCTGGCGATGACGGGGCTGGGCTTCCTCAGCCCGGTGTGGCAGACGGTGGTTCAGCAGGAGTTCCCGCCGCAGGTACTGGCCCGGGTGACGTCCTACGACTGGCTGCTGTCGCTCGCCGCCGCCCCGCTCGGGTACGCGCTCGCACCGCTGGCCGCGGACGCCTGGGGCAGCACGGGACCACTGCTGGTCACCGCCGTCCTGGTCGCGCTCGCCTGTGCCGGCACCGCGGCCGTTCCCGGCGTCCGCCGGGTCGGTCGGCCGGTGGAAGCGGACCGGGACAGCGCAGGAGAGGAGGTCGAGGCGGATACTGCCTGCGGGTGTCCCGCGGAGCAGGAGGCGCGAGCCGGCGCCGCCCGGCCGGACCCTACGATACGGGCATGATCGCCTATGCCCCAGCGGCCTTGTTCTTCCTCCTGTGCGGGATCGGAGTCCTTCGCGACCGCCGCCGGTTCAGCAACGCCGTTCTGCTCGGCATCGCGGTCTCGCTGCTCGCCCTCGCGCTGATCGCCGAGTTGCGCAAGGCGCCCAGCCTGGTCGCCGAGCTGGCGGTCGCCCTGATCGCGCTGCTCCCGACCGTCGGCACCATCGCCCTGGTCTGGTTCCTGCTCTCCAACGGGCTGACGATGATCCGCAAGGAGGGGCGGCGGCCGGCGAACCTGCTGTCCCTGCTCGCCGGACTCGGCATCCTGGGCCTGATCGGGCTGTTCATCGCGGCGCTGCTCACCAAGTCCCCGAGCATCGGCATCCTCGCCGCGACCGCGCTGCTGGTGGTCGGCTACGTCTCCTTCCTGTTCGTCTGCTTCGTCGGCTACGCCTTCCTCTACCAGCTCCACCGGCCGCGCGGCGACGTCGACTTCGTCGTGGTGCTGGGCTCCGGGCTGATCGGCGGCGAACGGGTGCCGCCGCTGCTCGCCAGCCGGCTCGAACGCGGCCGAGAGCTCTACGAGAAGCAGGCCGCGCGCGGCAATCCGCCGGTGCTGATCACCTCGGGCGGCCAGGGTCCGGACGAGAAGCTGCCGGAGTCCCACGCGATGGCGAACTACCTGACCGATCGCGGCTTCCCGGCCGAGCGGTTGGAGCGCGAGGACCGCTCGCGCACCACCGAGGAGAACCTGCTGTTCAGCAAGGTGATCATGGAGCAGGCCAAGGCCGACTACCGCGCCGTCGTCGTCACCAACAACTTCCACGCCTTCCGTGCCGCCCTGACTGCCCGCAAGACCGGTGTCACCGGCCAGGTCTGCGGCTCGCCCACCGCCCGGTACTACTGGCCGAGCGCGACCATCCGCGAGTTCGCCGCCGTCTTCCTCTCCCACAAGGTGATCAACCTCGGAATCTGCGGCTTCGTCGCCGTCTGCGGGCTGGCCGCCGCGGCCCTCGGGGCGTAGTGACGTCCGGGACGCGGTGACGGCTCCGCCCGTCGGCCGCCACCCGTCACCCGCCCCGTCACGGCCGACAGGCCCCGGCGGTCGGCAACCGCGCCGGTGCGCGCGGGCGAACCGCCGGGGGCCCGGAGCCCTGGGCCCGTTTCGGGTCCGTCAGCCGGCCCGGCGCGGGGCCAGGACGGCACAGGTGGTGGTCGCGTGCGCGAAGAGCCGGCCGTCCTCGCAGCCGATGATCCGCGCCTCCGCGGTGGCGATCGTCCGGCCGACGTGCAGGGCGACCCCCTCGCAGCGCACCTGGCCCGAGTCCGCGAACAACGGCCGCACCATGTGCACGTTCAGCTGGGTGGTGGTGTAGCCGACGCCGGCCGGCAGCCGGCTCAGCACGGCGCAGCCGAGCGCCGAGTCCAGCAGGGTGGCCAGGTACCCGCCGTGGACGGTGTTCATCGGATTGAAGAGGTGGTCGCCGAGTTCACCGTCGAAGACGGCCGTCCCGGGACCGGCCTCCACCAGCCGGAATCCCATGGTGCTCCCGATCGGCGGCTGCGGGATCCGGCCGGCGATGATCTCCTGGAGGATCTCCTCCCCGGTGAGGTGCGGGAACGCGGAGATGGGCGGACCGGCCTGCCAGTGATGCGTGCGGGTGCGCGGCGCCCCGGCGGCCGACGGGTCGGCCGGATCGATCTCGAAGGTGGTCATGGCACCACCCTTCCCGTCCCCCGCCGCGCGCTCAAGCGTGACCCCGCCCACACCCACGACCGGTCATGGCCATGGCGACCTTGACGAAAGGTTGACCTGCTCACGGCAGAACGTTGGGGGCGACGAATCCTATGGTCGGCCCATGCCTCCACTGCCCGCCGGACGGACGGCGCCCCTCCCCGTCCTGCCCTACCGCAAGCCCACCCCCGGCCGCGACTACTGGGTGTTCGACGACGTCCTGCCCGACCCGGACGCCGTCCGACGCCGCTGCCTGGAACGCAACGACTGGGCCGAGGGCTACCCCTACCGCCCGGAGACCTGGCCCGGCCTGCGGACCATGCCCGGCCTCGAAGCGGACGAGCTGGCCCGCGTCGAGGCACTGGTCCGCAGGGCCACCGGGGCGCCGCGGCTCTGGGTGCAGAGCGCTCCCGGCGGCGGCACCCTGAACCACAACTGCGTCCAGCTCGTCGGCGCCGCCGAATCGGAGCCGCGCCCGCACACCGACTCCCGCGCCCTCTGCCGCTACGCGGCCGTCCTCTACCTGACCCCCGGCGCCCCCAAGGGCGCCGGCACCGGCTTCTACCGCCAGCGGTTCCCCGGCGGCCGGCTCGGCGGCAACCTGGTCACCGCCCCGCACAACAACCTGGTCGAGGCCCTCGGCACCCGCCGGGTCCCCGCCGACGCCTTCACCGAGGACGTCCGCGTCCCCAACCGCTTCAACCGGCTGCTCGTCTACCACGCCAACCTCATCCACAGCGCCACCGCCTACCACGGTCTGTCCCTGCAGGACCGGCGGATGACGGCGGTCTTCTTCTGGATGGCCTGACCCAGCACAGGCGCACACGCGTGCCACTGTGGACCTGGCAGGATGCCGGGGTGATCCACGTCGTGCTCCACCCCGACCGCGTCCTGTGCGGCCTCGCCGCCAACCCCGCCCTGCCCGCCGACCTGGTCGACCGGCTGATCACCCTCGCCGCGACCACCCCCGACCGGACTCTCGCCGACGACCTCGCCGCCGAGCTCACCGACCGGGACGACCTCACCCCGTCCCAGGTGCGCGCGCTCTTCGCCGACGTCGACGACGCGAGCCGGCCCGAGTCCGCGCTCACCCTGCTGGAGCGCGGCGAGGGCCGGCCGGACCTGGCACGACGGCTCGCAGCCGACCCCGACCCCTGGCTGCGCGGCCGGCTCGCCGCCTGCCCCGACCTGCCGGACGACGTCGTACGACGCCTCGCCGAGGACCGGGATCCCGAGGTCGTCGCGGAACTCGCCCTCGCCGCACCACCCGATCTCGCGGCGGCCCTCGCCCACCACCCGCACACCACCGTCCGCCGCGCGGTGGCCGCCAACGACCGGACACCGCCGGATGTCGTGCACGCCCTGCTCACCGGCGACGCCCTGCTGACCGGAGGCACGCTGCCGACCGGCGAAGCGCTGCCACCGGCCGGTGCCTGCCCGGTCTGCGAGCGGCACACCGTGCCCTACGAGCACGGCCAGGACTGCGAGTTCCCCGACTGCCCGGCGCTGCCCGGCACCGTCTGCTCCGGCGAGCACGAGACCGGCCGGCACCACATCACCGCCAACGCCCTCGCCCACCCCGCGACGCCCCCCGCCACCGCCGCCCGGTTCGCCGGCCACCCTGCGGCGGCGCCGCGCGCCGAGCTGGCGGCCCGCACCGACCTGCCGCCGGAGGTCTACCGCCGGCTCGCCACCGACCCGGTGCGGTGGGTCCGCAGCGCGCTCGCCGAGAACCCCGCGATCGACGAGGATGTGATCCGCATCCTGGCCGAGGACGAGAGCAGCGACGTCGCCCGGTCACTGGCCGACCACCCACGGCTACCGCTCGACGTACTCACCCGACTGGCCGCCCGAGGCCACGCCCACGCCACCCTGCTGCCCAGGATCGCGGCCGCCTCCCCCACCGAGGTCGCACAGCTGGCCGCCTCCCCGGAACCGGCCGTCCGGATGCTGGTCGCCGAGCGCCGCGACCTGCCGCCCGCCATTCGCGACGCCCTCGCCGCCGACCCCGACGCCAAGGTCCTGAAGGCGATCGCCCCGCACCCCGGTCTGCCCGAGCCACTGCTGCGCGCCATGCTCACCCGGCACGGCGTCCGCGTCGCCGCCCGGATGGCCACCAACCCGGACGCCTCACCGGCCCTGCTCACCGACCTGGCCCACCACCGCCCGCCCGTCCGGACGGCCCTGCGCGCCATCGCCTCCCACCCCGCAGCACCGCTGCCCGCCCTGACCGCCTGCCTGGAGGACCGACAGGCCCGCCCGATCGCCGCCGCCAACCCCTCCCTACCGCCCACCCTCCTCACCGAACTGATCGCCGACCCGGTCCCCCACATCGCCGAAGTCGCCGCTGCCAACCCCGCCCTCCCCGCCCCCCTCGCCCGCGCCCTCCTCACCCAGCTCACACCCTGATCCCGAACTGCGCCCACGCTGCCCCGGAACGCAAGCGGCCCGCGGTCGACACCGAGCGCGCGGAGCAGGATGTCCAGCGCCGCTTCCACGTCGTCGGTCGAACGGCTCACCCGGACCTGCGTGTGCGGGGCAGGCGCTCCCTCCAACCGGCTCAGGGCGAAGTCCACCTGCTCGGTGCGGACCATGGCGACGTCCACGGACCCGAGGCCTTCCCACCCCCGCTCGACGGGCAGCCGCAACCGCGCCGCGAGCGCCTCCAGCGACGGCCTCGATCCCGCCACCAGCTGGAAGGAGGCTGCGGCGAACTCCCCACATGCCCTGTTGGAACGCGGGATTGCGCTTCCCACCCTGAGACGACGAAGCCGTCTCCCACTCCGGCTCCGCCCCCGGAACCTCGCTGTCCGCCCTACCGACCTCGCCACCTGAACACGCCGTCCCGTCGACGATCACGCCGGCCGACGGGCCCACCCGGTGACGCCCGCGGTCCAGACGCCAGATCGACGGTGGAGGCACGACGCCCACCGGCCGGGCCGCATCCGTCCGGCGGAGGGCGGGCCGGCGTGGGCAAGGCGGAGCCTCAGGCCGCCAGGAGTTCGTGCGGGCGGGGGTGGCTCAGGCTGAGGCGGGTGAGGGCGGCGGCGAGGGGGGCGAGGTCGTGCGGCGGGGCCAGGGCGGCGAGGGTGGCGGGGGTGCGGGGCAGGCCGAGGTCGGCGGCGGCGCGGAGGGTGCGGGCGTCGAAGGAGGGCCGCAGGGTGGGCCAGACGGCCTGGGCCTCGCGGCAGAAGATGCCCGCGCCGACCGGGCCGATCCGGGGGAACTCGCGGAGCAGTTCGGCGATGCGGTCCGGGTCGCCGTCGGCCTCGTCGCGCAGGCGGCGGAGGTCGCCGCGCCAGCGGTCGAGGAGCAGCTCGGCGCCGCGGCCGAGGGCGGTGGCGGTGCTCTCGTCGTAGCGGACGTAGTGGGCGCGGCCGAGGGCGTCGACCCGGTCCTGCCAGCGGGAGGCGGCCATCGCCTTCGGGGTGCGCAGGCCGGCCGCGGAGAGTTCCCGCGCCGCCGCGACCGCGAGGGAGGCGCCGATCCGCACCGAGCTGAGCGTGGTGAGGACCAGCAGCCGGTAGAGCGGCGACGGTGTGTCGCGGAGCCTGATGCCCGCCTCGTCGGCGTAGGTGCGGCCGAAGCGTGCCAGCAGGGCGGCGACCGTCTCCTCGTGGCCCATCGCGGTCTCCTTTCCCCGCCCGTGCGGCGCCTGCCCCGGTTGGCGGCCGTCATGCGCGGGGAGGGAGACGGTATGGACGACACCGACCGCCCGGCCACCGAGGTGGTGCGGCCGGAGTGGGCCGGCCTCGACCGGCTGGGGACGCTGGAGCTGCTGCGGCTGCTGAACGCCGAGGACGGTACGGTCGCCGGGGCGGTGGCCGGACAGCTGCCGCGGATCGCCGTCGTGGTGGACGCGGTCGCGGAGCGGATGGCCCGGGGCGGGCGACTGGTCTACGCGGGCGCCGGCACGGCGGGGCGGCTCGGGGTGATGGACGCCGGCGAGTGCCCGCCGACCTTCAACACCGCCCCGGGCCAGGTGGTGGGCTTGATCGCGGGCGGCGCGCGGGCGCTGGTGCGCGCCGTGGAGGG
Organism: Kitasatospora sp. NPDC057595; assembly: GCF_042800875.1. NCBI lineage: Bacteria > Bacillati > Actinomycetota > Actinomycetes > Kitasatosporales > Streptomycetaceae > Kitasatospora > Kitasatospora sp. NPDC057595. Next base: position 114,654 of record NZ_JBHVGL010000023.1, on the reverse strand, counting down.
CGCGGAGGACCGTCCGGAGCTGGCGACCGCCGACCTGGCGGCGCTGGCGCTGACCGCCGAGGACACCGTGCTGGGCCTCTCCGCCTCCGGTCGCACCCCGTACACGGTGGCGGCGGTGCGTTACGCCCGCGCCGCCGGGGCGCTGGCCGTCGGACTGGCGGGGAGCTCCGGATCGCCGCTGGTCGCAGCCGCCGAGCTGGGCATCGAGGTGGTGACGGGGCCGGAGGTGGTGGCGGGTTCGACCCGGCTCAAGGCGGGCACGGCGCAGAAGCTGGTGCTGAACCTGCTCTCCACGGCGGTGATGGTCCGGCTCGGCAAGACGTACGGAAATCTGATGGTCGACGTCCGGGCCGGCAACGCCAAGCTGCGCGACCGGGCACGGCGGATCGTCACCGAGATCACCGGCGCGGACGAGGAGACGGCGCGACGGGCGCTGGCGGCCACCGGCGGCGAGGTGAAGGACGCCGTGCTGGTCGTCCTCGCGGGGGTGGACGCCCCGGCCGCCGCCCGGCTGCTCACCTCGGCGGACGGCCGGCTGCGCGAGGCGCTGGAGCTGGCCCGGGGCGGCGTCAGCCGAGGCTGAGGCCGCTCCGGTCGACCACCTCGCCGAAGCGGGGCAGCGAGAGGGCGACGGACGCCCGGTGCTCCTCCTCGGTCAGGGCCGTCATGGCCTGCTCGACGAACACCGCCGCGTAGCCGTGGTCGGCGGCCGACCGGGCGGTGGACTCGACGCCGAGGTTGGTGGCGATGCCGCCGAACACCAGGGTGTCGACGCCGCGCGCCTGGAGCAGCTCGTGCAGGTCGGTGCGGTGGAATCCGCCGATGGTGCGCTTGACGACGACCTCGTCGGCGAGGGCGGCGACCTCGGGCAGCAGGTCGCTCCCGGGTGGCTGCTCGGCGACGCCGGGGCGCTCGACGCGGATCGCGATCACCGGCGCGCCGGCGGCCCGGAACGCCGTCGCGAGGTCGAGCGCCGTGGCGACCACCTCACTGCCGGGGCGAGGGGCGAGCGGCAGGGCGGCGATCCGCTCCATGAGGTCGACCAGGACGAGGGCGGTGCGGGCAGGGTCGAGAGTTCGCATGGACGGTCAAGTTAGCGGATCGGATCGGCCGGCGAATCGTCCCCAGGCCCGACCTCCCCGGCCTCCCCGGCCTCCCCGGCCTCCGCGACACCCGCGGCACCCGCGGCACCCGCGGCCTCGCGGGCGATCTCGGTCCGGAAGCCCTCGATCAGCACCCGCAGCCCGTACTCGAAGTCGGCGTCGTGGTCCGTCATGCGCAGCACGTCGGCGGCCTCGCGCAGCAGCGGAAGCTCGCGCAGCGCCTCGTCCGGGAAAGGCGAGCCGTCCCGCTGTTCGGCGTCCTGCCGCCAGGCCTGCTCCTCGGTGACCCAGCCCATGACGTAGCGGTCGATGGTCAGCAGCAGCCGCAGCGCGGTGCGCGGACGCAGGCCCGCCTCGCACAGTGCGCCCAACTGCGCTTCGACGGCGGGCAGTTCCTCGGTCGTGGGCAGGGTGCCGGCGTGCACCCGGGCGCCGTCGCGGTGGGCGAGCAGCGCGGCGCGCTTGGCCCGGGCGTCGGCGGCGAGCCAGTCCGGCCAGAGCGCGGGGTCGGGTTCGCGGTCCGGCGGCAGGGCCTCGGCCAGCATGGCCTCCGCCATCAGGTCGAGCAGCTGCCGCTTGTTCTTGACGTGCCAGTACAGGGCCGGGGACTGCACGCCGAGCTCGCGGGCCAGCCGACGGGTGGTGAGTCCGTCGATGCCGACCTCGTCGAGCAGCCGCAGGGCGGTGCGCACCACCGCGTCCCGTGTCAGCGCCATCGTGTACCGCCCTTCCGCCGCCCGGGCCGGCCCCGGCTATTGCCTTGGCAGCTCACTTTATCGCTGCTAAGTTCCGGCTCGGACTTTATCAGCGATAAGGAACCGTCCCCGCGCCTTCGCGTCTCCCCGGAAGGGACCCACACACTCATGACGACCACCGGAACGGGCCCGGGCCGCCCGTGGTCCCGGCTCCTGCCGAACACCGCGCCCTGGCGGTCCTCCGCGGACTTCCGCCTGGTCTGGACGTCCGGCGCCGTCACCATGCTGGGCTCGGTGTTCACCCTCACCGCGATCCCGCTGCAGATCGCCGACGCCACCGGCTCGCCGCTCGCGGTGGGCGCCGTCGGCGCGGTGGAGCTGGTGCCGACGGTCCTGCTCGGCCTGTACGGCGGGGTGCTCGCCGACCGGCTCGACCGCCGGACGGTGGCCCTGACCACGGAGATCGCGCTCGCCGTGCTCTGCGCGCTGCTGCTTCTCAACGCGCTGACCGACGAGCCGATGATCTGGCCGCTCTACGCGGCGGCGGGCTGCGCCGCCGCGCTCCAGGGGGTCCAGCAGCCCTCGCTGGAGGCGATGGTCCCCCGGCTGGTGCCGCACGACCAGCTGCTCGCGGCCGGCGCCCTGCTCTCCCTGCGGTGGACCGTGGTCGGGCTGGTCGCGCCCGCCGCCGCGGGGGTGGTGATCGCCACCGCCGGGGTGCGCACCGCCTACCTCGTCGACCTGGCCACCTTCCTCCTCTCGATCGCGCTGCTCACCCTGCTCCGCCCGCTGCGCCCGGCCCGGGAGGAGCGGGCCCCGGCGCTGCGCGAGCTCACCGAGGGCGCCCGCCACGTGGCCCGGCGGCCGGACCTGGTCGGCACCTACCTGGCCGACCTCGCGGCCACCGCCTTCGCCCTGCCGACCGCGCTCTTCCCCTTTCTCGCCGACGAGCTGGACGCGCGCTGGGCGCTCGGCCTGCTCTACTCGGCCTCGGCGGCGGGCGGGCTGCTGGCCGCCGCCACCAGCGGCTGGACCGGGCGGGTGCACCGGCACGGGCGGTTCGTCCTGCTGTCCTGCGCGGCGGTCGGCGCGGCGACGGCGGCGGCCGCGCTCGGCTCCGGCCTGTGGCCGGTACTGCTCTGCCTGGCCGTCGCCGGAGCCGCGCACTGGGTGGGCGACACCTTCCGGGGCGCGATCTGGAACCGGTCCATCCCGGACGGGCTGCGCGGGCGCGCGGCCGGGCTGGAGCTGCTGATCAGCGCCGCCGGGCCGGCCCTCGGCGACCTCCGGGCCGGCGGACTGGCCGCCCGCTACGGCATCCGGGCCGCGCTGCGCACCGGCGGCCTGGCCTGCCTGGTGAGCGGCGGGGTGCTGGCCGCCGCGCTGCCGGCGCTGTGGCGGTACGACGATCGCACCGACCCGCACGTCGCCGAGGTCCGCGCGGAACGGGCAACGGCGCCGGACCCGACCTGAGCGCTCAAGGCCGTCCGCGGCACCGAGGGAGCCGCCGAAGGCGGTCAGACCTCCTGGGTCTCCAGCCAGTGCAGCAGCACGGTGCGCTCGGTCTCGGTGCCGGCCCGGCTGGCCGGGTCGAGCGCCCAGGCGCGGATCCGGCGCAGGGTCTCCAGGTCGAGATCCAGGTAGAGCCGCCAGTGGGCGTGGTGGCACTCGACGTCGCGGGGCTCGCCGCACTCCCGGCAGTGGGTGAAGAAGGCATCGACCAGACGGTGCACGATCGTCTCGACGGGCATGGGCGGCGTGGGTCCTCACTCGTTCGGCTACCGGGTCTGCTGGTGGGCCCGCCGGTCTTCGTGAACCGGCGGACCCGCATTCCAGCGTGCGGAACCCGACGGGGCGGGCGGCAGGGACCAACGTCACTTCCCCCCGGAACCCCAGGTCCGACCGATCTGCCGGGGCGGCACCCCCGCGGCGGGCGGCCGCACCGGAAAGTCCGCGTCGATCGCCCGGGCGCCTCGTGCGCACCGCCACCCTGCGCGGCCGCTCGGCCCCGCCCGCCGTGACCGCCTTCCTCCCGCACCCGACGGCGGTGGCCACCCGGCCGGCACCTGACCCGGGGCGGGACCGCGAGCGCGGCCGACCGGGACCTGCCCGGGACACCCGGGACCCGGACGCCTTCCGGCCCGGGCGGAAATCCGGACCGGAAGGCGGCCCTCGCCCCAGGCGGACGGGACACCGGGCGGCCGACCTTGGGAGTCACGCCCGGTCGGCGCACCGGGCGGCCGTACCGGCCCCGACCTCAGGGAACCCCCTCATGACCGCAGAGTCCGTCCCGTCCGCCGTCCTGCTCGACGCCGCCCGCCACTCCCTCTGCCTGCCCGACCTGCTCCGTGCCCAGGCCGCCGCCCGGCCCGACGCCATCGCCGTGACCGACGAGGCCGGCCGGCTCACCTTCGGCGAGCTCCGCGCGGCCGCCGACGCCCTCGCCGCCCGGCTGCACCGGCTGGGCGTGACCGCCGACGACTGCGTCGGCCTGTACACCGAACCGTCCCTGGAGCTGATGACCGGGGCCTGGGGCATCCTCCACGCGGGTGCCGCCTATCTGCCGCTCTCGCCCGAGTACCCGCAGGAGCGGGTGCGCTGGATGATCGAGTCCAGCGGGACCAAGGTGATCGTCGCCCAGGAGCACCTCCGGACCCGGCTGGCCGAGCTGGTCCCGCCGGGCACCCGGATCGTCACCCCGGCCGACGCCCCCGAGGACGCGGAGCACCCCGGCGCGTCCCCGATCCCGCACCAGAGCCAGGGTCCCGCCGCCCCGGAGCCGGAGTCCCTCGCCTACGTCATCCACACCTCCGGCAGCACCGGCCGCCCCAAGGGCGTGATGATCGAGCACCGCAGCATCGTGTCCCAGCTGCGCTGGCTGGCCGACGCCGGACACCTCGGCCCGGCCGCCACCGTGCTGCAGAAGACGCCGATGAGCTTCGACGCGGCGCAGTGGGAGATCCTGGCGCCCGCCGCCGGGGCCCGCGTGGTGATGGGCGCGCCGGGTGTCTACCGGGATCCGGAGGCGCTGATCGACACCGTGCTCTCGCACGGGGTGACCACCCTCCAGTGCGTGCCCACCCTGCTGCAGGCGCTGCTGGACACCGAGCGGCTGGCGGACTGCACCGGCCTGCGCGGGCTGTACTCGGGCGGCGAGCCGCTGTCGGTGCGCCTGGCGCGGGCGCTGACGGCCGCGCTGCCGGGTGCGGCACTGGTCAACCTCTACGGCCCGACCGAGTGCACCATCAACGCGACCGCCCACCGGGTCGACCCCGAAGCGCTCGGCGACCCGGGCGGTTCGGTGCCGATCGGCGTGCCGGTGGACCGCACCCGCTGCTTCGTGCTGGACGGGGAGCTGGCGCCGGTGGAGGTCGGGGCCGCCGGCGAGCTGTACATCGGCGGCGTCCAGCTGGCCCGGGGCTACCTCAACCGGCCGGATCTGACGGCCGAGCGGTTCGTCGCCTCGCCGCACCTGCCGGGCGAGCGGCTGTACCGCACCGGCGACCTGGCCCAGTGGAACCCGGACGGCACCCTGCAGTGCGCCGGCCGGGTGGACAACCAGGTCAAGCTGCGCGGCTACCGGGTGGAGCTGGACGAGATCGCGCTCGCGATCGAGGAGCACACCTGGGTGCGGCGGGCGGCGGCCGTGGTCACCGACGACGCGCGGACCGGGCACCGGAACCTGGTCGCCTGCGTGGAGCTGAATCCCAAGGAGGCCGCCCTGATGGACCAGGGCAACCACGGCGGCCACCACCAGTCCAAGGCGAGCCGGCTCCAGGTGCGGGCGCAGCTGTCCAATCCGGGCGTGCGCACCCCGGCCGAGCTGGCCGGGCGGCCGGTGGTGGAGCTGCCGGGGCGCCGGGAGACCGGGCGGCAGCGGCGGGAGACCTTCGCCCGCAAGACCTACCGCTTCTTCGAGGGCGGCCCGGTGACCGCGGACGACCTGCTGACGCTGCTGGCCGCCCCGCACCCGGCCCCGCCCGCGGTGCCCGCCGCGCCCCGGGAGGCCCCCGTCACGCTCGCCGAACTGGGCCCGGTGCTGCGGTGGTTCGGACAGTTCCACAGCGAGGAGCGGCTGCTGCCGAAGTACGCCTACGCCTCCCCGGGGGCGCTGTACGCCACCCAGCTGTACCTGGAGACGGACGGCTCGCACGGCGCGCCGGCGGGCGTGTACTACCACCACCCGGTGGAGCACACCCTGGTCCGGGTCGGCGAGGCCGACCCCGCGGGGCCGCCGCTGGCGGTGCACTTCCTGGGCCGCCGCGGCGCGATCGAGCCGGTGTACCGCAACAACATCCGGGAGGTGCTGGAGTTCGAGACCGGCCACATGCTGGGCGTGCTGGAGGAGGTGCTGCCGGAGTACGGACTGGCGGTGCGTCCGCTGGGCCACGAGCCGGCCGTCCAGCGGCGGCTGGACGTCGCCGAGGAGGACTTCTACCTGGGCAGCTTCACCGTCGCCGCGGACGACGGGCGGCCGCGCCGGGAGGACACCGAGCTGTTCGTCCAGGCCCATCCGGGCGGGGTCGAGGGCCTGCCGGCGGGCCTGTACCGGCACGAGGGCGGCGAGCTGGTCCGGGTCTCGGACGAGATCGTGGAGTCCCGGCACGTCATCGCGATCAACCAGCAGGTGTACCGGCGGGCGGGCTTCGGCATCACAGCGGTCAGCCGGGCCACCGAGCCGTGGCTGGAGTACATCGGCCTCGGTGCCCGGCTGCACCACCTGCAGCGCAACGGTCTCGGCTTCGGCTTCATGTCCTCGGGCTACAGCTCGCGCAGCGGCCACCCGCTGCCGTCCGCCCGGCGGATCGAGACCGTCCTGACCGGCTGCGGGATCCCGGCCGGGCCGTCGTACTTCTTCCTCGGCGGCCGGGTGAGCGAGGAGCAGGTCCGCAGCGAGGGCATGCAGGAGGACGCCGTGCACATGAAGGGCCCGGCGGAGCTGATCAGGGACGAGCTGGCGGCGGTGCTGCCGGACTACATGATCCCCAACCGGGTGCTGGTGCTGGACCGGCTGCCGCTGACCGCCAACGGCAAGGTGGACGCCAAGGCGCTGGCCGCCGCCGAGCAGGTCCGCGACGCGGGGACGGGCGCGCCGTTCACGGCACCGTCGACGCCGACGGAGCGCCGGCTGGCCACGGTGTGGGCGGCCGCGCTGAAGTACGAGGCCGTCTCGACGGCGGACGAGTTCTTCGCGGCGGGCGGCAACTCGCTGATCGCGGTGGCGCTGGTCAACCGGGTGAACCGGGAGTTCGGCACCCGACTGCCGCTTCAGGTGCTGTTCGAGTGCCCGAGGCTGGCGGACCTGGCGGCGCGGATCGACACGGCCCGAACCTCCCGCGGGTCAGGCGGCGGGCCGGTGTCCCGGCTGGTGCCGCTGGCCCGCGACGGCGCCGGGGAGCCGGTGTTCTGCTGGCCGGGGCTGGGCGGCTACCCGATGAACCTGCGCCCGCTCGCCGGGCGCTCGGGCCGGCCGTTCTTCGGGGTGCAGTCGTACGGGATCAACCCCGGGGAGACGCCGTACCCGACGATCCGGGAGACGGCCGCCGCCGACCTGGCGGAGATCCGGCGGATCCGGCCGCACGGCCCGTACACCCTGTGGGGGTACTCGTTCGGCGCCCGGGTGGCCTTCGAGACGGCCTGGCAGCTGGAGCGGGCCGGGGAGCGGGTGGCCGACGTCATGCTGATCTGCCCGGGCAACCCGGAGCTGCGGCGGGCCGACGGGGAGCGGTACGGGCGCGAGTCCTCCTACCGCAACCCGGCGTACCTGACGATCCTGTACTCGGTGTTCGCGGGATCGATCGGCGGACCGGAGCTGGCGCGGTGCCTGGCCGGGGTGCACGACGAGGACGGCTTCGCCGGCTTCGTGCACGGGCTGCTGCCCGACCTCGACGAGGAGCTGATCCGCCGGATCGCCCGGATCGTCGGCGAGACGTACGAGTTCGAGTACAGCTTCCGGGAGCTGGCCGAGCGGCGGCTGTCGGCCCCGGTGACCGTCTTCAAGGCCACCGGTGACGACTACTCGTTCATCGAGGGCATCGAGGGCGCCGGCGGCGACGATCGCGCGGACGGCATCGGGGGCGGCGCCGGCCGACCGGCCGCGCCGCACACGGTGCGGCTGGCCGGCGACCACTACGGCGTGCTGCGGGAGCCCGGGGTGGCGGAGCTGGCCGCGGCGCTCGCCGCCGCGACGCACGGCTGAACCCGACCGGCCGTCACCGCCCGAGCCGCCCGGGGCCCGGCTACCGGCCGCCGGCGGCCGGGCCCCGGGCCGGCCGCCGGTTCCAGTCGGCCGCGAGGCCGGCCAGCCAGCGCGCCGCGGAGTCCAGGGCGGCCGGGCGCACGGTGTAGCGCACCTCGCGCCCGGCCCGCTGCCCGGCGACCAGGCCGGCGGCGTCCAGCACCGCCAGGTGCTTGACCACGGCCTGCCGGGAGACCGGCAGCCGCCCGGCGAGGGTGGTCGCGGTGGCCTCGCCCTGGGCGGCGAGCAGATCGAGCAGCCGGCGGCGGGTCGGGTCGGCGAGGGCGCCGAGCACGCCGTCGACCGCCGCGTCGCCGGGGCCGCGGTCCACCGTCGCGGTGTCGTTCATGGGGCTGCTCCTCGGCCGTCACCAGCAGTTGCAACCTCATGGTTGCACGTGGCCGGGAGCAGCGGCAATCCGACGGCCCGCCGCCCCGGCGTCAGCCCCACCACTGCTCGGGGACGGCGGCCGGCTCGCGCTCGGCCCCCTCCGCCGCGACCGCGGCCCGGGCGGGGCCGTCGGTGACGACCAGTCCGTCGGGGCCCGCCTGCGCGACCCGGTAGCCGGACTCGCGCAGCACCGCGGCGACGGCACCGGTGACCGCCGCCCGGATGCCCTCGGCGGGCGGCCGGTCGCCGGCCGTGCCGTCCACGGACGGCCAGCCGATCACCACCCCCTGCGACTCCCGGTCGATCCGCAGGCCCGAGGGCCCGCGCCCGGTGTCGAAGCCGGCCCTGGCCAGGTCGGCCGTCACGTCCTCGAAGAGTTCCGCGTGTTCCACCATTGGCGCAGCGTAGGCCCGGCCCCACACCCTCCCCGGGCGCGGCGCGCGCCGAAACGCTTCACCGTGCCGCCAACAGCACCCGAGCGCAGCATCGGGGCCGCGGCGGGGGCCGAACCGGTGCGCCGCACCCCCCGGACGGGCCGACACGAGCGGCCGGACGGGCCGATGGACGTGCACAGTCGGCGTGCTCCCGACAGCATGACAGAGTAAGCGCTCCATCACTTTGAGCAACGGGGCGGCGGGTCGCCGGATCCGCGCGCCGGCCTGCCCGGCACCCCCGTATCGAGAGGTCCGATGATCACATCACTCCATCGGCCGGCCGTTTCGCGGCCGGGCGTCCAGGACGTGCCGCGGCGGACGCCGGGGAGCCCGTCGTGAGAGCCGACCGCAAGCCGGGCCCGGAGCCGGCCACCAGTACCCGCGCGGAGCCCGCCAACAAGGTCGAGGCCCTCGCCGACTGGACCGACGGACGGCTCGGCATCTACGCCCTGTCCAAGTCCAACCTGCGCAAGATCTTCCCGGACCACTGGTCCTTCATGCTGGGCGAGATCTGCCTCTACACCTTCCTCATCATCATCCTGACCGGCGTCTGGCTGACCCTCTTCTTCGTCCCGTCCATGGGCGAGGTCGTCTACGACGGCAGCTACGTGCCGCTCAAGGGCATCCGGATGTCGGAGGCCTACGCCTCGACGCTGGGCATCAGCTTCGAGATCCGCGGCGGCCTGCTGATCCGCCAGATCCACCACTGGTCCGCGATCGTCTTCGTGGCCGCCATGTTCACGCACATGTTCCGGGTCTTCTTCACCGGCGCGTTCCGCAAGCCCCGCGAGATCAACTGGCTGTTCGGCGCGGGCCTGCTGATCCTCGGCATGTTCGACGGCTTCATGGGCTACTCGCTGCCCGACGACCTGCTCTCCGGCACCGGCATCCGGTTCATGGAGGGCGCGGTCCTCGCCGTGCCGATCGTCGGAAGCTACATCGAGATGTTCATGTTCGGAGGCCAGTTCCCGGGCTCCATCATCATTCCGCGGCTCTTCACCGTGCACGTCCTGCTGATCCCGGGCATCATGCTGGGCCTGCTGGTGGCCCACCTGATCCTGGTCTTCTACCACAAGCACACCCAGTTCGCCGGGCCCGGCCGGACCAACGAGAACGTGGTCGGCATGCCGCTGATGCCGGTCTACATGGCCAAGGCGGGCGGCTTCTTCTTCCTGGTGTTCGGCGTGGTCTCGGCGATGGCCGCGATCGCCACCGTCAACCCGATCTGGGCGTACGGCCCGTACCGGCCGGACCAGGTGTCCACCGACGCCCAGCCGGACTGGTACATGGGCTTCTCGGAAGGCCTGATCCGGATCATGCCGGGCTGGGAGATCGGCCTCTGGGGCCACACGCTCGTCATGGGCGTGTTCGTCCCGCTGATGATCTTCCCGCTGATCCTGGTGGCGATCTGGGCCTACCCGTTCCTGGAGGGATGGATCACCGGGGACAGGCGCGAGCACCACATCGCCGACCGGCCCCGCAACGCGCCGGTGCGCACCGCCTTCGGCGCCGCCTGGATCGCCCTCTACCTGATCCTGCTCGCCGCCGGCGGCAACGACCTGCTCGCCACCCACTTCCACCTGTCCATCAACGCCATCACCAACGCGGCCCGGATCGGCTTCTTCGTCGGTCCGGTGATCGTCTTCGTGATCACCAAGCGCTGGTGCCTGGGCCTGCAGCGGCGGGACCGGGAGAAGGTGCTGCACGGGCGCGAGACCGGCGTCATCCAGCGGCTGCAGCACGGCGAGTTCGTCGAGGTGCACGCGCCGCTGCCGCAGGACCGGCTCTACACGCTCACCTCGCACGACCAGCCGCAGCCGGTCGTGCTGCCGCCCGCGGTGGACGAGAACGGGGTGGCCCGCAAGGTGTCCATCTGGAAGCGCGCCCGGGCCAAGCTCTCCCGCGGCTTCTACGGCGAGGGCGCCCAGATCGCCAAGCCGACCGCCGAGGAGCACGAGAAGATCAGCAGCGGCCACGGCCACCACTGAGACCCGCGCACCGCGCGCACGGGCCCGCCGCGCACCCGAGGGGTGTGCGGCGGGCCCGTGCGCGGCCGGTGGCGGGCCGTCAGGCGCGCAGCGCGGCCGGGAGCACGGCGAGCAGCGCCGCGGCGAACGCCACCGCCAGGCAGACCGCCGCCCAGCGGGCGCAGACCCGGCGGCACTCGGCGCGGTAGCGGGCGGCCAGCTCGCGGCAGCGGCCGACGGCCCGGTCGACGACCTCCTCGGCGTACCGCAGCCGGTCGTCGGCGTAGGCGCGCTCCACCGCCTCCCGGTCGTCCTCGGGGAGCCAGGGGAAGCGGTCGGCGAAGGCCCGGGCGTCCCGCCCGGCCGCCGCGACCTCCGCCTCCCAGGCGAGGTAGCCCTCCAACCTCGCGATCTCCGCCCCGGTGTCCGCCACCGAGCGGACGTTCCGCGCCTTCGGCGGACGCTGCCTGCCACCCATGACCGCTCCCTCTGCCGTGCCGTCCCCGGCCTTCCCGACCTCCGCCCCCGGCGGATCGCTCCGCAAGCACGCCATCACTACCAGCGACCGTCCGGCATCCGGCCGCCGACTCGCCGGACCGCCGCGCACCGCCCCCGGGAGCCGCCCGGCCGGCAGGCAGCGCGCACCCGACCGCGCGCGCCGGGGCCGCTCCGGCGCACTGCGGCAGGCGCACCCGGCCGACCACTCCCCCGCGCCACCATGGACACGCTCCGCACACACCCGTGTACCATCGGCGATCGAGGCGGCGCCCCTGCCCGGCGCCGGAGCGGCCCGCCGTCCCCGGCCCCGTCCGGGACGCGAACCAGGAGGTCAGCCATGCCCGACGCCGGTCGGTTCAGCGAGTCGGGCGAGCAGGGCTCGCGCGCGGTGATGGAGGCGGCGGCCGTCCTGGAGCGCGAGCTGGCCGCCGGACTCGCCGACGCCAGGGCCGCGACGGAGCGGCTGACCGGCGAGCACCGCGTCGACCAGGAGGAGTTCGACCGGCTGGTGCGCCGGGTCTCCGAGAACACCCACCAGCTCATCGACGCGGTCAGCGAGCGGGTGCTCGCCAGCACCACCGGCGAGGTCTCCGAACACACCCAGCGCCTCACCGCCAACGCCCACGACGTCGTCGACCTGCTGCTCGGCCTCGGCTCGCTCGTCCCCGGCCTCGCCAACCGCGGGCTGCAGGACGCCTTCGGACCGCAGCGCACCGCACGGCCGGGCGACGGCGCCGGCCCGACGCCCGGCGCGGCTCCCGGCGAGCGGCCGGACGAGCGGCCGGACGAGCGGCCGCAGGGGTGAGCGCCCCGGCCGCGTCCCCCGCCCTCGGCGCGCCGCTGGTCGAGCACGTCCTGGCCCGCTACCGCGAGCGGACCGTCGCCGAACTCCTGCGCCACATCCCCGAGCAGAGCCCGCCGTACCTCTACGACCTGGCCGCCGACTACCCCACCCGCCCCTGCAAGGGCCTGCGCGGGGCGCTCTGCCTGGCCACCTGCGCGGCCTTCGGCGGGCGCTCCGAACGGGCCCTCAACCCGGCCGTCACCGTGGAGCTGTTCCACAACGCCTTCCTCGTCCACGACGACATCCAGGACGGCAGCGAGCTGCGCCGGGGCGCGCCCACCCTGCCCGCCCGGTACGGGGTCGAGGTCGCGCTGAACGTCGGCAACGCGATCAACCTGCTCGGGCTGCGCCGGGTGATGGCCAACCGGCGGGGGCTCGGCGGGGAGCTGGCCTGGCGGCTGTTCGAGGAGACCGAGCTGATGTGCCGCCAGTCACTGGAGGGCCAGGCGCTGGAGATCGGCTGGATCCGCGACAACGCCTGCGGGCTGACCGCCACCGACTACTACCGGATGTGCCTGAAGAAGACCTCCTGGTACACCTTCCTCTACCCGTGCCGCTCCGGCCTGCTGGTCGCCGAGGGCCCGGGCACCGACGCGAACCGGCTGGACCGGTTCGGCTGGTACCTGGGCGCCGCCTTCCAGATCCAGGACGACGTGCTCAACCTGACCGGGGCCGCCGAGGAGTACGGCAAGGAGATCGCCGGGGACCTCTGGGAGGGCAAGCGCACCCTGATGCTGATCCACCTGCTGGAGCGCGCCACCCCCGCCGAACGGGCCCGGGTGGTGCGCCATCTGAGCCTCACCCGGGCGCAGCGCGGCCCCGGGGCGGCGGCGGAGGTGGCCTGGCTGCTCGACCGGATGGCGGCGTACGACTGCGTGGCGAGCGCCCGGGAGGCGGCGGCCGGGCTGGTGGCGGCCGCCGGACGGGAGGTCGGGGCGGTGCTGGCGGGGGCGCCGGAGCCGCCCGACGAGGAGGCGGCGCAGGCCCTGGCGTTCCTCGCCGCACTGCCGGACTTCGTGGTGGCCCGCGGCCGTTGACCCTCTGTCCACTCCCCGCCCCGGACGATGTCACCCCGGTTGCGTAGGATCCGCGACACCGGTCCCGGAGGCAGGGAACCGGCCGCGCGGCGCTCCGCGTCACCGGGGGTGACGTCGCACAGGTCGAGCTGGGGGTGGGGTGGCCGATGTCCCTACGGTCAGGTCTGCGGGAACTCGAACGGCTCGCCGGCCGGCTGCCGGCCGGCGCCGAGCTGTACCGGCTGCGCCCCGACGGCCGCGTGCTGCTCGCGGACCGGGACGGCGCCCGGGAGTTGGGACCGGATTCGGCGCACGGTCCGGCCGGGGAGGAACTGCTCCGGTTCATCGACGAGGGCCAGTTCGCCCACTACCTGGTCGGCGACGCCAAGACCTCGCCGGAGCGGCCGTCGAACGCCACCTACAAGCTCGGCATCGTCGCGCCGCGCAGCGCCTTCACCCCCCACGCGCACGGCGGCGAGCACCTGGTGCTCAGCCTCGGCCACGCCGCCTGCGGCCTCTACGACGCCGAGCGGCGCCGAGTGGTGGACGTCCCGCTGACGCCGGGGCTGCTGATCCGGATACCCGAGCTGATGCCGCACTCCTTCGCCAACCGGGGCCGCGAACCGCTCAACATCCTGGCCGCCAACACCGGGTACGGCATCGACCACGAGGACTACGCGATCACCGCGGCCGAGGCCGAGCGCCGCTCGGAGGCCGAACTCGCCGAGGCGCTGCGGGCGGTGGAGCGCGGTCAGCGGATCGGGCAGGTCGGCCGGCGGGAGCGGCTCGCCGCGGGGCTGCGCAGGCTGGCGGCGGCGCTGGAGGAATCGGGCCGATGATCTGTCCGCACTGCGAGGCCCGGTTACGCGGCCGTGAACGCACCGGGCGGGTCTGCGGACGCTGCCGCAAGCCGTTCGCGCTGGAGCCGAAATCTACCCGGGGCCTGCACGACCTGCGGCTGCGGCGCACGGTGGAGCGGCTGGGCGACGGCGGCCGGGTCGTCCTGACGGTGGAGCAGCTGCGCTGGGCCTTCCACGAGCGGCGGCCGCCCGGGCCGGTGCCCCGCGAAAACCCGCCCGCGCGACCGAATCCGCCGAGGTTCGACCATCCGGTCGTCATCGCCGTCAACTTCGTCGTGGCTGCGGCGGCGATGACCGGTGTCTGCTACCTGCTCACCCTGTCGATCGGCCTGATCGTCTTCACGCTCCCCCTCGCCGCCATCGGCCTCATGGTGCTCCACGGGGCGGTGACCGAGCTGGTCCGGTGGTCCCGGCGGCACGGGCTGAGATCCGCCCACGAGCAGGCCGAACGGGCCTGGCAGGAACGGCGCAAACGCCTCAAGCAGCGGCAGGCCCAGTGGACCTCACCGCTCGGCAACGACTCCGCCTGGAACGCGGACATGTTCCGCAGCTCGGTCGTCGAGCGCTGGATCGCGGTCCACGGCGCGCTCCCGGAGGGCGTGGTCGAGGAGTCCGCCGTGCGGCCGGCCGAGCTGGACGGCCCGGCGGCGCTCGGCGTGCTCTGCCCGGATCGGACGGTCACCGCGTTCCTTCACGTCAACGGATTCCCCGCGCGGTACCGGGCGGTGCTTGTCGCCACGCCGGCCGAACTGCCGAAGGGCCTTCCGGTGATCGTCCTGCACGACGCCTCGCCGGCGGGCTGCCTGCTGGCCGGCGAGGCCCGCGCCGCGCGGCCGGACAGCACGGTGGTGGACGCCGGGCTGTCGGCGCGCACCGTCCTGGCGGCGGGCGGGCGGGCCGTCCAGCTGTACGAGCACCAGCTGCGCGAGCCGCTGAGGCGGCAACTGCGGCAGCTTCCCGCACTCACCGAGGCGGAGCGCGCCTGGTTCACCCGGGGCCTGTGGAGCCCGCTCGCCGCCCAACCGCCCCGCCGCGTCCTGGCGATGGCCGAGCGGGCCGCCGACCGGGCCCTGCGCCGCGATGTCGGATTCCTCAGCTGGCCGGTACCGGAGGTGCCGCGATGATCTGCCCGAACTGCTCGAAGGACCTGCTCCAGCGCCAGCGCCCCCGGCACCGGTGCTCCTACTGCCGCAAGGAGTTCGCACTCGACCCGAAGAGCGACGGCGTCGGCCTGCACGACGTACGGATCCGCAAGGTGATCGCGAAGCTCACCGACGAGGGCCGGCTGACCGTCACCAGCGGACAGCTCAACTACGCCCTGCAGCACCGCGGGCGGCCCCCGGTGAAGTTCCGCGGCAGCCGGAGCGACGCGGCGGCGCTGATCACCTTCGCGGTGATCGGCCTGGTGGCGGCCTTCATCCTGAGCGGCACCGGTTTCGGCAAGTGGATCCTGCTGGCCGCGCTCGTCATGATCGGCTTCGGCATCCGCAACTGGGCGCTGGCCGACTCCCCCGTGCCGGACACCTCGGTGAACTCGCGCTGGACCGAGGACCAGTTCCGCCGCACCGTGCTGGACCGCTGGCGGGCCGTCTACGGCGCCCTGCCGGCCGGGCTGGTGGAGGACGGGCTGGTGCAGCCCGGACCACTGCCCGCCGGCCCGGCGTTCGTCGTGCTCTGCCCGGACCGGACGGTCGGCGCCTTCCTGCACGCCAACCGCTACCACGAGCGCCACCGCGCGCTGGTCGTCACCGATCCGCGCGCCGTCCCGGCGGGCCTGCCGCTGGTGGTCCTGCACGACGCCTCGCCGTACGGCCACCTGCGGGTCGCCGAGGCCCGGGCCGGGCGGCCCGGACTGCGGGTGCTGGACGCCGGGCTCTCGGTGCGCACCGTGCTGACCGACGAGCACAAGTACACGCTGCTGCGCGACATCCACCGCCCGGCGGAGCTGGCGGCCCGGCTGGAGCGGGAGCTGCCCGAGCTGACCGCCGGCCAGCGCGACTGGTTCGCCGAGGGCTGGTGGACCCCGCTGGCGGCGCTGCCGCCCAAGCGGCTGCTGGCGCTCGCCGAGCGGGCCGCCGAGCGGATCACCGCGCCGCCGGCGCCCCGGGACCCGGCCGCCCTGCGGACCGGCCCGGTGCGCTCCCCGGCGGCGGGGCGGCCGGAGAGCCCGGTCGAGACCCGTCGGCGGGCGCTCGCCGTGGGCTTCATGACCTGGCCCGAGCCCGGGCCGGACGGCACGACCGAGGACGGCGGCCGCCCCGGCGGCACCGACCTCCGCAAAGGCCCCGCGTGACGGCGGGGACGACGAGAGGCAGGAACCCCATGACGCTGCGTCCGCTGCTGGACGGCGCACTGACCGTCGCCGCCGGCCGGGCCGGGGCGCCCGGCGGGCTGCGGTACACCGAGCGCCAGCTCTACTACGAGCTGTGCCGGGTCCTCCAGCCGCTGCACGCCGGACCGCGCCGGATCCCGTACACGCTGGCGCCGCCCGTGCGGTACGCCCGGTTCGCCGCCGCGCTGGCCGCGCGCCACGACGAGCTGCCCGGCCTGCTGCCGGCGCCGCCCGCGCCGCGTCCGGCCGGCCCGGGGGCGGTCGGCCCGGGGGCCGCCGACGCGGCGGAGCCCGACCTCTACGACTACGGGCTGCCCCGGCTGCTGGTCTGCCAGAGCCGGGAGATCACCGCGATGCTGCTCGCCAACGACCTGCATCTGGAGGCCGCCTGTCCGATCGTCGCGGCCGGTGACCTGCCGCTGGACGAACGGCTGGTGGCGGCGCTGGAGCGGGCCGGGGGCGCCGTCGTGCACGTGCTGCACGACGCCAGTCCGTCGGGGCTGGCCTGCTTCGAGGAGGTCCGGGCGGCGTACCGGCCGGAGCCGGAGCCCGCGGCGGGACCGACGGCGGGACCGACGGCAGACCCGGCGCAGGGCGTCCGGGTGCGCTCGATGGGCCTGGTGCCCCGGCACGCCGCCACCCTGCACCTCACCTCCGGACGCGGCCCGCACGGCTACCGGGGGCCGCTGCCCGCCGGGCTGCGCCCCGAGGAGCGGGCCTGGCTCGGCAGCGGTCGGACCATCGAACTGGCCGCCGTCGCCCCGGCCCGGCTGCTGCACACGGTGATCCGCCAGGTCCGCGGCGGCGGCACGGCCGGACCGCGCCGCACCCCGCTGCGCCGGCGCGTGCGCACCGCGCGCGGCAGCGGCTTCCTCAGCTGGCCGACCGGCTGAACCCGCACCCCCTCCCCGTCCCGTCCCGATCCGTGAGGACCCCGCACCCATGAGCAACGCACGCCACCTCGGCTACCGCGACGAACTGCTGGCGGACGGCCAAGTGCACCGCCGATACGAGGACGGCCGCAGCGAGTGGCGCCGGCGCGGTACCGACCGGCAGATCCACTGGCACGACAGCCTCGGCCGCTCCGGCACCGACGAACCCCTCGGCCGCGACCTGGTCAAGCGGCGGTACGCGGACGGCGCCACCGAGTACGGCCGTGACATCGGCTACGGGCGCACCGTGTGGGGCGGCGGGCTGGTCACCCTGAACCGCAGCTCCTTCGGCGGGCGGCTCGGCGTGGTGGTCGGCGCCCTCGGCGTGGCGGGGGTCGCCGCGATCACCGCCGCGCAGCTGCCGCCGGACGAGCTGTCGGAGGCCGAGGAGGAGGAACTGCGGGCCGAGGCCCGGCGGCAGGCCTCCAGCGGCGGTGACGGGGGCGGCGACGTCTCCACGGGCGACGACGGCGACGACGGACACGACGGCCACCACGCGGACCCGGCCGCCGACGACGGGTCCGCCGACGACTTCGGCGACTGGAACGACTCCGACGACGGCTGGGACGGCGACGACTTCGGCTGAGCCGCCCCCGCCACCGGCCCGCCCGGCCTCCGCACCACCCCGGCCCCGCCCCGGCGGGCCGCCACTCGATCGAAAGGCACCGCGCCACCATGCCCCGCTGCTGCGCCTGCGCCGGCCCCGACGCCGACCGGGCCCGCACCCACCTCGCCGCCCTCACCGGCGCCCCCGCCCCCGACGGCGCGCAGGCCGCCCTGCTGCACGCCGAACCCGGCTTCGCGACCGGCCCGTTCACCGTCGACGGCACCACCGCCGTCGGCGAGGTCACCCTGCACAACCGCCCCGAGCTGCTCGCCGCCCTCGCCGCGGCCGGCTCCCCCGCCCCCGACGGCTGCCCCGACGGCGAGCTGCTGCTGCGGCTGTGGCGGCGGCTCGGCGCGGACGGCCTGCGGCGGGCCGACGGCATGTTCGCGCTCGCCGTCGTCGACGGCACCGACCTCGTCCTGATCCGCGACCACGCCGGCACCCGTACCCTGTTCTACGCCCGCGCCGACGGCTGCTGGGCCTCCTCCACCTCGCTGCGCGCCCTGCGCCACTGGCCCGCGCTCGGCACCGGCCTCAACCTGGCCGCCGTCCGCTCCTTCCTCACCTTCGCCTACCTGCCCGGCGAGGAGACCCTGCTGCGCGGCGTCCACGAGGCGCTGCCCGGCCGCGCGCTGCGTCTGGCCGCCGACGGGTCCGCCCGCCAGGAGCCGTTCTGGGAGCCCGCCGAGCGCCTGCCCGAGGGCGAGGCGCCGCCGGCCGAGGCGTACGCGCGGCAGCTGCGCGGGCTGCTCGAACAGGCCACCGCCCGGCGGCTGCCGGACGACGGTCCGGTCGGGGTGCTGCTGTCCGGCGGTGTCGACAGCTCGCTGGTCACCGCGCTCGCCGCCGGGCTGCACGACCACCCGGTGCACACCTACTCGATCAGCTTCGGCGACCGGCTGCCCAACGAGCTGGGGTACTCCGGTCTGGTCGCCGACCACTGCGGCACCCGGCACCGGATCCTCACCGTCTCCGGCGAGGAGGTCGCCGCCCGGCTCGCCGACACCGTCGCCCTGCTCGACAGCCCGGTCGGCGACCCGCTGACCGTCCCCAATCTGATGCTCGCCGAGGCCGTCGCCGCCGACGGGATCACCGTCTCGCTCAACGGCGAGGGCGGCGACCCGGTGTACGGCGGGCCGAAGAACCTGCCGATGCTGGTCCACGAGATGCACCGGGACGACCCGTCCCCCGAGGCGCGGGCCGAGGCCTACCTGCGGTCCTACCGCAAGTGCTACGAGGACCTGCCCCGGCTGCTCACCGCCGACGCCCTGCACGCCCTGGCCGGCGAACCGCGGCCGCACCGCTTCGTCGCCCCCTACCTGGCCCCGGGGCCGATGCGGGCGCTGCTCAACCAGCTGCTGCACTGCAACCTGCGCACCAAGGGTGCCCACCACATCCTCACCAAGGTCGAGCGGCTCACCGCCTCGCGCGGGGTGCAGGGCCGCTCACCGCTGTTCGACCGGCAGGTCGTCGACCACGCCTTCGCCACCCCGCCGACCCTCAAGCTGCGCGGCACGGTGGAGAAGTGGGTGCTCAAGGAGGCCGTGCGGGACCTGCTGCCCGCGGCCGTCGTCGACCGGCCCAAGAGCGGCATGCGGGTCCCGGTCCAGCAGTGGTTGCACGGCCCGCTGCGCGAGCTCTCCGGCGAGCTGCTGCTCGGACGCACCGCCCGTGAACGCGGGCTGGTCCGCCCGGACACCGTGCGCACCTGGATGCGCCGCGAGGGCACCCTGCTGCCCCGCCAGGGCGGCAAGCTCTGGCTGGTGCTCACCCTCGAACTCTGGCTGCGCTCCTACGATCTGTGACCCGCTCGCCCACGTCCCCTGCTGCCCCGGCCCGGGAGGCCCCGCCATGGCACCGTCCACCGCTTCCGCCACCGCTTCCGCCACCGACTCCACCGCCGACCTCGCCACCGATTCCGCCGACGCACCCGAGCTCCACCTGACCGACCCGCGCACCGGTCACACCCGGGGCACGCTCGTCCCCGCGCGGGCCGGGCAGGTCGCCGCGACCGTCACCCGCGCCCGGGCCGCCGCCGCGCGCTGGCGCGCGCTCACCCCGCGCGAGCGCGAGCGCCGCCTGGACGCGCTCGCCGACCTGATCGAGCGCCACCTCACCGAGTACACCGTGCTGGAGCAGGCCGGCACCGGGAAGCCCGAGGCGGAGGCCACCGCCGAGATACGCGAGGTCGCCGACCTGTTCCGGTTCTCCGCGGGCGCCGCGCGCACCGGCACCGCGCCGGCCGCCGGCCGCTACCTGCCCGGCCACGAGAGCTGGGTGCGCTGGGAGCCGGTCGGCGTGGTCGCCGCCGTCGTGCCGTGGAACTACCCGCTGCTGATGGCCGCCTGGCGCGCCGCCCCGGCACTCGCCGCCGGGAACGCCGTCGTGGTCAAGCCCGCCGAGACCACCCCCGACTCCGCGACGCTGCTCGCCGCCCACGCCGCCGAGGCGCTCGGCGAGGACGTGCTCACCGCCCTTCCCGGGGACCGCGACACCGGCCGGCTGCTGGTCGCCGCCGCGGTGGACCTGATCGCCTTCACCGGCAGCGCGGCCGCCGGCGCCGACATCACCGCCCGGGCCGGGCACCGCCGGGTCAGCCTGGAACTCGGCGGCAACAGCCCGGTGCTGGTGCTGCCGGACGCCCCCGCGCACACCTGGTCCGCGCTCGCGGCGGCGTGCACCTACAACGCCGGGCAGAGCTGCGCCGCGCCCGCCCGGGTGATCACCCTCACCGAGCACTACGAGCGGACCGTCGAGGCCCTCGCCGCCGCGCTCGGCGAGCACGAGGCCGGCCGGGACTTCGGCCCGCTCAACAACCCCGGCCAGGCCGCCCGCTACGACCGGATCCTCGCCGCCTCGGGCGCCGAGCGCTCACTGCCCGCGCCCGGCCGCGCCGACGGCCTCTGGCGCCCGGCCCGGCTGCTCGCCGACCTCCCCGACGACGACCCGGCGGTGGTCGAGGAGGTGTTCGGCCCGCTGCTCACCGTCCAGCACGCCCCCACCGTCGACGCCGCGCTCGCCCTCGCCAACGCCGTGCCGCAGGCACTCGGCGCGAGCGTCTGGACCGCCGACCTGTCCACCGCCCTGGACCTCACCGCGCGGCTGGACGCCGGCGAGACCTGGATCAACTGCCACCTCGTCCAGACCGCCGAACTCCCGCACGGTGGCCGCGGCGCCTCCGGCCAGGGCACCGACCTCTCCGTGCTGGCCCTGCACGAGTACCAGCGCCCCAAGACGGTGACCGCCCGGCTCTGAGGACCGGCTCCGAGGACCGGCGGCACGGCCGGCCGTGCCGCCACCCCCGGGCCGGGCCCCGCACCGGGCCAGGTGGCCGGGCGGTCAGCCGCACCGACGGTGCCGATCACGAGCGGCTTCCGGGTGCCGTCGGACGTCCACCAGGTCCCGCCGCGGCTGGGGTCGGCCGGGTCACGGACGTACGACGGCGCCCCCGCCCCCTCCGGAGAGGGGACGGGGGCGCGTGTACGCGGGTGGTGCTACCGGCCGGTGGAGGCGTGCACCCGGTCGGCCGGGTCGTCGTCCTCGACCGGCTCCGGCTTGCCGGACGGGTGCGGCACCCGGACGGAGCCCGGGACGCTCCGGCCCTTGCGGGCGGCCTCGGCGAGGGCGAGCTGCCGGTCCGCCTCGGCCTGGATGGCGTCCTTGTCACCGATCTCGGCGTCCGGCAGCGCGTCCGGCAGGATGTCCTCCAGCAGGCGCAGCGGCCGGTAGGCGAGGCCGAGCAGGCCCCAGACGAAGAGCACCAGGCCGACCACCACGAGCAGCAGTCCGGCGCCGCGGCCCGGCCCGGTGCCGAGCACCAGGCCGACCGAGTCGGCCAGCGCGCCGCCGGGCCGCATCATCGGCTCGAAGACGTGGTCGGAGAGCGGGCCCGCGGTGAGGAAGCCGAGCGGCATCATCGACATGGCGAGCATCTGGTTGGTCGCCAGGACGCGGCCCTGGAGCTCCATCCCGACCTTGGTCTGGATCAGCGCCATCCAGTGCGAGTTGAGGATCATCATGGCCGACCAGAGGACGAAGAGTCCGCAGGCGGTCAGCGCGGTCTCCGGGCGGCTGCCGGCCAGGACGGCGGCGAGGCCGACCACCGAGGTGAAGCCGATCATGCCGATGGTGCGGCGGCGGGTGCCGCCCCAGAGCCCCATGACCAGGGCGCCGATCATGGCCCCGAGGCCGCCGAGCGCGGTGATGACGCTGAGCTGCAGGGGCGTGCCGCTGGCCAGCACCATCGGGGTGATCAGCACGGTGGCGACGGCGAACAGGTAGTTGAACACCACGAAGAAGACCACCATCGCGACCAGGCTGTGCCGGCGCGCGATGTACCGCCAGCCGGTGACGACCTCGCGCCAGAGCGGCTCCTCCTGCTTGTCGAACATGGCGTCCGGGAAGCGGACGATCAGCAGGCAGGTGACACCGGTGAGGAAGGTCGCCATGTCGAACAGCACGACGCCGTGCAGGCCGATCAGCGTGACCAGCACGCCGCCCGCCAGGATGGCCATCATGTCGCCCGCGCCGGTGCCCAGCTGGGCGAGGCCGTTGGCCTGGCCCAGGTAGCGCTTGGGCACGAGCTGGGTGATCGAGGCGAGGTAGGCGGGCCGTTGGAAGGCTCCACAGGTGGAGCCGATGCAGGCCACCACGTAGATGTGCCAGATCTGGAGCAGGTCGGCCCAGAGCAGCAGACCGAGGCCGAGCATGCCGGCGGCGGCCACGGTGTCCGTGACGATCATGATCTTGCGCCGGTCGACCCGGTCGGCGAGCGCGCCGGCGACCGGTAGCAGCAGGACGGCCGGCAGCACCGCGATGAACGAGATCATCGCGAAGTCGAAGGCCGAGTTGGTCTGCTGGTAGACCCAGACGCCGAGTGCGAAGGTCGACAGGCTGGTGCCGATCATCGAGATGAACTGGCCGATCGCCACCTTGGCGAAGATCCCCAGCTCGGCCCGGGCGGCCGGGCGCTTGACCGCGGCCGGGGTGGATATCTCCCCGGTGGCGGCGAACTCCGCCAGCACCCGGGCGAGTTCGTCGGCCTGGTGCTTGAGGAAGTAGTGCCCGGCGCGCGGCACGACGGCGAGCTCGACGGTGTCGCCGAAGTGCTCCCACTCGGCGTACCGCTCCTCGTAGAGCAGGGTGGCGCGGTCCTTCTCGCCGACCACGCACAGGATCGGGGCGTCGATCTTCTCCGGCCGCTCGTCCCCGTAGGCGCGGGTGTAGAAGTCCTCGGCCTGCCGCACGTCGTGGCGCAGCGCCCGGACCAGGAAGTCCTGCTCGGCCTGGTCGTAGACGTCGGTGAAGCCGCCCATGGCGCGCAGGTACTCCAGGTAGCCGCGGTTGGACAGCACCCGGTCGCCCGGCATCCGGCGGGCCATCCACTCGGCGAAGCGCCCGGGCAGCCGGGCGGCCGGGAAGGTGCCGCCGAGCGCGAGGCCGCGCAGGTCGACGCCGGCCGCCTCCAGCCGGGAGCCGAGGGCGGTGGCGAGCGCGCCGCCCAGGCAGTGCCCGTAGAGCAGCACCGGGCCGTCGACCTTCTCCAGCACCTGGGCGGTCAGCTCGTCGGCGAGCCCGTTCAGCTCGGCGAGCTCGTCGTCGGGCCGGCTCGGGTCGTGGCCGGGCAGCTCGACGGCGTACAGCCGGTGGCCGGCGGGCAGCGCGTCGGCGAGCGGCTGGAAGGTGATCGGGCTGCCGCCGCCGTAGGGGACGCAGACCACGTTGATCGCAGCCGGGGCGTTGCCGCGGGTGAGCTTGTGCAGCAGGCTGCGCGGGCCCTCGTCGGCGGTGCCGCCGGCCCGGGCGTCGATCAGCGCGGCCAGCTCGTGCACGGTGGGGTGCTGGAACAGGTCGATGACCGACAGGCCGTCACCGATCAGGCGCACGGCCTTCACGGCGGAGAAGGAGTCGCCGCCGAGCGCGAAGAAGTCGTCGGCCGCGCCGACCTCCTCGGCCTCCAGCACCTTGCGGTAGACCTCGGCCACCGCGTGCTCGGTGTCGGTGGTCAGCTCGCCGCCGCCGGAGACCGGCTGGGCGGCGACCGGCTCGGGCAGGGCGGCCCGGTCGACCTTGCCGTTGGCGTTCAGCGGCAGGGCGTCCAGGACGACCAGGGCGGCCGGGACCATGTAGTCGGGCAGCCGGGTGCGCAGCGCGGCGCGCAGCTCGCCCGGGTCGGGCGCGGCGGCCGGGTCGGCGGGCACCAGGTAGCCGACCAGGGAGCGCGCGGCGCCCTCGCCGCGGGCGACCACGACGGCCTCGCGCACCTCGGGGCGGGCGGTCAGCTCGGCCTCGACCTCGCCGATCTCGACCCGGAAGCCGCGGATCTTGACCTGGTGGTCGATCCGGCCGAGGAACTCGATCGCGCCGTCGGGGCGGCGGCGGACCAGGTCGCCGGTGCGGTAGGCGCGGTGGCCGTCCACCTCCAGGAAGCGCTCGGCGGTGAGGTCGTCGCGGCCGAGGTAGCCGCGGGCCACGCCGCCGCCGGAGACGTACAGCTCGCCGGGGACGCCGAGCGGGACGGGACGCCGGTGGGCGTCCAGCAGGTGGGCGCGGACGTTGCCGAACGGCCGGCCGAGCGGCGCGGTGGCCGCGTCGCCGAGGTCGGCGGGCACGGGCGTGCCGAGCATCGAGACGGTGGTCTCGGTGGGCCCGTAGTGGTTGTGCAGCGGCAGGTCGGGCCGGGCGGCGCGGATCCGGTCCACCAGGTCGGGCCGCAGCGCCTCGCCGGCGCAGATCAGCAGCCGGGCGGGGAGGATCGCGGCGAGGCCGGTGCCGTGCGCGGCCAGGCCCTCCAGGTGGCTGGGGACCAGCTTCATGGCGTCGATCCGGTGCTCGGCCGCGTAGGCGGCGAAGGCGTCCGGGTCGGTGGCCTGGTCGCGGGTCAGCAGGTGCAGGCAGCCGCCGCCGGTGAGCGCGCCGAACACGTTGGTGGTGCCCAGGTCGGCGGCGAAGGTGGAGACCAGCGCCCAGTTCCAGCCCTGCTGGTCGCCGCCGATCCGCTCGCGCAGGCCGTGCAGGTAGTTGCGGTAGTTGCGGTGCTCGACGGCGACGCCCTTGGGCGCGCCGGTGGAGCCGGAGGTGAAGATGAGGTAGCAGAGGTGCTCGGGACGGACGTCCGCCTCGGGCGCGTCGGCACGCTCCTCGCCGTCCGCGACGACCACCGGCAGGTCGGCGGTGAGCCGCTCGCGCAGGTCGTCGGTGGTGACGACGGCGGCGGCCCCGGCGGCGTCGAGCAGGGCGTGGATGCGCCCGTCCGGGTAGACCGGGTCGAGCGGCAGGTAGGCGCCGCCGGCCTTGAGGATGCCGAGCATGCCGACCACCAGCGCGGCGGAGCGCTCGACCAGCAGGCCGACCGGGCGGTCCGGGCCCACGCCGTGCTCGCGCAGCCGGTGGGCCAGCGCGTTGGCGCGCCGGTCGAGTTCGGCGTAGCTGAGGACGCCGTCGGCGCCGCGCACGGCGGGCGCGTCGGGGGTGCGGCGGGCCTGCTCCTCGACCAGGCCGTGCAGGGTGCCGTCGAGGTCCCAGCCGCGCAGGGTCTCGTCGTCCCAGTCGGCGAGCTGCCGCTGCTCGGACGGGGTGAGCAGGGCCAGGTCGGCGAGCGGGCGGTCGGGGCCGGCGGCCATCGCGTCGAGCACCGTGGTGAGGTGGCCGAAGACCCGCCGGACGGTGGCCTCGTCGTACAGCTCGGTGCGCCAGACGAGGTCGGCGGCGAGGTCACCCCCGGTGTCGACGACGGCCACCGACAGGTCGAACTTGGCGGTGTCGGTGCCGATCGGCTGCCAGTCGACGCTGTGGCCGGGCAGCTCGGGACGGGCCTCGGCCTGGTTGTGGACGTTCAGCAGGACCTGGAACAGCGGGGTGTGGGCGAGTTCGCGCTCCAGGCCGAGGGCGTCGATCAGCCGCTCGAACGGCAGGTCCTGATGGCCGTAGGCGCCCAGGGTGGCGTCCTTGACGCGCTCCAGGAGCTCACGGACCGTCGGGTCGCCGGAGAGATCGGTGCGCATCGCCAGGGTGTTGACGAAGCAGCCGACCAGCGGCTCGGTCTCGCTGCGGGTGCGCCCGGCGATCGGGGTGCCGACGGTGACGTCCTCGCTGCCGGTGTAGCGGCCGAGGACGGTCTGCAGGGCGGCCAGCAGCACCATGTAGACGGTGCTGCCGGTCTGTTCGGCGAGGGCGCGGACGCGGCGGCTGCGCTCGGCGCCGAGCTCCGCGGTGAACCGGGCGCCGGTGGTGCCGGCGACGGCCGGCCGCGGCCGGTCGGCGGGCACCGTGACGGTGGCGGTGGCGCCGCGCAGGCGCTCCTGCCACCAGGCCTGCTGGCGGTCGAGTTCGGCGGCGAGCTCGGTCTGCTGCCAGTGCGCGACGTCCGCGTACTGGACGGGCAGCGGCGTGAACGCCGGGGCGGCGCCGGTGCGGCGGGCGCCGTAGGCGGTGGCGAGGTCGCCGAAGAGCACGCCGATCGACCAGCCGTCGGCCGCGATGTGGTGCAGCACCAGACTGAGTACGGCGCCGTCGCCGGTGCGCAGCAGGGCGGCGCGCAGCGGCAGGTCGGCCGCGAGGTCGAACGGACGGCGCGCCTCGGCCTCCAGCCGGGCCTCGACCTGCTCGGCGGGGACGTCGGCGGTGGTGAGGGTGAACCGGTCGGCGGGCAGCGCCTCCGGGCGCACCTCGCCGTCGACCTCCGGGTAGACGGTGCGCAGCACCTCGTGCCGGGCGAGGACGTCGGTGAGGGCGGCGGCGAGGGCGGCCTCGTCGGGTTCGCCCTCGATGCGCAGGGCGAGCGGGATGTGGTAGGCGGCGCTGTCCGGCTCGTACTGGGCCAGGAACCACATCCGGCGCTGGGCCGAGGAGAGCGGCGCCGGGGTTCCCTCGGGGCGCGGGGCGATGGTGCGGCGGTCGGTGCCGCCGCCGGCCGCGGCCGCCTCCTTGGCGGCCTTGGCCTTGGCGAGGCGGCGGCGCAGCAGTTCCTGCCGTCTGGCGGCCGGATCCGGTTCCGGGACGGTCCCGGCGGTGGGCTGGTCGGTCATGCGGTCTCCCCCGTTCGAACGCCGGTGTCTCCGGCGGCCGGGCGTGCGTTGGTGGTTCCGGGCTCTCCGGTGTTGCCGGTGGTTCCGGATGTGGATCGGTGGGTCACTGGGCGCTCCCTGCGGTGGCGTCGAGGCCGAGGTCGTCGCCGAGGTCGTCGAGGTCGTCGATCTCCTCCAGCAGGCGCTCCTCGACGCGGCGGGCCAGGGCGGCCAGGGTCCGGTCCTCGAAGACGACGCGCAGGGGCAGTTCGGTTTCGAAGGTGTCCCGGATCCGGGCGAGCAGCCGGGTGGCGAGCAGCGAGTGGCCGCCGAGCGCGAAGAAGTCGTCGTGCCGGGAGACCCGTTCGACCTTGAGGACCTCGATCCACAGGTCGGCGAGCAGTTCCTCGCAGTCGCCCTCGGGCGGGGCGCCGGCGCCGCCGAGCTGCGGCACCGGCAGCGAGGCCCGGTCGACCTTGCCGGCGGGGGTCAGCGGCAGCGCGTCGAGCAGGACCAGGCCGGCGGGCACCATGTAGTCGGGCAGCCGCTCGGTCAGGGCGATGCGCAGCGCGTCCTCGGTGAGGCCCGGGGCGACGGCGTAGCCGGCCAGGGCCGCTCCGGCCGGGGTCTCGACGAGCCGGGCGGCGCCCGCGGTGACGCCGGGGACGGCGGTGATCGCGGCCTCGATCTCGCCCAGTTCGATGCGGAAACCGCGGAGCTTGACCTGGGCGTCGGCGCGGCCGTGGTACTCCAGGCGGCCGTCGGCGCGGCGGCAGGCGAGGTCGCCGGTGCGGTACATCCGCGCGCCGTCGGTGCGGCCGGGTTCGGCGGTGAACCGTTCGGCGGTCAGGTCGGGCCGGCCGTGGTAGCCGAGCGCGACGCCGTCGCCGGCGATGCACAGTTCGCCGATGCCGTTGACCGGCACGGGCTGCCCGGCGGTGCCGAGCAGGTGCAGCCGGGTGTTGGCGATGGGCGCGCCGAGGGCCACCACGCCGCTGTGGGCGGCGATGTCGGGGGTGACCCGCTGGACGGTGGACCAGATGGTGGTCTCGGTCGGACCGTACATGTTCCACAGCGTGCCGACCCGGCCGAGCAGGGCGCGGGCGAGGTCGGCGGTGAGCGCCTCGCCGCCGCACAGGGCGGTCAGCCCGGGACGGCCGGCCCAGTCGGCCTCCAGCAGCATCCGCCAGGTGGCGGGGGTGGCCTGGACGTGGGTGACACCCTGCTTGTCGATCCAGGCGCCGAGCGCGGTCCCGTCGGTGGCGGTGGCGCGGTCGGCGATCTCCACCCGGGCGCCGGTGACCAGCGGCAGCCACAGCTCCAGGCCGGCGATGTCGAAGGTGACGGTGGTGACGGCGGCCATCACGTCCCGCTCGGTGAGGCCGGGTTCGCGGCCCATCGAGGTCAGGAAGTTGACGATCGCGCGGTGCGGCACGGCGACGCCCTTGGGCGCGCCGGTGGAGCCGGAGGTGTACAGCAGGTAGGCCGGGTCCTCCGGGCCGACGGTGACGGCCGGCGCCTCGGCGGGCGCGGCCGCGTGCTCGGGGCCGTCCACCAGGACGCTCGCGCGGCCGTGCAGCAGCTCGTCGCCGGCCGTGGCGGTGTCGGCGACCAGCAGGGTGACGCCGGCGTCGTCGAGCACGCCGCGGTTGCGGGCGAGCGGCTGGTCGACGTCGAGCGGCAGGTAGGCGGCGCCGCTGCGCAGCACGCCGAGCAGGGCGACGGGCAGCAGCCGGCCGCGCCGGACGGCGACGGCGACCAGGCTGCCGCGGCCCGCGCCGCGGGCGGCCAGCAGGTGGGCCAGCCGGTCGGCGGCGGCGTCGAGTTCGGCGTAGCTCAGGGTGCCGTCGGCGGCGGACACCGCGGGCGCGTCCGGGGTGCGGGCGGCCTGGGCGGCGACCAGTTCGTGCAGCCGGGCGTCGGGGACCGGCGCCTCGGTGCGGTTGACCGGCTCGTCGGCGGCGAGTTCGGCGGCGGAGAGCATGACCAGCTCGCCGAGCGGGCGGTCGGGCTCGGCGACGGCGGCGGCGAGCAGCGCGACCAGGTGGTCGAGCGCGGCGCGCACCGACCGCTCGTCGTAGCGGGCGGTCCGGTACTCGGCGGACAGCAGCGGGCCGTCGGTCGGGAACTCCAGGAACAGCGAGAGGTCGGTCTTCGCGGTGCTGTTGCACACCTCGGCGACGAACGTCAGGCTCAGGCCGGGCAGTTCGACGCCGGCCACCGGGTGGTTCTGGACGGCCAGCAGCACCTGGGAGATCGGCGAGGCGGTGAGGCCGGCCGAGCCGCCGGAGGCGCGGGCGTGCTCGACGAACGGGAAGCCGCTGTGCTCGGCGGCCTCCAGGACGGCCGGGCGGACCCGGGCGAGCAGGTCGCGGAAGCTGTCGGTGCCGGCCACGTCGAAGCGCAGCGCGACGGTGTTGATCAGCGAGCCGAGCACCGTCTCCAGCTCGGGCACCGGGCGGACGGCGAAGGGGCTGAGCACGGCGACGTCGGTGCGTCCGGTGTAGCGGTGCAGCATCCCGCCGAGCGCGGCGAGCACCGCCATGTAGAGGCTGGCGCCCTCCTGGGCGGCCCACTTCTCGACGCCGGTGACCAGGCCGGCGTCGAGCCGGCGGGCGATCCGGCGGCCGGCGACGTCCTGCGGGTTGGGGTGCGGGCGGTCGCCGGGCAGGTGCTGGTCGCCCTCGATCCCGCGCAGCCGCTCGCCCCAGCGCTCGGCGGCCTCGCGGCCGGCCGCGACGTTGAGCTCCTCCCAGCGGGCGACGTCCGACAGCTGGAGGTCGGGCTCGGGCAGTTCGCCGTCCCGGTAGGCCCGGGCGAGCTCGGCGAGGAACAGCCCGGCGGCCCAGCCGTCCATCGCGGCGTGGTGCACGGTGAACAGCAGCTCGTGCCGGTCCTCGCCGGTTCGGACGGCGAGGACGCGCAGCAGCCGGCCGTTGAACAGGTCGAGCGGGCGGGCGGCCTCGGCGCGCAGCGCGGCGTCGATCGCCTCCTCGTCGGGCTGCGCGCCGTCGGCCCCGGTGAGGTCGAGCAGCGGCACCTCGACCGCGTAGGGCGGGCGGACGTCGGCGTCGACCGGGTCGTGCTCGGTCGGGATCGCGGCTCCGCGCAGCGCGGTGCGCAGCGCCTCGTGGCGGCGGACGACCTCGGTGAGCGCGCGGCTTAGCTCCTCGCGGTCGAGGGCCCCCTCGGCGCGGATCCGCAGCGGCACGTTGTAGAGCGGGCTGTCGTGCTGCATGGACTCGTGCAGCCACAGTTCGCGCTGGAAGTCGGTGGCGCGGGCGGGCAGGTCGGACCGGCGGCGGGGCGGCTCGACGGAGGCCCGTCCGCCGCCGCCGTTGGCGACCCGGACGGCCAGGGAGGCGATGGTCGGGGCGGCGAAGAACTCGGCGAGCGGCACCCGGGTGCCGAACTCGCGCTCGATCCGGGCCAGCAGGCCGGCGGCGAGCAGCGAGTGGCCGCCGAGGTCGAGGAAGACGTCGTGGACGCCGATCTCGGGGACGCCGAGCAGGCCCTGCCAGAGTTCGGCGATCCGGCTCTCGACGGGGGTGCGGGGGGCGACGAACAGCTCGTGCCCGGCGCGGCTGCGGGCGACCGGGGGCAGCGCCTTGCGGTCGGTCTTGCCGTTGGGGGTGAGCGGCATCTCCGCCAGGACGGCGACGGCCAGCGGCACCATGTAGCCGGGCAGCGAGGCGGCGCAGTGGGCGCGCAGTTCGGCGGGCGTCGGCTCGGCGGCGCCGGCGGCGGGCTGGACGAAGGCGGCCAGGTAGTCGCCGGCCTCGTCGCGCTGGACGACCGCGGCGGCGGACTCGACGGCCGGGTGGCCGGCGAGCACGGCCTCGATCTCGCCGAGCTCGACGCGGAAGCCGCGGACCTTCACCTGGTGGTCGACGCGCCCGTGGTACTCCAGGTCGCCGTCGGGCAGCCGGCGGACCAGGTCGCCGGTGCGGTAGCAGCGCAGGCCGTCGACGTGGACGAAGCGCTCCTCGGTGAGGTCGGGGCGGCCGTGGTAGCCGCGGGCCAGGCCCTCGCCGGAGAGGTAGAGCTCGCCGATGCCGCCGTCGGGCACGGGTATCCGGTGCTCGTCCAGGACGTGGCCGAGGGTGCCGTCGAGCGGGCGGCCGATGACCGGCTCGCCGGCCCCGTCGCGGGAGACCAGCGACCAGGTGGAGTAGACGGTGTCCTCGGTGGGCCCGTACAGGTTGTAGAGGCGCTCGACCAGGGGCTGGGCGTACACCTTGTCGGCCAGGTGCCGGGGGAGGGCCTCGCCGGCCAGGTTGACCACGCGCACGGTGCCCGGCAGACCCCCGCCGCCGGGAAGGCCGTCGCCACGCAGCAGTGCCGCCATGGCGCTGGGCACGGTGTTGACCAGGGTGACCTCGTCCCGGGCGGGCAGCTCGGGCAGGGCGAGGACGTTCTCCGCGACGATGATCGTGCCGCCGACGGAGAGCGGGAGGAACAGCTCGTACACCGAGATGTCGAAGCACACGGAGGTGCCGAAGAGCACGCCGGCGAGGTCGGCGGCGGTGTAGGTGCCGGCCGCCCAGCGGAGCATCGCGTTGACGCCGCGCTGGGTGACCGAGACGCCCTTGGGGCGGCCGGTGGAGCCGGAGGTGTAGAGCACGTAGGCGAGCGCGTCGGTGGTGGCGTCACCGGTGGTGGGGCGCGCGGCGGCCGGGTCGAGCGGAGCGGCGGGGCTCTCGCCGTCGACGTACAGGAGGGTGGCGCCGGCGCCGTTCAGCAGGTGCTCGTGGGCACGGTCGGTGACCACGACGGGGGCCTGCGCGTCGCCGACCACCAGTTCGAGGCGGTCGCGCGGGTAGGCCGGGTCGAGCGGTACGTAGGCGCCGCCGGCCCGCAGCACCGCCAGCAGGCTGACCACGAGGTCCGCCGTTCGCGGTAGGCAGACGCCGACCAGTGTCTCGGCGCGCACGCCGGCGGCGGCCAGCCGGCCCGCCATCGCGTCGGCCGCGGCGTCCAGTTCGCGGTAGGTCAGCCGGCGCGTGCCGTCGATCACGGCGGTGGCGTCCGGTGTCCGTCTGACCTGCGCGGTAACCAGTGCGGCCAGCGGCGCGGCCGGATCCAGCGGGGGAAGTCCCGTCGAACTCATCACTCTCTCCCGAGGGGTGCTGCTGCATCGACTTGTGGTCGGCGAGAAATGGGCGGTGTGCCCTGGGAGATGGTGGGGTAAAGATCTACGAATCACCAGCACATTTCCGTCACTCGTTCGATATGCCGGAAAGATCACCCCCGACGCGCCCGCCAGCGGTGCTCAAGTGTGACGGTTCGTTGGCGATTTCGTACACATTGTCAGGCGCCTTGGCAGGGACAGTGCGGACCGATACGGTCTCTTTCGACACCCCGTCAGCTACGGGCGCGCATGCCCTGACGTCGGTGCAAGCGGATTTCTACCTTCCGGATTGTCGGAGGACGGTCAACTTTAGGCCATTCCGCCGCACCGGCGGAAGACCTCCGGCAAGGCCCCCGGAAGACCTCGGCGGGAGCGCGACGGCGCACCCCGCCGGACCGCGCCCGCACCGCTTCGGAGCCGCCCCCGCGAGGCGCCAGAATGGACCCATGTCCCGACGCCGATCCGCCGCCCGCGCCACCGCCCCCGCGCCGCGCCTGCTGCCCTCCTCGCCCTGCCCCTGCGGCCTGCCCGCCAGCTACGCCGAGTGCTGCGGCCTGCTGCACCGCGGCCAGGGCGCCGCGACCACCGCCGAGACCCTGATGCGCTCGCGCTACAGCGCATTCGCCGCCCGCGACGAGGCCTATCTGCTGCGCACCTGGCACCCGGACACCCGGCCGGACTCGGTCGACTTCGACCCGGGGCTGCGCTGGCTGCGGCTGGAGGTGCTCTCCACCACCGAGGGCGGGCCGTTCCACGCCGAGGGCACGGTGGCGTTCCGGGCGCACTACGCGGACGGGCGGGAGGAGGGCGTCCTCACCGAGCACAGCCGGTTCGTCCGGCACGAGGGCGCCTGGGTGTACCTGGACGCCCTCTCGCTCGGCTGACGCGGCCCGCGTCCCGCCCGTCGCCGCCGTCCGCCGTTCCAGCCGCCGACCGCGCTACAGGTAGTCGTCGAGCCGGGCCAGCGCGAAGCCCTGCGCCGTCACCTCGTCGACCACCTTGCGCAGCAGGTCGGGCATGGTGCCGTTCCACAGGTCGGTGCCGCGGAAGTGGGTGAGGATGATGTCGCCCGGGTGGAGCCGCTGGTCCTCGTAGCGGTACTCCATGTGGTCCGGGAACGCCTCCTCGTTCCACAGCGGCACCGCCTGGACGCCGCAGGAACCGGCCGCCCGCAGGGTGTCCTCGTTGTACTCGCCGTACGGCGGGCGGAACAGCCGCGGGCGGGCGCCGATCTGCTCCTCCAGCTGGTCCTGCTGGCGGCAGATCTCCTCGCGCTGGGTGCCGTAGTCGAGCACCTTGAGGTTGCGGTGGTTGATGGTGTGGTTGTTCACCGCGTCGCCCTGGGCGGCCAGCCGGCGGAAGTAGCCGTAGTCGGAGCGGGCCAGGTAGTCCGCGACGAAGGTGGACAGCGGGACGCCCAGTTCGGCGGCCATCCGGCTGAACTCGGGGTCCTTCTCGGCGCCGTCGTCGACGGTCAGGAAGACGATCCGCTCGTCGGTGGGCACCCGGTAGACCACCGGCGGCAGGCCCTCCGCGAGCTTCACCCCCTGGGTGGCGAACAGCGCCGGGCGGCTCGCCGGGGGCGGCGGGACGGGCAGCGGTGGCCGTGCCAGACCCCACCGCGCGGCGGTCTCCAGCGCCGTCCTGGCGGCCCGCGCCTTGCGGGCCACGGCCTCGCCGCCGGCCTCCTCCTCGGCGCGGGCCGGGCCCGGCAGCACCAGCGGCGCCGCGGCCGCGCGCGACCCGCCCCCGTCCGCCGACGTGCCCTCCGGGTTCGCCGCCGCGCTCGTTGCGGTGCCCGCGGCCGTGCTCGTCGGCGCGCTCGCCGCGGCCCGCTCGGCCGACGGCGGCGCGCCGCACCCCGCGACCGCGGCGGCCAGGCACACCGCCGCGACCAGCCCGTTCCGCCCCCGCCGAGCCCGCCGAGCCGCCGATCCCCCACCAGTACGACTATCTGATGGTCTATCCATAGCCCCACTGCTCCCCCGCCACGCCGACCACCCAATCCCCCCGTCACCCACCCGGCCCACCAGGACGAGGGCGATCGAGAGGATGATCGAAAAGGGCTCGCAGCGGTGTCGGCGCGCGACCGATAATGCGCGCATGACGATCAGCACGCAGCGCAACACCACCGAACTCTGGGCGATCGCGCCCGCCGATGTCGGGTCCACCGAGGCCCTGGCGCTGCTGCGGGACTACTACACCGACGTCGCCAACAGCTACTACCGGCTGCACCTCGGGCGGGACGGCACCCCCGAGGAGATCGAGACCGGCCTCGCCGGCTCCCCCAGCGACGACCTCGCCCCGCCCACCGGGGTCTTCCTGCTCGGCCGCTACGCCGACGAGCCCGCCGCCTGCGCCGGACTGCGCGTCGTCGACGCCACGACCGTCGAACTGACCCGGGTCTACGTCCGGCCGGTCCGACGCGGCACCGGCGGCGGCGCCCGGCTGATGGCCGCCGTCGACGAGGCGGCGCGGGCGCTCGGCGCCGAGCGGATCGTCCTGGACACCCGGCTCGACCTGGTGGAGGCCCGCACCCTGTACGCCCGCCACGGCTACCAGGAGATCCCCGCCTACACCGACCGCCCGTACGCCGAGATCTGGTATGCCAAGGACCTCACCCGTGCAGACCGTTGAGCTGCTCTGCGACCCGCCGCTGGACCGCGCCGTGTGCGCGGTCTGGCGGCAGCTCGCCGACGGCGGCGTCGACAGCCTCGCCCACAACCCGCACCCCGGCCACCGCCCCCACCTCACCCTGGCCTCCTGCGCCCGGATGCCCGCCGGGGCGGTCGAGCGGCTCGACGAACTCCTCGCGGACGCCCTGCCGCTGACCGTCCGCCTGACCGGCCTGCTCTCCTTCGCCGCCCGCAGCCGCCGCCGGGTGCTCGGCTGGTCGGTCGTCCCGACCCTCGAGCTGCTGCAGCTGCACCACCGGGTCTGGCAGGCCCTGGAACACGCCGAGGGCCCCGACCCCCACTACGTCCCCGGCCGCTGGTCCCCCCACCTCGGCCTCACCCGCCGCCTCCCTCCGGAGGACGTCACCCTCGCCCACACCCTCCTCGGCCGCCACCCCGACGTCACCGGCACCTTCGACACGGCCCGCACCTTCGACTCCGACACCCAGCAGACCCGCCCCCTGGCCGCCTGACCCGCTCGGCCCACGAGTCAGCAGCCGGGGCCGAGCGGTGCGGACGCTCTCAGGGCGAGCACCGCGATCCGCGGCTCGGCGTCGCAGGTCCGCCGGTCGAGCCCCGGTGTGTGCGCAAGGCGGCACGAGCACGGCGGGATCAGCTTCACGGATGATCTCTCCTCCGCGGTCCCGCCTTCCGTCCCGCACCACGCACACCGGATGCGGCGCACCCGGCGGCCCGGCGACAGGTCACTCCCGGTGGATGACGGCAGCGACGGCGCGTTCCCGCACGTCCGGCGAAGGATGGCGGCGCAGCTCGCGCAGCAGGGTCCGCCACTCCCGGGGCCAGCCGAGGCGGTCGCCGAACGCCTCGGTCAGCGCGGTCGCGAACAATCCGGCGGCCGCAGTGGTGTCGCCGGTGCGGCGGGCGGTGCGCACCAGCGCGTCGAGCGTCCCGGGCGGCGGCAGCGGGCCCGAGGCATGCTCTCGCTGCAGCGCCAGGGCGGTCAACGCGGCCGCCGCGGGCCGGTCACGGTGAGCTTCGGCGAGCGCGCCGAGTGCGTCCGCCAGCGCCTGCGGCCCGGCCGCGGGGTCCACCAGCCGGCGCAGCGCCGCCGCTCTGATGTCCGCGAGGTCGGGTTCGGCCGCGAGCAGGTCGGCGGTGCCGGCGAGCAGGGGCCGGTGACGGTCGTCGGCCGGGAGATCGGCGAGGTGAGCCAGCCTCCGGCGGGCCGGCAGGTCCCGGTCGTCCCCGGCGTGCGGATCGTCCGTCCGCGCGGCGGCGGCGAGTTCGGCGAGGGTGCGGTGCAGAAGGCTGCCGGGGGCGGTGCCGCCGACCGGGTGGGGAAGTCCCGAGGCTGCGAGCGTGCGGACGGCCCCCGCGGCCGCACGCCAGCTGCCGCGGTTCGCAAGGTCGGTGACGGCCTGTCGGGCCACGTCCGCGGTCTGCGGGGCCCAGGCGGCCCATCGCGGCAGCACGGCGAGGGCGGGCACGGCGACTTCCGGGTCCGGGGCTGCGGCGACCGAGGCCACCAGGTGGGCGTAGCGGGCCCGGTGGGTCTCGGGAAGGCACCCCGGGTCCGCCCGCAGTACGGCGCGGCGCACGGCCGGCGGGCCCTGCCCGGCGGCCTCGGCGAGCAGGTCCCAGACCGGTTCGGCGTCCAGCAGACCGGCCGCGAAGGCCACCGCTGCGGCGCGCACGTCCTCGTGCTGGCCTTCGGCGCGGTACGCGGCGACGAGCAGGTCGGCGGCGGACCGCGGCGGCAGGTGCTCGGCGGCCAGCCGCACGGCTTCCTTGCGGCTGGTCACCTTGGCGCCCCGGGCCCGGGACAGCAGCCCGCCGAGTCGCTCGGCGAGCTCGCCCGGCAGGGCGGACCGGGCGGCCCGGGCGGCCGCGTACACCGCGACCCGGGCGCGGTCGCCGCCCGCGTGGGCCAGCAGGTCGCCCAGCGCGTCGGCGGGCCGGTCCGTCCGGGCCAGCGCGGCGAGCGCCGCCTCGGCGAGCACCACCTCGTCCGAGTCCAGTTGGGCTCGGACGACCGCTTCGCCGTACTGCGGGATCGCGGCGGCGGCGTGGACAGCCGCGGCGCGCGCGTGCAGCGGCAGGGTGGGATCGTTCGCAGCCGCGGCGGCCAGGCCGGCGGCGGCCCGCCATTGGCCCGGCGTCCAGCGGCTCGCCGACCGGGTGGGTGGCAGGGTTGCCCGCTTCGACCGTCCGAGGAACCGCCCGTACGGCGGAACGGGGTCGAGCAAGGGGTCGAGCAGATCGGTGCGCAGCTCGACCAGCACGTTCCGGACCGGGGGCAGAACGGCGGCGGAGGGCTCGATCTCCAGGATCTCGGCCACCCGGGAACCGCGGGTGCGCGGGTCGTCCAGCCATAGGGCGGCGGCCGTACCGAACGCGCCGTCCGGCCCGAACCGGAGGGCGTGCAGGAGGAGTTCCTGGAGTTCCGGGATGCCACGGGCCCGTCGGCCGAACGAGCGGGCCAGGGTGAACAGGAGCCAGTGGTCCGCGGTGTCGGCCATGGTGTCCAACCACGGCCGCAAGGTCGCGAACACGGCGTGTTCCTGACCCCGCCGCAGCCGGTGCTCCAGCGGGCCGAGTTCGATCGTGCCGGTCTGCCCGGCGATCCGCCGCAGGCTCCGCAGCGCCCACTCGACCAGCTCGGCTCCACCGGCGAGGGCGTGCTCGCGCAGAACCTCGGTGACCAGCCGTTGCAGGGCGGCGCGGGTGGCGTGCGAGCAGTCACGGGCGTTGATCGCATCCTCGACGGCGCCGTCGAGGAGGGGCACCGCCGCCCGGGTCAGCAGCCGGGCGGGCACCCGGGCGAGCGAGGTCAGCGCCGCGCTGCGCACCGGGTCCTGCTCGTTGCGCAGCCGCGGCAGCAGGCCGAGCGCGTCCTGGACGGCGGCCCGGTCGCCGGAAGCGGCCGCGTTGGCGAACAGGGCCGTCCACGCGGCGGCCCGGTCGCCGGCATCCGGGCGGGAGAGTGCGGCCCGCAGTGCCGGCTGGGCCTCCTCGGTGGGCAGGTAGGCCGACGCGGCGGCTGTCCGGGGCCAGGGGCTGCCCTCCGCGCGGCGTGCGGCGACCTGCCGCCGGGCCTCGGCATGGCGGCGGGCGTGCGGGAACAGCGGCAACAGCAGGGGAAGGTCGCCCTCCCTCGGAAGGGCTCCGGCGTACGCGAGGTCGAGGAAGGTGTCGCGTCGACCCGGCGGCAGGGCGCGCAGCAGGGCGGCGAAGCAGCGCGGGGCTGCCAGCCAGTGGCGGCCGAGGGCGGGGAGCGAGGGCGGGTCGGCGCGCACCAGCCGTCGCAGCGTGCCGTTGGTGGGCGGTGTGGTGCAGGGCCCGACCGTGCCGCGCCGCGGGTCGGCGAGGAGGCGGACGGTGCGTTCGGCATCCGTGGCGGCCAGCGGGGGAAGCTGGTCGCGGCGCAGCGGGAGGTCCGGGCCGAAACGCTCCATCAGGTCGAGGACCCGGTCGGGGCGGGCGCGCGTGGTGGCGCCGAGGGCGTCGGCCAGGGCGGGCCACTGCCCCAGCCGCAGCGTCTCGGGGTGCTCGGCGAGGACCCGCTCCAGGTGGTCCAGGACCTCGTCCGGGAAACGTGCGGCGAGCGTGGCGAGCGGGGAGGCGTGCGCGAGGTCGGGCAGGGTCCGGCCGACGAACGCGGGGCCGCAGGCGGAGAGCAGCCGGGCGGCCTCGGTGTCGCCCCATTCGGCGCGCAGGCTCGCCACCAGCCGCTCGGCGAGCCGGTGGCGGCGGCCGTGCCGGACGGCCCGGGCCAGCTGTCGGCGCAGGGTGCGGGAGGCACCGGCGAACGCCGCCTCGATCGCCTCGTCCGTGATCGCCGGGGTGCGGGCGGCTCGCAGGGCGTACCCGCGGACCACCGGGTCGGGGTCGGTCAGCCGCTCGGTGAGGTGGTCGGTGGCGCCACCCGCCGACGCGGCGAACGCGGCCAGCCGCCGGCCGTACACACCGCGGCGTTCCAGATCGGCGAGAAGCTCCGGGAGACGGCCGTCGGTGGCCAGTTCCCGGGCCCTGCGGGCGACCAGCCGTTGACGCTCCGGGTGGGAGAGCGGGTCGACGTCGGCGAGCAACTGATCGGTTTCCTGCGGCATGCGGTCATTGTGGCCGGGTGCGGCAGGGGTGTCCCCTGGATTTTCTGCCGCGGCAACAAGCCCGCCCCGCAGGTACGGGGCGCTCCGGCCCGACGGCGCCGGGCGGTCGGCTCTCCCCCGTTCCCCCTCCGGGTGGGAGCCTCGGCGGGTTGCTCCGCCGAGGTGAGCGTGGCGATGGTGATCGTGGCCGCTTCGCGATGGGCCCGGTGGGGATCGGAGCGTGGGCTGTGGTGATCGTCCGAACATGTGACGTCACCGGCCGCAAACCCGGCCGCCGGCCGGCGGTGGGCTATCCGCGCAGGGCTGCGGCGAGTTCGACGGTGTCGGGTGGGGTGGCTCCGGGGCGGGTGACGGTGAGGGTGGCGGCGGTGGTGGCGCGGGTGAGGGCGGTGGGGAGGTCGGCGCCGGTGCGGCGGGCGTGCAGGAGGGCGGCCGTGAAGGCGTCGCCGGCGCCGACGGTGTCGGCGACCCGGACCGCGCGGGCGGCGGCCTCGATGTGGCGGCCGTCGGCGGTGAGCGCGAAGGCGCCGGCCGGGCCGCGGGTGACCGCGACGGTGGCCGGGCCGAGGCCGAGCCAGTGCCGGGCGGCCTCCTCCGGGGTGCGGTCGGGGTAGAGCCAGGCGAGGTCCTCGTCGCTGGCCTTGACCAGGTCGCTGAGCGCCACGCAGCGTTCGACCCGGCGGACGGCCTCGGTGTGCTCGCCCATCAGCGCGGGCCGCACGTTCGGGTCGTAGCTGACGGTGGCCCGGCCGTGCCACCGCTCGACCAGCGCGAGCACGGCCGCCGCGCCGGGCGGGGTCACGGCCGCGATCGA
The DNA here is from genome assembly GCF_042800875.1 of Kitasatospora sp. NPDC057595. NCBI lineage: Bacteria > Bacillati > Actinomycetota > Actinomycetes > Kitasatosporales > Streptomycetaceae > Kitasatospora > Kitasatospora sp. NPDC057595. Next base: position 75,043 of record NZ_JBHVGL010000023.1, on the reverse strand, counting down.
GCCGATGTGCAGGTGCCCCGGTGGGACGGGGAGGTCACCGGCCGGGAGGGTCCAGCCGATGTCGAAGGTGTAGTGCGCCCGGCCCTCGGCGTCCAGCCGCACCACCGCCGACGGGGTGCGCGGGCCGGTGCCGGCGGCGGACGGCTCGCGCAGCAGGGTCACCCCGGCCGACTCCAGGTGGGCGCGGATCAGCCGGCCGTAGGGGTCGTCGGCGAGCTCGGTGAGCAGCCCGACCGGCTCCCCCAGCCGGGCCAGCCCGTACGCGACGTTGGCCGGGCTGCCGCCCGGGTGGACGGTGTCGGGCGCGCCGTCGGTGCGGACGACGTCGGCGACGCACTCGCCGATCACCACGAAGTGCGGGCTGGTCACGGGGCTTGCTCCTGCCGGTCCGGTGGGCCGGCGGGGCTGTGGTGGGCCGGCGCGGCTGCCAAGCCTACGAGGTGGCGGGCGCGGCGGGAACGGCGTGCGGGCACGAGTACGGCCGCCGGTCCTGGCCAGGCGCTCCGGCGGCCGTGGCCCCGCCCGTCAGGGGGCGGAGCTCTTCGACGATATGACACTGCGCATCCGCTCGGCTACCGAAGTGCTCCATCCGGGCGACGCCGCGTGTCGCATGGATTGTCGGAGCCCTCTGCTACGGTCCGTGCCCAGTAGATCGCTCATCGGAACCGGGGCCCGCTCCGGTGCCGGGAGCGGGTCCGTTCGACAGGAGAGCTTCGACACGAGAGAGGTGATCGCCTTGTCCTGGCACCGTTCCGTCTTCACCGCCGCGCTCGCGCTGGCCGTGCTCCCGCTCGGGCCGACCCCGGCGGCCGGCGTGCCGGCCGCGGGCACCGGGGACCCCGTGTTCCCCGCGCTCGGCACCACCGCCTACGACGCGCTCGCCTACGACCTCGCGTTCGACTACCGGCCCGCCGACCGCAAGGTCGACGGGACCACCGTGCTGACCGCCCGCGTGCTCAAGCGGTCGGCGGGCCTGGAGCTGGACGCGCTCGGCCTGGACGTGCACGCGGTACGGGTCGACGGCCGCCCGGCCGGGTTCCGGGCGCACGAGGAGAAGCTGACCGTGCTGCCGACCCGGCCGGTGCGGGCGGGCACCGTGTTGCGGGTGGAGGTCGAGTACACCGCCGACCCGCGCGCCGCGCTGCCGCACACCGGGTGGGTGGTGACTCCGGACGGCTTCGCGGTGGCCGGGCAGCCGGACGGCGCGCACACCGTCTTCCCGTGCAACGACCGGCCGGGCGACAAGGCCCGCTTCACCATCGCCGTCACCGCGCCCGACGAGCTGTACGGCGCGGCCGGCGGCCTGCTCACCGCCACCGAGCCGCACCCCGACGGCACGACCACCCGGCGCTACGTCTCGCAGGAGCCGATGGCGACCGAGCTGGTCCAGGCCTCGGTGGGCCGCTACACGGTCCGCGAGCGCCGGGGCCCGGACGGCCTGCCGCTGCGCGACGTCGTGCCCACCGCGCGGGCCGCCGACCTGGAACCGGCCCTCGCCCTGACGCCCGGCCAGCTGGCCTGGGCCGAGCAGCACCTCGGGCGGTTCCCTTTCGAGACGTACGGGCTGCTGCCCGTCGACACCGACGATCCCGCGGCGTTCGACTTCACCGGGCTGGAGACGCAGACGCTGACGCTCTACAAGCCGGACTTCCTGCGCCGGGCGGAGCCGTTGATCGGCTCGCACATGATGCACGAGCTGGTGCACTCCTGGTTCGGCAACAGCGTCACCCCGGGCAGCTGGGCCGACCTATGGCTGAACGAGGGCCATGCCGACTTCTACGGGCTGATGTACCGCTACGAGCGCGGCTGGCCGGACTCCGGCGGCTTCACCACCCTCACCGACCGGATGCGCGCCGTCTACGCCCGGGGCGACCAGTGGCGCCACGACTCCGGTCCGGTGGCGGCGCCGACCGCCGCGACGCTGTTCGACAGCCAGCGCTACACCGGGGGCGCCCTGGTGCTGTTCGCCCTGCGGGAGCGGGTCGGGCCGGAGGTGTTCGACCGGATCGAGCAGGCCTTCCTGCGGCGCCACCGCCATGGCACCGCCACCACCGCCGACTTCCTGCGCACGGCCGACGAGGTGTCCGGGCAGCCGCTGAGCGCCTTCCTCCACCCGTGGCTCTACGGCGAGCGGACTCCGCCGATGCCCGGTCACCCCGACTGGACGGTGGACCAGGTGGATCCCGGCGTCGCCCGGGAGGCGGGAGGTGTGCCGCACGGGTCGGGGACGCTCTGAACGGTCGGGAGGCGGCGACGTGGCGTGGCGGCGGGCGGCGTGGGGCGGCCGGCGTGGGGCGGGCGGACCGCCCGGTCGGGCGCGCCCTGCCGGTGCCCCCGGGCGCCCTTCGCGCGCCCTTGGCGGGCCGTGGTGGGGGGCGGATCGTGGTGGCCACGGCCCGCCCGCCGCCCGGCCGAGTCCCGGCCGGCTCGCGGGCCGTCCAGCGTCCGCGTCCGGCCGCCCCCGCCCTGCCGCGCGACGCCCTGCCCCCACGACGCTCTGCCCCGCCGCCCCGGCACCCCCGCGGAGCCCCGGCCGGACCCTCCGGCACAGGAGGCCGGAAAACCGGACCGCCGAGCGGGGCAACCCGGAGCGGACCCCAACGCGTTCAGCAGCCGTGAGAACGACAGCGAGGACCCGGCGGCCACGGCCGACCGGCAGGACCGCCGCCGACGTGGCGGTGCGGGTGACGGAAACGGTGGCGGGAACGGCATGGCGGGGGCAGCGGGATGAGGAACGCGACACCGGACTTCGAGGAGTTCGTCGCCGCCCGCAGCCCCCGGCTGCTCCGGATGGCCTGGTTGCTGACCGGCGACCCGCACCTGGCCGAGGACCTGTTGCAGACGGCGCTCGCCAAGGTGTGGCCGCGCTGGGAGCAGATCTCCATCGACCGGCCCGAGGCGTACGTGCGCCGGGTGCTGGTGAACTCGCACGTCTCGTGGTGGCGCCGCCGCTGGCACGGGGAGCTGCCGCACGAGCAGCTGCCCGAGCCGCCGTCGGCCGCGGACCCGTTCGACGACGTGGTGATGGGCCAGGTGGTGGCGGCCGCCGTCCGGGCGCTGCCGCCCCGGCAGCGGGCGGTGGTGGTGCTGCGCTTCTTCGAGGACCTCAGCGTGGAGGACACCGCCGAGGCGCTGGGCTGCACCACGGGCACCGTCAAGAGCCAGACGCACCGCGCCCTGCAGGCGCTGCGCGGTCGATTGCCCGCCCGGGAGCTGCTCGTGGACGGGGGTCGTCGTGACGGATCCTGAGTTCACCGCTGCGGGCGCCGGGGACCGGGAGACGGCGGAGGACCGCGAGGTGGCGGACGAGCTGCGGGTCCTGCTCCAGCTGGCCGCCCCCCAGCTGCCCTCCCCCGAGGACCGGTTGGAGCGCGTGCTGGCCCGGGTGCTCCGGACCCGCCGTCGCCGTCGCCGCGCCGCCCTCGCGGGCGGACTGGCCGTCGGGCTGACCGTCGCCGTGCTGGCCGCGGCCCCCGCGCTGGCGCCCGGCCCGCCGGCCACCGCGCTCGGCCCGGCCGTTTCAGCCCCGCCCTCCGGCGCATCCCCGAGCGCCTCGCCGGACAGCGGGTCCGGGGCCGCCGACCAGAGGACGGTCCGCTTCGGCGTGCTGGACGACATCGCCGTCGACGTTCCGGAGGGCTGGTACGACCTCACGGTGCTGCCCGCCCCCGACCATCCGGCGCCCGTCGGCTACCTCGCCTCCCAACAACTGTCCGACGAGTCCGGCTGCCCCATCCGCGGCGGCCTGCAGGAGTCGGTGTGCTTCTCCTCGGGGGGACTGTCCAACGACGGCGTGGTGCTCGCACTCCGACTGGTGCGCGATCCGGGCGCCGTCGGCAAGTACGAGGGCGAGGAACTGCTGCACTCCGCGTCGAACGACAAGGAGTGCATGGCGATGGGCGGCACCCAACAGGTGCTCGGGTTCCGGAGGCTCGTCCTGGGCGGGCGGCCCGAGGTCGTCCAGCTGACGGGCTGTCTGCGCCGTCCGTCGAAGGAGACGCTCACGACGCTGGACAGGATGGCCGCCTCGATCCGTCCGGCCGGGCAGGCTTCGGACGGCCCGCTCACCCCGGCCACCCCGGCCACCCCGCTCACGCCGTCCGGCCGGACGAAGTGAGCGTCCGCGAGCGGTGACCGTGGGGGCGCGCCGCCGACCCCGGCGCGCCCCTGGTCCACGGCCGGGCCGTGACCCGGGTGGCGGAGCGTCGTTGGAGGGGGCATGAAGAAGCGCAGCATGCTCGCCGTCGCCTCGCTCGCCGTAGGCGTCGTGGCCTCCCTGACCGCCCCCAGCGCCCACGCCGCCGGCCTCGTCGGCCAGGGCGACCTGACCGGACCGCTGCAGAGCGGGCCGCTCGCCTCGGTGCCGGACGCCCTGCCGGGGCAGGTCGGGGACGCCACCGGGGTGGTCGGCCAGACCACCGGCCACGTCACGGGCGAGGCGCCGGGGCTGGTCGGCCTGCCGGTCTGACCGGACGGGCGTGCCCCGGTACGACGCTCAGCCGAGCGGGGTGCCGAGGTCCTGGGTCCAGTAGGGGCCGCCGGGGCCGGTGGCCACGCCGATGCCGACGTCCTTGAACGCGCAGTCCAGCATGTTCGACTGGTGGATGCCGCCGTCCATCCAGCGGGAGAAGACCACGGCCGGGGTGCTCGGTCCCCGGTCGAGGTTCTCGCCCCACTGCGACCAGCGGTAGCCGGCCGCGGTCAGCCGGGTGTCCGTCCGGCTGCCGTCGGGGGCGACGTGGTCGAAGAAGTTGCGGGCGGCCATGTCCTCGGAGTGCTTCTGGGCGGCGGCGCGCAGCTTCGGGTCGATCCGCAGCGGGGCGCAGCCGCGCCGGGCCCGCTCGGCGTTGACCAGGTCGACCAGCTGGCGCTCCGGATTGGCCGGCACGGCCGGGGCCGTGCTCGGCCGGGCACTGCTCGCGCTCGCGGTGGGCGTGAGCGCCGGACCGGTCGGCGCCGGCGGTGGATCCGCCGGGGCGGGTACGGCAGTGGCCGACGGGGGCGTACTCGGGCTCGGCGCGGCGGGTGCCGGGGGCGGCGGCGCCGGGGCCGACGGGGTTGACGCGGTCCGGTCCGGGGCGTCCAGGGCGGCGGCCGGGGTGGTCGTCTCCGGGGCGGGGTCGCCCGGACCGGAGTACTGGGGCCAGACCATCGCGAGCGTCGCCGCCGCGAGCACGGCCGCCGTCCCGCCCGCCAGCACGGTCTTCCGTCGGGCGTACCCGGCCCAGCCGCCGGTTCCTCCGGCCGGGTCGGCGGGCGGTGCGCCGGGCGGCGTGCCCCCCGCGGTACCCCCCGTACCCGCCGCGTCGGCGGGGCCCGAGGTCCCGCCGCCCGCCGCGCCCGTCGCGCCAGTCCCGCCCGTGGCACCCGCCGCGCCCGTCGCCTGGAAGACCAGCCCGTGCGGGCCGCCCAGCGGCACCGGGACCAGCGCCAGCCCGGCCAGCAGCCCCTCCGCCGGGACGAGATCGCGCCCCAGCCCGTCGCAGGCGGCGCAGTCGCGGATGTGCCGGGCTGTTCGCTTGCGCCAGACCGAGTTCGGCGTGCCGTCCCAGCCCGCCGTCAGCTCGGCGAGTTCCGGGCAGCGCGGGTAGGCGGACAGCGCGCGGACCACCACCCGGCCGGCCTCCAGCTGCTTCTTCATCCGCTGGACGCGCACGGCGGCGTGCTGCGGCGTCAGGTCGAGCGCCTCGGCGAGTTCGGCCCGGGTGAGCTCACCGCCCGCCTCCAGCCACCAGAGGGCGAGCAGTTCCCGGTCGTCCGGGTCCAGCCAGCGGGTGGCCTCGGCGACCTCCCGGCGCTGGCCGGAGAGGCCGAGCCGGAGGATGGTCAGGTCGGTGAAGTCCGCTCGCGGGTCGGCCAGCTCCCAGCTCTCGTCCAGGCCGCCGACGGCGGCCTGCTGCTGACCGGTCGAGCGACTGCGGACCTGGTTCATGGTGATCGCGACCAGCCAGGACCGGAACGCCTCCGGGTCGCGCAGGCCCGCCAGGCCGTCCAGGGCCCGGATCATGGTCTCCTGGGCGACGTCGTCCACGTCGGCGTGGCCGTTCAGCGCCCGGCCGGCGACGTTGTAGACCAGCGGGAACCAGGCGGCGACCAGCGCCTCGCGCGCCTGCGGGTCGCCCGCCTGGGCCGCGAGCACCAGGGTCGTCCCGGTCCTGCTCTGCACGTCTACGTTCATGGGTCCGCACTCCGTCTTGCTGTCGTCCGTCCGCCGCTGCCTCCTCGGAGACTTCTGGGGAGTGCTCAGATAACAACAATTCACGCTGATACGGAAAATCGGAGGCCCGCCGCCGTCCGGCGGCCCCGGACGGCGGCGGGAGGACGAGCCCGGACGGGCGGCGAGGAGACGGGCCCGGACGGGCGGTCAGGACGGCGCGGCGAAGACCTGCGTCCACCACGGGCCGCCCGAGCCGGTCCGGACGCCGACGCCTATCTGCTTGAAGGAGCAGTTGAGGATGTTGGCGCGGTGACCCGGGCTGTTCATCCAGGACTCCATCACCGCCGCCGGATCCTTCTGGCCGCGCGCGATGTTCTCGCCCCAGGTGCTCCAGCGGTAGCCGGCCGCCTCGATGCGGTGGTCGGCGTGGTAGCCCTCGGGGCTGGCGTGGTCGAAGAAGTTCCGGTCGGCCATGTCGTCGCTGTGCACCTGGGCGGCGGCGGTCAGCCGGGCGTCGACGGTGAGCGGTCCGCAGCCGGCCTGCGAGCGCTGGACGTTGACCAGGTCCACCACCTGCTGGGCGAAGGAGCCGTTGGACGAGCCGCCGGGCTTGGTGGTGGCGCTCGGACGCGGGGCGGTCGCGGAGGGCTTGGCACCGACGGCCGCGGTCGCGGTCGGGGTGGCAGGGGCGTCGGCGGTGGCGGGGGCCGACGCCGGAGCGCTCGGCCGCTGCGGGTCGGTGGCCCCGCCGGTGGCGGGCGCGGCGCCGGCGGGTGCCGTGCTCGCGGCCGGGGTGTGCGGCGCGGCGGAGGCGGTACCGGGCCCGCCGGAAGCGGCTCGGCCCGGGGTGGTGGCCGCCGGGGCGGCAGACGTCACGGGGCTCGTGGGTGAGGTCCCGGCCGTCGGGGCCTGGTCGGTCGCGACCGGGGCCGCCTCCGGGGCGGCGGCGCCCGCCCCGGGTACCTGGATGCCGTTCCGGTCGCCGGCCTCCGCGGCGACCAGGGGCTCGTGGGCAACGGCCCGGACGGCGGTGTCGGTCCCCTCCTCGCCCCGGTACACCGCGTACCCGGCTCCGGTCAGTGCGGCGATCACGCCCGTCCCGGCCACGGTCGCGACCACGGCCACCACCGGTCCGACCCCGCCGCGGCGGCGCCGTCGGCCGTGGCCGCTTCGCCGTTCCGCCGCGCGCCGCGCGGAACGCCCGCCGGGGCCGGGACGCCCGGTCGCGGGGAGGATGGTGGTCCGGTCTTCGCTGTTCACCTGCGCACGCTTCCTGTGTTCGGGTCCGTCGGGTCCGGCGGGAGGGTCCGCCGGACGGGTGCCGACACAGGGGAGACCGCCTGCGGATCACCGAATAACGGAAAAGTGCGAACTGATTTCCGAACAGGACGGCGGAACAGCAGGACGGCGCGGGACGGGGTGACGCAGCGGCGCAGCGCCGTCAGGCGTCGGCCGGGGGCATGTCGTAGGTGACGAACCGGGTGCGCGTGGCGACCTGGTCGTACTTGCTGCGGGCGCGGTAGTTGTCCTCCGAGGTGATCCAGCGGACGGCGTTCCAGCCGCGCTCGGCGGCGATCTCGCGCAGCCGGGCGAGCAGCAGGTCGACCGCCCCGCCGCCCCGCGCCCCGGGGGCGACGAACAGGTCGTCGAGGAAGCCGGCGACCGCGCCGTGCAGCGGACGCACGAAGGGCCGGTAGTGGGCGAGACCGACCGGGGTGCCGTCGGCGTCGCGGACCAGCAGGCCGTCCAGCTCGTGGGCCGGGTCGGTGAGCCACGACCAGACCAACTCGGCCTTCTCGTCGGGGATCGGCACCCCGTAGAAGGCGCAGTAGCCGCGGAACAGCTCGCGCCAGGCGGCGAAGTCGGCGTCGGCCGGCGCGTCGACGCTCCAGTGGGTGGCAGCAGCCGGGTCAGTGACGTCCGGCTCGGTGGCGGTGGTGTCCGAGGTCATGCGGGGCTCCCCTGGGTGGGTGGGTGGCGGGTGGGCTGGGATGCGCGCCAGCATGACGGCCCGTCCGCTCGGGCACCGATCGACAGCGTGGCCAAGTGCGCCGCACCGCCACGCCAATCCGTCGGCTGGACCGGCCGCGGCCGACCCGACGGTGGGCGGCCGCGGCCGCCCCTGCCTCCCGCCGCCCGCCGCGCGTCGGCGGTCCGGATCGCCGATCCTGGACCCCCGGCCCGCGATGCCCCCGCCCCGGGACCCCGCCCTCCCGAGGAGGCCCGCGATGCTGCTCCGCCGCCTGGCCCTGACCTCCCGCGCCGTGGCGGCCGAGCCCGGCCGCCGGGCCAAGACCGGGCTGCTCGCCGACTGCCTGCGCGCGCTCGGCCCGGACGAGGCACCGTCGGCGGTCGCGCTGCTGTCCGGCGAGTCGCAGCGGCTGCGCACCGGCCTCGGCCCCGCCGCCCTGCGCGACCTCCCGCCACCCGCCGCCGAACCCGGGCTGGGCGTGCGGGAGACGGAACGGGCGCTGGAGGCGATCGCCGCCGTGCACGGCGCGGGCGCCCGCGCGGAGCGGCACCGTCTGCTGACCGGGCTGTTCGAGCGGGCCACCGACGCGGAGCAGGCGTTCCTGCGCGCCGTCCTGCTCGGCGATCTGCGCCAGGGGGCGCTGGACGCGGTGGTCGCGGACGCCCTCGCGCAGGCCGCCGGGGTCCCGGCGGCGGCGGTGCGCCGGGCGCTGATGTTCCGCGGCTCGGCCCGGGCGGTCGCCGAGGCCGCGCTGACCGGCGGGCGGCCGGCGCTGGACGCGTTCCGCCTGGAGGTCGGCCGGCCGGTGCGGCCGATGCTGGCAGCCTCGGCGCCGGACGTCGGTGCGGCGCTGGAGCGGTTCGCCGGGCCGGTGGCACTGGAGTGGAAGCTGGACGGCATCCGGGTGCAGGTGCACCGGGACGGGCGGAACGTCGGCGTCTTCACCCGGTCGCTGGACGACATCACCGCCAGGGTGCCCGAAGTGGTGGAGGCCGCGCTGGCGCTGCCGGTGCGCGCGGCGGTGCTGGACGGCGAGGCCCTCGCACTCGGACCGGACGGCCGGCCGCGGCCCTTCCAGGAGACCGCCGCCCGCACCGCGGCCCGCCGGGACCCGGAGCGGCTGCGCGCCGAGGTCCCGCTCGGCGCGTACTTCTTCGACCTGCTGCACCGGGACGGCGAGGACCTGGTGGACCACCCGGGGCGGGAGCGCTGGGCCGCGCTCGCCGGGGCGGTCCCGGCCGGGCTGCGGGTGGCGCACACCGAGACCGGGGACCCCGCCGGGGCGCTCGCCTTCTTCGAGCAGGCCCTCGCGCACGGCCACGAAGGGGTGCTGGTGAAGGACCCGGCGGCCGGCTACCGGGCCGGGCGGCGCGGCGCCGGCTGGGTCAAGGTCAAACCGCGGCACACCCTGGACCTGGTGGTCCTGGCCGCCGAGTGGGGCAGCGGACGGCGCCGGGGCTTCCTCAGCAATCTGCACCTGGGCGCGCGGGCGGGCGGCGAGCCGGGGCTGGGCCCGTGGGTGATGCTCGGCAAGACCTTCAAAGGGCTCACCGACGAGACGCTCGCCTGGCAGACCGGGGAGCTGCTGGCCCGCGAGGTCGAGCGGGACGCCTGGACCGTCCGGGTACGGCCCGAGCTGGTCGTCGAGATCGCCTTCGACGGCGTCCAGCGCAGCCCGCGCTACCCGGCGGGGCTGGCGCTGCGGTTCGCCCGGGTGGTGCGCTACCGGGGCGACAAGAGCGCGGCGGAGGCCGACACCGTCGCCACCGTCCGGGAGATCGCCGCCGCGGAGGGCCTCGGCTGAGCGCCGCCCGGACCCATCGGCACTTACCCGGAACAACCAACTGATGGCAGATCAAACTCCGTTTTTGGCAAACCAGTTCACGACCGGAGGCATATCGGCCATTCTCCGCGAAGTGGCCGTCCACTCTTCGTGTGCGACGGGAGCCGGGGTTAGCTTGGCCGTGACAGCGGAGGGCGACCCGGCCCGGGCGCGCCCGGTGCCACACCACGGAGAGGTGTCCGACATGCAGGTGAACGTCGACCGGGACCGCTGCTGCAGCTCCGGCCAGTGCGTCATGACGGCGCCCGAGGTCTTCGAACAGGACGAGCGGGACGGCCTGGTGAACCTCCGCCTGGCCGCCGTGCCCGCCGCGCTCCTCGCCGACGTGCGCCTCGCCGCCGACCTCTGCCCCGGCGGTGCGATCAGCGTCACCGAGACCGACACCCGCACCGAGACCGACACCCGCACCGACGGGCCCGGCACCACCGACTGACGACCACCGCCCGGGCCCCGCCGCCCTCCCGCCGTCTCCCACCGCCTGCCACGGCTCTCACCCGTCACGCGAGGAGACCACCTTGAGCATGTCCACCGTCCCCGTCACCCCGATCCCCGCCCGGCGCGACACGGCCTGCCCGTTCGCGCCGCCGCCCGCGTACACCGAGGCCGCGAGCACCGGCCCGGTCAGCCGCGCGGAACTCCCCGACGGCAGCCCCTGCTGGCTGGTGACGGGCTACCAGGAGGTCCGCACGGTGCTCTCGGACCACCGGTTCAGCTCCGACGCCCGGCGGCCCGCGTTCCCGTTCCTGAGCGAGGGGCGGCGCGCGCTGGTCGCCGCCAACCCGTCCTTCCTGCGCCTCGACGACCCCGAGCACGCCCGGCTGCGCCGCATGGTCACCGGCGACTTCCTGGTCAAGCGGGTGGAGGAGATGCGCCCCGACGTCCAGCAGATCGTGGACGAGGCGCTCGACCGGATGACGGCCGGGGGCGGCCCGGCCGACCTGGTCTCCGAGTTCGCGCTGCCGGTGCCCTCGCTGGTGATCTGTCTGCTGCTCGGCGTCCCGTACGAGGACCGGGAGGCGTTCCAGGAGAACAGCCGGCTGCTGCTCGCCACCGACGCCGACGACCGGGACATCGCCCGGGCGCAGGGCAATCTGCTGGACTACCTGACCCGGCTCGCCGAGCGGAAGCGCTCCGAGCCCGGCGAGGACATCGTGAGCCGGCTGGCGGCGCGCGACGACCTCACCCTGCGGGAGGTCGCGTCGACGGGGGTGCTGCTGCTGGTCGCCGGGCACGAGACCACCGCCAACATGATCGCGCTCTCCACCGCGCTGCTGCTGCGCCGCCCCGAGCAGGCCGCCCGGCTCGCCGACCCGGCGGCGGTGCCCGGCGCGGTCGAGGAGCTGCTGCGGCTGCTCACCATCGTGCACACCGGGGTGCCGCGGCTGGCGCTGGAGGACGTCGAGCTGGGCGGCACCCTGATCCGTGCCGGGGACGGGGTGATGGCGATGCTGTCGACGGCCAACCGGGACGACGCCCTGTTCGGCACCGAGGGCCGGCTGGGCGTCGACGAGGTCGACCTCGGCCGAGAGTCGCGCCGGCACCTCGCCTTCGGCTTCGGGGTGCACCAGTGCCTGGGGCAGCCGCTGGCCCGGGCGGAGCTGCAGATCGCGCTGGCCACGCTGTTCCGGCGGCTGCCGGGGCTGCGCCTGGCGGTGCCGGAGGAGGCGCTGGAGTTCCGCGCGGAGGCGCTGATCTACGGGCTGAGGTCGCTGCCGGTCACCTGGTGACACCGGGTGGCGCCTGAACCGGGTCTCAGCCGGGCGGGGGTCGGCACCCGCCCGGTTGGCCCTCGCCGGGGTGCGGAGGCAGGCTGGAGGTGCGAAACAGCGAACCGGCCCGGCGGCCGCCCGGCACCACGGTGTGCCGAGGCGGGTCCGGTCGCCCCGGCCGGCCGAGGAGACGGAGCCCGCGATGACCGACATGAGCGCACGCTCCGAGGTGAGCACGGACCGGGACGAGGACGTCCGCGCGGCCGACCCCGAGGAGGGCATCACCTCGATGCAGAACCAGCACGCACAGGACACCTCGCAGGCGGAGGGCGAGCCCCAGGAGGAGCCGAGGGCGGGCTCCTGACCCGCTCCGACCGCTTCGACACACCAGTTGCCACAAGGCCGCCCGAGTCCCGGGCGGCCTTCGCGACCGCCGGTGTCGCTGCCCGAGCGGCGGCGGACCGGCGAGGGAGGATGGGCGCATGACCGAACAGCAGCAGGGCACGGCGGGACAGGGCCCGGCGGGCGGGACGGGCGGGACGGCGGGGCGGGCGGCGCCTCCGCTGGATCCCCGGTCCTCGTGGGCCACCTGGACCACCCAGTCGATCATCAGCGGGCCCGGCGGGGTCACCACCGTCGAGGTCGGCCCGATCTCGGGCGACCTCACCGTGCACACCACCTGGGTGGACGGCGAGGCGCAGCTCACCGTGCAGTACACCGGCGCGCTGGACTGGTACTCGGTGGCGGGCAGTCCGGTGCCGGCGGCCGACGAGAACACGGCGCGGGCCGTCCACCAGGCGATGGTGAACGCCGTCAAGGCGGGGCGCGGCGCGGCGGCCCCGCGGACACCGGCCGGCTGACCCGGCCCTTCCCGGCACCACCCGGCCCGACACCGCCCGACACCGCCCGGCACCGTCCGACACCGCCCGGCCCGGCTCCGCACGGTGTCCCCGGGCGGTGCCGGGCCGCCGCGGGTGCCCCGGTCAGTCGCCGCGTTGCGGCTTCGGGGCGGGGGCCGCGGCCACCCAGTACCCCGGGTCGGCCGGCGGGCGCCCGCGCAGGTCCTTGCGGACCTCGCGGGCCACCTTGCGGGTGTCGCGCAGGTTGACCGTGGCGCCGATGCCCGCGCCGACCAGCAGCGGGGTCAGCGACGGCAGGCGGCGCAGCGAGCTGCGGGTGAGCCGGCGGCGCACCTGCTGGCGCACCTCGCTGCCGAGCGCCATCGCGGTCAGACCGGCCGGTTTGGCGAGCAGCGTGGAATCGATGCCGCGCCGGTTGGCCCAGGCGCCGACGTAGGCGCCGGCCCGCTGGGTGGCGGTCCCCTGGACGGGAGAGCCGTAGACCTCGTGCAGTTCGGCGATCAGCTTGATCTCGACGGCCGCGACGGCGATGGTCTCGGCGGCGATCTCCACCGGCATCGCGGGCGGCACCGGGAGCATCGCGGCGGCGCCCACACCGGCGCCGAGCGCACTGGAGGCCCGGCTCGCTCCGGTGATCAGCAGGTCGGCGAGCTTCTCGGGGTCGGTGGCGCCGGGGTGCTGGGCGCGCAGCGTGGCGAGGGTGCGGACCGGGATGCGCGGGGCGGTCTGGAGCAGCTGCTCGGTGAGGGCGCGGCCGCCGTACGCGGCGCCCTTGGCGGCGGCCCGGCTCCCGGTGCCGAGCCGGCGGGCGATGGCGGAGACCAGCCGGGCGCCGCGCCGTCGGCCGCGCTCGACGACCGCCCGGTACTCGGCGAGCCCGCCGGGGCCGCCCTCGGCGGGCTCGCCGGGTGCGGGGCGTTCGAGTTCCTCGACCAGGCCCGCCAGCTCGTCGGCGACGCGGTCGGGGGTGGGCTCGGGCTGTGCGGGCCGTCCCGGCTTCCTGAAGATTGCCATGGTGTGGCGGTACCCGGCGGGGTGCGGCGATACGCCCCGGGGGTGTCCCGGTCCTGCGACAGGACGACGACGGCCGCGTTCCGACGGCCGCGTGCTGACGGCCCGGGCCGTCAGCCGGCGCCGGGTCCCCGGTCGGAACCGGGCCGGTTCACTCGGTGATCTCCACGCCCCGCCAGAACGCCACCCGGCCGCGGATGTGCTCGGCCGCCGGATCGGGGTCGGCGTAGTACCAGGCCGCGTCCGGGTTGGTCGCGCCGTCGACGTGCAGCGAGTAGTACTCGGCGGTGCCCTTCCAGCCGCAGACGGTGGTGGTGTCCGACGGGCGCAGGTACTCGGTGCGCACGGAGTCGGCCGGAAAGTAGTGGTTGCCCTCGACGACGACGGTGTCCTCGCTCTCGGCGACGACGGTGCCCTGCCAGCGTGCTGTGGTCATGTCCGGAGTCTGCCCCACGGGAACGGCGGTGTCACCGGGGCGGGACACCGTGGCGGGACCGGGGCGGGACCGGGGCGGGACCGGGGCGGGACCGGGGCGGGACCGGGGCGCAGCCGCGGCGGGCGTCAGGGCAGCGCCTGGGCGTGCACCGGACAGTGCGGTGTCTGGTGGCCGCCGGTGGCGAGCATCCGGACCTCCCCCGCGTCGCTGATCTCGGCCCGCACGATGCCGCTGGGGTCCTCGTACACCGGGTGACCGCCGGGCCCGGTGGCGCTGGTGCGGGCGACCACGACGACGTCCTGCGGGGCCTGGGTGCCGGGGGTGCCCGGGAAGGTGAGTGCGTAACGGGTGACGGGACTCATCACCGACCTCCTGGTGCCTGTTCGACCCGGCCGCTAGGCGGCGGCCCTGGCCGGACGGGCGGAGGCGCCGCGGACCTCCAGCTCCGCGAGCAGCTGGGCGGTGGCCTCCGTGACGGCGTCCACGGCCCGGTCGAAGGCCTCGCGGTTGTGCGCGGCCGGCGCCCGGAAACCGGACACCTTCCGCACGTACTGGAGCGCGGCCGCGCGGTAGTCCTCCGCCGTGGCGTCGGGCGTCACGGGTGGTCTCAGCGTCTTGATACTGCGGCACATGACCCCAGTCTCCCGCGCGGACGTCCGGGAGGCGACCCCCGTCCGTCACCGGACCGTCCACCGCCCCACACGGGCACGTCATCCGGTCGCACAGGAATCCGGATTAGGATTTCGGCCGGACAATCCCGACTCCTCCCGTTTCCCTCCCGGAGTACCCCCTTGCCTCTCGCGCTGGTCGCCCTGGCCGTCACCGCGTTCGCCATCGGAACCACCGAGTTCGCCGCCATGGGGCTGCTCCCCCAGGTCGCGGACGGCCTGGACGTCTCGATCCCGCAGGCCGGCTGGCTGATCTCGGCGTACGCGCTCGGCGTGGTGATCGGGGCGCCGCTGCTCACCGCGCTCGCCGCCGGACGGCCGCGCAAGGCGGTGCTGGTCGCGCTGGCCGCCTTCTTCGCCTTCGGGAACCTGCTCTGCGCGCTCGCCCCCGACTTCTGGACGCTGGCCGCCGCCCGGCTGGTCAGCGGGCTGCCGCACGGGGCGTTCTTCGGCGCCGGGGCGGTGGCGGCGGCCGAGCTGGTGGCCCCGGACCGGCGGGCCCGGGCGGTCGCGGTGATGTTCTCCGGGCTGACCCTCGCCAACGTGGTCGGGGTGCCCGCCGCGACGCTGCTCGGCCAGCACCTGGGGTGGCGGGCGACCATGCTGGTGGTGGTCGCGATCGGCGCGGCCGGGGCGGTGGCGATCGCCCGGCTCGTCCCGGAGCTGCCCTCCCCCGCGCAGGCGGGCCTGCGGCACGAGCTGGGCGCGTTCCGCAGCGGGCAGCTCTGGCTGGCGCTGGCCACCGTGGTCTTCGGCTGCGGCGGCTTCTTCGCCTGCTACTCCTACATCACCCCGCTGCTCACCGAGGTCTCCGGGTACGCGACCGGCTCGGTGACCCTGGTGCTGGCGCTGTTCGGGGTGGGGATGACGATCGGCAACCTGCTCGGCGGGTACGCGGCCGACCGCGCGCTGCGACCGACCGTGTGCGCCGCGTTCCTGCTGCTCGCCGCCGTGCTGGCGCTGTTCGCGGTGACCGCCCGCACCGAGTGGTCGGCGGCGGTGACGGTGGTGCTGGTCGGGCTGTTCGGGTTCGCGATCGTACCGGCGGTGCAGACGCTGGTGATGCGCGAGGCGCACGGCGCTCCGACGCTGGCCTCGGCGACCGTGCAGGGCGCGTTCAACCTGGCGAACGCCCAGGGCGCGTTCTTCGGCGGGCTGGCGCTGGACGCGGGGCTGGGCTGGACCTCGCCGCCGCTGGTCGGCTCGGGCCTGGCGGCCTCGGGCGCGGTGATCGCGGTGACCGCCTGGGCCGCCGACCGGCGGCGGCGCGGGCGGACGCCGACGGTCGTGGTCGCCGCCGGACGTGGGAGCGGCGCGGGCGGCGCGGGCGGTGCCGCGGCCCGGGTGCCCGGGCCCGCGCCGGCCGCGGAGAAGCGGGTCGGCGCGGGCCGCTGAGGCACTGGCTCAGGCGGAGGCGGCCGGCGGCAGCGGGCGCAGCCCACGATGGCCGTCGGCGAGCAGCAGGTAGCCCTCCGCGTTGAACTTGATGCCGGCCCGCTCCTCCTCGGTCAGCTCGCGGCGGACCTTGGCCGGCACCCCGGCGACCAGCGAGCCGGGCGGGACCTCCATGCCCTGCGGCACCACGGCGCCGGCCGCGACCAGCGAGCCCGCGCCGATCCGGGCGCCGTTGAGCACGGTGGCGTTCATCCCGACCAGCACGTCGTCCTCGATCACGCAGCCGTGCAGCACGGCGTTGTGGCCGACCGAGACCCGCTCCCCCATCACCAGCGGGAAGCCCAGGTCGGCGTGCAGGGTGCAGTTGTCCTGGACGTTGCTGCCCGCGCCGACCGTGATCGCCTCGGCGTCCCCGCGCAGCACCGCGCCGTACCAGACGCTCGCCCCCGCGCCGACCGTCACGCTGCCCACCACGACCGCGTTCGGTGCGACGAAGGCGCCCGGGTCGACGGCGGGCACCCGGCCCCCGACTTCGGCGATCAGCTGCTCTGCCATCTCTCGTCCTCCTCGTGACGACGGCCCATCAGGTGCGGGCCATGATGGCATCCCCGCCCGGCCGGTCCGGGAGCCGGGTCGCCCCGGTCAGCCGGTGCAGGTCGCCGCGTCGACCAGCTTCCCGTAGGCCTCCCCGGTGGCCCGGGGCAGCTGCTCGCCGTCGGCGTTGATCGCGACCGCGAACTGCCGGCGGAGGTCGGCGGTGGAGAAGACGGCGGTGAGGTAGCCGTGGATGCTTCCGGTGTGGCCCCAGAGCGTGCCGCCGCAGGGCGTGGTCGCCCGCTCCAGGCCGAGGCCGTACCTCCCGTCGCTCTGCGGGGCGACCGTCGTCATCTCCGCGAGCTGCGGCCGGGGCAGCAGGCGCCCCCCGAGCAGGGCCGTGATGAAGGTGTTGAGGTCGGCGGTGGTGGAGATCCCGGCGCCGGCCGCGTCCGCCATGCTCGGGTCCAGCCGCGTGACGTCCGTGGGACCACCGGGGTGCGCGAGGTAGCCGTGCGCGTGCGGACCGGCGATGGCCGTCTCGTGGACGGGCATCGAGGTGCCGGTCAGGCCCAGCGGACGGATGATCCGGCGCTCCACCTCCTGCTGCCAGCTGCGGCCGGTGGCCCGCTGGACGATCTGCCCGACCACGACGTAGTTGGTGTTGGAGTAGTGGAACTCCTGGCCGGGCGCGAAGTACGGCGGGTGGGCGTTGGCCAGGGCGATCAGCTGCTGCGGCGTCCAGCGGGTCCAGCGGCCGGTGTCCAGCCACTCCTGGACCTTGACGGGGTCCTTCCCGGGGCCGAGGGCCGGATCGTCGGCGAAGTCGAACAGCCCGCTGGTGTGGTTGAGCAGCTGGCGCAGGGTGATGTTCGCACCGTTCGGCACCGCGCCCGGCAGCAGCTTCTCCACCGGATCGTCCAGGCCGAGCCGACCCTCCGCGACCAGCTGGAGCACGACGGTGGAGACGAAGCTCTTGGTCAGGCTGCCGATCCGGAACCGGCCGTCCGGGGAGGCCGGGGCGCCGGTGGTGATGTCGGCGGTACCGGCGGCGCCCTTCCACAGGGTGCGGCCGTACTCGCCGACCCGGGCGAGCGAGGCGGTCACGCCGTCCCCCGCGAGCATGCCGCGCACCGAGGCCTCCAGGGCCCTGGCGTCGACGCCCGTCCGCGGGCCACGGCCGGCGGCGTCCACCGCCGTGTCCCGGGGACCGGTCAGCGCCACCACCGCGGTCGGCGCCGCCGTGCCGAGGGCGCCGGCCGTCGGGGCCGCCGCACCCACCAGACCCGCACCCGCAAGCGCGAGTGCCACGACGCGCACCGCCGTCCCGCGCCGGCGTTCCGCTGCCGCTCGGGACCGCCCCCGCGCCGCCCCCGGGTCCGCTCCGTCCCAGCGCCCCGTCCCACCCATGAACCCTCCCCTGCCCATCGCCACCCGATTCCGCCAATGCCCCCGCCAGTCACCAGAACTGACATATTGACAGACATTTCCGAAAGGTCGTCGGCCCACCGTCCTTACCGGCTGCGACTCGGCTACGACCCTCGCACGGCGGCCGCCCCTCGGATAGGCCTCCGGGCAGGGGATGCCCCGAGGCCCGCCCGGGGGTGCCCCGGAGACCCGTCCCGGAGTGCCCCCGGCCCTGGGGGTACTCCGGGGCGGGCCGGCGGTCCGGGGTCAGTCCCGGCCGAGTGGGGCCGGGGTGTCGCAGGTCGCGGCGGCGACCAGCTTCTCGAAGGCCTTCCTGGTGGGCAGCGGGGTCGAGAGGCCGCTGCCGTTCATCGACACCGAGAGCTGGCGGCGCAGGTCGGCGGTGCTGTACAGGAAGGTGCTGAAGCCGGGGATGCCGCCGGTGTGACCCCAGAGCTCACCGCAGTCGGTGGTGGTCCGCTCCAGGCCCAGGCCGTACCCGCCCTGGCTCTGCGGGGTGACCGTCATCATCTCCGCGAGCTGCGGCCGGGGCAGCAGCCGTCCGCCGAGCAGGGCGGTGATGAAGGTGTTGAGGTCGGCGGTGGTGGAGATCCCGGCTCCCGACGCGCCCGCCATGCTCGGGTCCAGTTCGGTGACGTCCACGCGGCCGTCGGGCAGGTCGAAGTAGCCGTGCGCGTGCGGGCCGGGGACGGCCGTCTCGTGGTCGGGCATGGAGGTGGCGGTCAGGCCCAGCGGACGGATGACGCGGCGCTCGACCTCCTGCTGCCAGGTGCGGCCGGTGGCCCGCTGGATGATCTGCCCGGCCAGGATGTAGTCGGTGTTGGAGTAGTGGTAGCCCTGGCCGGGCGGGAAGTACGCCGGGTGGTTGTTGGCCAGCGTGATGAGCTGCTCCGGTGTCCAGCGGGTGTAGCGACCGTTCGCCAGCCACCGTTCGAGGGCACCGGGTGCTCCCGGGTCGAAGGCCTGGTCCTCGGTGTAGTCGAACAGCCCGCTGGTGTGGTTGAGCAGCTGGCGCAGGGTGATGTTCGCACCGTTCGGCACCGCGCCCGGAAGCAGCTTCTCCACCGGATCGTCCAGGCCGAGCCGACCCTCCGCGACCAGCTGGAGCACGACGGTGGAGACGAAGGTCTTGGTCACGCTGCCGATCCGGAACCGGCCGGTGGCCGAGGCCGGGGCGCCGGTGGCGTAGTCGGCGGTACCGGCGGCGCCCTTCCACAGGGTGCGGCCGTGCTCGCCGACCCGGGCGAGCGAGGCCGAGGCGCCGCCGGAGTCGACGATGGCGCGCACCGCCGCGTCCAGGGCCCTCGGGTCGACGCCCTTGCGCGGCCCCCGCGCACCGGTGTCCGGCGTCGCGCCGTCCTGAGTGCCGGTCACCGTCACCACCCCGACCGGCCCCGCCGCGCCGAGGGCGCCGGCCGCCGGGGCCGTCACCCCGACCAGGCCCGCGCCGGCGAGCGCGAGCGCCACCAGGCGCGCGGCCGGGCGGCGGCGACGCCCCGCGCCCCCGCGACCGCCCGGATCCGTTCCGCCCCTGCGTTCCGCCATGTCCGTCCACCTTCCCGTGTCCATGCCGACGGGTGCGTTCAACACCCCTGTGCATCTCGGCACTTGACACGGTGCCAGGCGGTGGCGGACCAGGTCGTCAGCCCACGGTCCAGACCGGCTCCGACCCTGGACTTACCTGGGAACGGTGGGCCGCTCCCCCTCAAGGATGGGCCACCCCCCGAAACCGCTCGGGGGCGCCGACGGCCGGGCCGCCGGCGCCCCCACGTCGGGCGGACAGGCGATCAGGCGATCAGGCGACCGGGGCCTTGACCCGCAGCACCTCGATGAACGCCCGCAGCCACGCCGGGTGGTCGGGCCAGGCGCGGGCCGAGACCACCACGCCGTCCACCACCGCCTCGCCGTCCACGTAGGTCGCGCCCGCCGCCTTCACGTCCGGCTCCAGGGCCGGGTAGGCGGCACTGGTCCGCCCGCCGAGCACCCCGGCGGCGGCGGACACCAGCGGGCCGTGGCAGATCTGCGCGACCGGCTTCTCGCCCTCGAAGAAGTGCCGGACGATCCGCTGCACCTCGGGGTCGTTGCGCAGGTACTCCGGGGCACGTCCGCCCGGGATGACCAGGGCCACGTAGTCGGCCGGGTCGACGTCGGCGAACGCCACGTCGGCGGGCCAGGTGTAGCCCGGCTTCTCGGTGTAGGTGTCGAACCCCTCGACGAAGTCGTGCACCACGAACTGGAGCCGCTTCTTCGCCGGCGCCGCGATGTCGACCTGGTAGCCCTCCTCGCGCAGCCGCTGGTACGGGTAGAACACCTCCAGCGACTCCGCGGCGTCCCCGGTGACGAGCAGGATCTTCGATGCCATCGTCGACATCCCTCCGAAGTGATCGGTCCTCGAACAGTGGAGCAGTGGTACGGCCCCCGACCGGCGGGCACCGGTGCGGGACCGCACCAACCTCCCGCACCCGCCCCACCCGCGCAACGGGGCGCACCGGTCAGCCGCCACCCCGCACGCGCCCCCGCACGCCCCCCGTCGGCGGCGCGCGCCCCCATCGGGGCACACGCCTAGACTCCGTGCTGCCCCATGACCGCGACAGCCCCGGAGGGAGTCCGCACCGATGTCGGACCGCACCACCTATCTCGTCCTGCCCGGCTACCAGAACTCCGGCCCGGCCCACTGGCAGAGCCACTGGGAGGCGGCCGACCCGGCGGTGTTCGTCCGGGTCCGGCAGGAGGACTGGGACCACCCGGAGCCGGAGGCCTGGGTGGGTCGGGTGGACGCGGCGGTCGCCGAGGCGGCGGCCGACGGGCCGGTGGTCCTGGTGGCGCACAGCCTGGGCTGTGTGACGGTGGCCCGCTGGGCGGCCACCGCGCCGGCCGGACGGACGGCGGCCGTGCGCGGCGCGCTGCTGGTCGCGCCCGCCGACGTCGACCACGCGGACGTGCCCGAGCTGTCCGGCTTCCGCCCGGTGGCGCTGTCCCGGCTGCCGTTCCCGGCCACCGTGGTGTGCAGCACCGACGACCCGTGGGTCACCCCGGAGCGGGCCCGGCGGTTCGCCGAGGCCTGGGGTGCGCGCTACGTCGAGACCGGCGCCTTCGGGCACCTCAACTCCGACTCCGGGCTGGGCGACTGGCCGCTGGGCCGGGAACTGCTCGCCGCCCTCTGAGCGGACGGGCGGCACGGCGCGAAGGCTCGGGGCCCAGGACTCGGGGCCCGCGTCCATCCCAGGTTCCGGGGATGGGATCGCGTCCACCTCCCGGGCCAGAATCAAACGCAGTGGTCCGCCCACCCCGGACCGGAGGCCGGCCGCGGTGCGTGACCGCGGCCGGCCTCCCACGTTCCCCGAGGCGGCGGGGCCCCGAGCCGGCAGGGCCCGGACGACGGGTACGGGGCCCGGACGGTGGGTGCGGGAACTTCTCCCGCAGTTCGCCCGACGGCCACCCGGCGGGGAACCACTGCTCCTAGTCTGCGGGCGGCACTCACACCGCGACGCCATCAGCGCGAGCTAGGAGCATCCATGACGTACCGTCCGTCCGACGGCAGCACCCCGGCGCAGTCCACCGACACCACCGCCTCCTCCCGCCGGTCCTTCCTGCGGGTCACCGGTGCGGCCGGGCTCGGCGCCGCGGCCCTCGCGGCCGGCGCCGGCGAGGCCTTCGCCACCCCCGCCGCCGACGAGCCGGGCGACGAGCAGTACGGTGCCGCCGACGAGCGCGGCGCCGCCCGCCCGACCGGTACCCCCTCGCCGGTGCGCACCGGCACCGGCCTGGACCGCCTGCCGCACCCGCTGATCATCGGTCACCGCGGCGCCCCCGGCTACCGTCCCGAGCACACCCTCGGCTCGTACGACCTGGCGCTGCGGCTGGGCGCGGACGTCATCGAGCCGGACCTCGTCCCCACCAAGGACGGCCACCTGGTGGTCCGCCACGAGAACAACATCGCGGAGACCACGGACGTCGCGGACCACAAGGAGTTCGCGGACCGCCGCACCACCAGGACGATCGACGGCGCCGCCCAGACCGGCTGGTTCACCGAGGACTTCACGCTCGCCGAGCTGCGCACCCTGCGCGCCAAGGAGCGCCTGCCGCAGCAGCGCCAGCGCAACACGCTCTACGACGGCCGCTGGGCCGTGCCGACCTTCCGCGAGGTGGCCGACTTCGCCCGCAAGCGCGGCCGTGAGCTCGGCCGGGACGTCTGGGTCTACCCCGAGACCAAGCACCCCAGCTACTTCCGCTCGATCGGCCTGCCGCTGGAGGAGCGCCTCGCCGACGAGCTGCGCCGCACCGGCCTGGCCGGGCGCAACGGCCGGGCGATCCTGCAGTCCTTCGAGCCGAGCAGCCTGCAGCGCCTCGCCAAGCTGGTCGACAACCCGAAGATCTTCCTGCTCAGCGGCCCGACCAGCCAGCCGTACGACTTCGTGCTGTCCGGCGACAAGCGCACCGTCGCCGACCTGGTGAAGCCCGAGGGCCTGCGCTGGATCTCCTCCTTCGCGCACGGCATCGGCCCGACCACCACCCTGATCGCGCCCGTCGACGCGACCGGCAAGCTGCTGCCGCCGACCACCCTGGTCAAGGACGCGCACGCGGCGGGCCTGCTGCTGCACCCCTACACGGTGCGCAACGAGAACTCCTTCCTGCCGCTGGACTACCGCCGGGGCACCGACCCCAACGCCTACGGCGACTCGATCGGCTGGGCGAAGTACCTCTACGAGCTCGGCGTGGACGGCTTCTTCACCGACCAGACGGACAGCACCGTGCTGGCCCGCCAGGACTTCTGGGCGGCCAAGGGCGTGCACTGACGCCAGGCTCCGCCCACGACCGCGCCCCGGAACGTCCGTCGACGTTCCGGGGCGCGCGGTGTCGTGCCGACGCGGCGGCTCAGCCGTCCTGGTGCTGCTGCTCGGGCTGCGCGGGCTCGCCCTGCTGCTCGTCCGGCTGCTGCGGCTGCGGCTGCTGGGTCGGCTGCGTGGGCTTGGGGCTGGGGTTGCGCGGCGCCCGGCTGGTCGGCTGGGGGCGTCCGGGCCAGGACGGCCAGTCGGTCGCGGAGCCGCCGGGCCAGCTGCTGCCCGGGCTCGCCGAGGGATCGCGCTTGGGCGCCGGATTGGGGATGTAGACGGTCTTGAACTCCTGCTCCGGCATGCCCCGGACGGCGTCGTTCATCGCCATCTGCCAGATCGGTCCGGGGCCGGTGGCGCCGAAGACCTCGTCGAACCACTTGCCGCCGATCCGGATGTTCTTCATCTTCACCCCGCCGGCCGGGCCGCCCAGCCAGACCGAGGTGGCGAGGTTGGCGGTGTAGCCGCTGAACCAGGCGGACTTCTTCTCGTCGGAGGTGCCGGTCTTGCCGGCGATCTGGCGGTCGTCGTCCAGGCCGAGGTCGCGCGCGGTGCCGCCCTTCTCGGTCACCCCGAGCAGCACGGTGTTGATGATGTCGGCGGTGCCCTCGGAGAACACCCGCTCGCACTTGGCGGGGCTGACCGCGACGTCCTTGCCGTCGATCGTCTTGATGGCACTGATCGCGACCGGCGTGCAGTAGGTGCCGCGGTTGGCGAAGGTCGCGTAGACGTTGGCCATGACCAGCGGGCTCACCTCCTGGGTGCCCAGGCCCAGGGCGGGCAGCTCCTCCAGCGGCTTGCCGCTCGCCTTGGTGAGCACGCCGAGCTTGTTGGCCATCTGCTTGACCGCGCAGAGGCCGATCTCCTGCTCCATCTGCACGAAGTAGGTGTTGACCGAGAGCGCCATCGCCTCCTTGAGCTCGTACGGGCCGACCTCGCTCGTGGACTCGTTGGGGATGGTGCCGCTCTTCTTGCCCTTGTCCAGGTTCTTCCAGGTGCCGTCGCAGGTGCTCATCGTCGGCCAGTCCATCTTGTTCGGCGAGTCGTAGGCCTGGGTGGAGGTGAGCCCGGCCTCCAGGCCGGCGGCGGCCACGATCGGCTTGAAGTTGGAGCCCGGCTGGAAGCCGTTGCCGCCGCCCATCGCCGCGTCCACGTTGTAGTTGACGACCGTCTGGTTCTTCGACGGGTCGATGCCGTACGGGCGGGTCTGGGCCATCGCCAGGATCTTGCCGCTGCCCGGCTCCACCATGGTCATCGCCGCCGACACCTCGTCGGTGACCTTGACCTTCGAGGTCACCGCCTTGAGCGCGGCCGCCTGCTTCGCCGGGTCGAGGGTGGTGTGGATGTACAGGCCGCCCATGTCCCAGAGCTTCTTGCGCTCGGCGGCGGTCTTGCCGAAGACCGGGTCCTGCTTGATCACGTGCTTGACGTAGTCGCAGAAGAAGCCCATGCCCGCGTCGGCGGTGATGCAGCCGTTCTGCGGTGCCTGGTAGTGCAGCACGATCGGCCCGGACTTGGCCTCCTTGGCCTGCTCCGCGGTGAGGTGCTTGTTCTCCACCATCTTGTCGATCACGACGTCACGGCGCTTGCGCGAGGCCTCGGGGTGGGCCTTGGGGTCGAACTGGGAGGGGTTCTGCACCAGGCCGGCGAGGGTGGCCGCCTCGGCGACGGAGAGGTCCTTGGTGTTCTTGCCGAAGTACCGCTGGGCCGCCGCCTGGATCCCGTACGCCTGCTGGCCGTAGTAGGTGATGTTCAGGTAGTTGGTGAGGATCTGCTCCTTGGTGAGCTCCTCCTCCAGCTTGATGGCGTACTTGAGCTCCTGCACCTTGCGGCCCAGGGTCTTGCGCTGGGCCTCCCGGACCGCCACCTGGTCGTCGCCGGCCTTCTCCACGTTGACGTTCTTCACGTACTGCTGCGTCAGGGTGGAGGCGCCCTGCAGGGCGGTGCCGCTCTCCGCGTTCTTGGTGATGGCCCGCAGGACGCCCTTGAGGTCGACGGCGCCGTGCTCGTAGAAACGCGCGTCCTCGATGTCCACCTGGGCCTGGCGTATCAGCGGGCCCATCTCCTCCGCGGTGATCACCCGGCGGTCGCGCTCGTAGACCTTGGCTATCTGCTGGCCCTTGGCGTCGAATATCCAGCTGGCCTGGGTCAGTGGCGGGGCCTTCAGGTCGTCAGGGATGGTGTCGAACTCCTCCACGGTGCCCTTCATGCCGAGCCCGAGCGCGCCGGCGGCCGGCAGCGCGATGCCCGCCAGCAGCACGCCCGCGAGGGTGCTGTAGCCGAGGAACTTCACGCCGTGGCCGAGGAGGCCGAGCGGGGTCTCCCGGCGCCGGGGGCGCGGCACCCAGGTGTCGAGGGGCTCCGGGGAGGGCGTGCGGCGGCTTCTCCGTGACATAGTCGGAACATTACGTCCACGAAAACCGCCCGTGGGGCCGGTGTTGGCCAAGCTTTGTCACAAATCGGCGACAGATCGGCGTTGTTGGGCGTGGCATGACCACCGGACCGGGGTCCGGCCCGGTGCGGGCGGGGTCGTTCGCCGACGTCCGACCATCGCCGGCGGACCGGACCGTTCGGCCCCTTCCGGCCCCGTCCGGCCCGTTCGGGCAGCGCGGGCGGGCCGCGCCGGGGTCAGCCGTCGCGCTTCTTTCGGCGCAGTCCGAACACCGCGCCCGCCACCGCGAGCAGGAACGCCACCCCGAGCACCTGGTCCCCGGTGCCGGCCTCGGAGGACCCGCCGTCGGCCGAGGAGGACGGGGAGCCCGCCGAGGCGCCCTCCGACGGCGGCGCGGCCGCCCCGGACGACGGCGCCGAGCGGTCCGCGGCCGCCGCGGTCGGGGTGGGCGTGGCGCTCGGCAGCGGCTTGACCGTGTCCGGGAGCTGGTCGTCGTCCAGCGGGGAGCGCCAGACCGGGCTGTCCTTGCCCTCGCTGCCGTAGAGCAGCGCCCGGCCGTCGGCACTGAAGGTGACCGACTCGCCCTGGCGCTGGAAGGGCGTGGACAGCGGCTCGTCACCGCTCGGCGCGCCGTCCTTCCACCGGTAGAGGGTGGCCGAGAAGTAGCCGCGCAGCACCAGCCGGGTGCCGTCCGGCGAGAAGGCGCCGTCGGTGATCCACGGGACGTCGGCGATCCGCCGGAAGGTGTTGACGCCGCTCGCCGAGAGCTGCTCGGGGCCCTGGTAGAGGCCGCCGCCGCCCTGCTTCTTGCTCGCGATGTAGGCGCGGCCGGTCACCGGGTGGACCATCAGCGCCTCGGCGTCGCGCGGGCCGTCCTCGTAGCGGACCCGGTAGCGGGTCACCTGCACGGTCTGGTCGCGGAGTTCGGCGGGCTCGGCGAAGGCGTAGATCCAGACCTCGGGCCACTTGCCGCCGAGGTTGTCGCCGATGTCGCCGACGTAGAGCCGGCCGTCCGGGCCGAGCGAGATCGCCTCGACGTCGCGCGGCTCGATGCCGCGCAGGGTGACGGTGGCGACGGTGCGGCCCTGGGAGTCGACGGCGTAGACGTACGGGCCGTCGTCGCTGTCGTTGTGCGTCCAGTAGACGCCGGGGTGCTGCCGGCTGGCCGCGAGGCCGCTGGACTCGGTGATCCGCGGGTCGCCGATGGTGAACGCCTGGCCGCCCGGGTCGGCCGCGCGGGCCGGCGCGGCGCCGAGCGTGGCGGTGGCGGCGACCGCGGCGGTCGCGCAGGCGGCGGCCAGCAGGGCGGCGGGGAGCCTCGTCGTTCGCGTCCTCAGCACCGGTCGATCCTCCCACGGCCCCGGCGGCGGAACCGGCCCGGCCTTTTTCGTCAGCTTGACGAAAATGGCGGGCGGCCAATATCGTCATCACGACGATAAGGAGCTGCTCATGGCCGACATCACCAAGCGCTTCGGGCTGCGCCACCTGCGCGCCCGGCCCACCGCCCACATCCGCCACGTCCGGCGCGGCCGCCTCGCCCACGACGGCACCGGACTCGCCTTCTGGTTCCGCCCGCTCACCGCCGCGCTCTCCGAGGTCCCGGTCGACGACCGCGAGCTGGCCATGCTCTTCCACGCCCGCACCGCCGACTTCCAGGACGTCACCGTCCAGGGCACCCTCACCTACCGGATCACCGACCCCGCCACCGCCGCCGCCCGCGTCGACTTCGGCATCGACCCCCACACCGGCGCCTGGCGCTCCGCCCCGCTCGACCAGCTCGCCACCCTGCTCACCGAGACCGCCCAGCAGCACGCGCTCGGCCTGCTCGCCCGCACCCCGCTGGCCGCCGCGCTGGCCGACGGCGTCACCGCCGTCCGCGAGCGGATGGCCGCCGGGCTCGCCGCCGAGGCCCGGCTGGCCGAGACCGGGCTCGCCGTGATCGCCGTCCGGGTGGTCGCGCTGCGCCCCGAGCCGGAGGTGGAGCGCGCGCTGCGCACCCCCGCCCGCGAACTGGTCCAGCAGGAGGCCGACCGGGCCACCTTCGAACGGCGCGCCGTCGCCGTCGAGCACGAGCGCGGCATCGCGGAGAACGAGCTCGCCAACCGGATCGAACTCGCCCGGCGCGAGGAGCAGCTGATCACCCAGCAGGGCGCCAACAGCCGGCTGCAGGCCGAGGACGAGTCCGCCGCCGACCGGATCCGTACCGACGCCGAGGCGCAGCGCCGCACCCGGCTGGCCGGTGCCGAGGCCGACGCGGCCCGCGCCCTGGGCGAGGCCAAGGCCGCCGCCGAGGCCGCCTGGCTGGCCGCCCACCAGCAGGCCGACCCGGCCGTGCTGCGGGCTCTCGCGCTGATGCGGCTCGCCGAGCACCTGCCGCGGATCGACAGCCTCACGCTCACCCCGGACGTGCTCACCGGTCTGCTCGCCAGGCTCGGTGCGACGGGCGCCGAGGGGGCCGGGCGGTGACGCTCGCGCCCCGGGTGGTCCTGGTGCACCGCCGCACCGAGTACCAGGAACTGCTCGCCCATCACGGCACGCCCGGCCAGGCGGCGTACTTCCTGAGCAGCCGGGACCGGTCGGTGGAGGAGATCGAGCTGCGCCACCGGCGTCAGGAGCTGGCGCTCGCCGAGGCGGCCGGCGCGGTGCCGCTGGACTGGCGGCGCACCCGGGTCGAGCGCGCCGACCTGCCGCGGTTCCTGTTCGAGCCGCAGGACGTGGTGGTCGTGGTCGGCCAGGACGGGCTGGTCGCCAACGTCGCCAAGTACCTGGCCGGGCAGCCGGTGATCGGCGTGGACGCGGAGCCCGGACGCAACCCGGGCGTGCTGGTCCGGCACCGCGCGCCCGACCTGGCCCGGCTGCTGCCGGCCGCCGTCGGCCCGGGCGCCGAGCGGCGCACCGAGGAGCGGACCATGGTGGAGGCGGTGGCCGACGACACCCAGCGGCTGCTCGCGCTCAACGAGGTGTACGTCGGCCAGCCCGGCCACCAGACGGCCCGCTACCGGCTGGCGGTCGAGGAGCGGCCGGGCGGGGCCGACGAGGGCGAGCCGCAGGCCTCGTCCGGCGTGCTGGTGGGCACCGGGACGGGCGGAACCGGCTGGTGCCGCTCGGTCTGGCTGGAGCGCGGCGGCCCGCTCCCCCTGCCGGAGCCGGGCGCCCCGGCGCTCGCCTGGTTCGTGCGCGAGGCCTGGCCCTCCCCCGCCACCGGCACCGCGCGGGTGTACGGCCTGCTCGACGCGGGCCGGCGGCTGGTCCTGACGGTGGAGTCGGACCGGCTGGTGGCCTTCGGCGACGGGGTCGAGGCCGACGCGCTGGAGCTGGCCCGGGGCCAGAGCGTCCGGGTGGGCGTGGCCGCCACCCGGCTCCGGCTGCTGGGGTGAGCCCGTCGCGCGCGGGATGTGCCCCCGCACCGGGCGCCGTTCAGGAGGTCGCGGCGAGGTCGGCCGCCGCATCGGCGGTGTCCGGGTGGCCGGGGCCGAGCACCCTCGTGCGGGCCGCCACGACGGACGCCAGGAGTGCGCCGGCCTCCGCCGACCGGCCCTGGGAACGGAGCGCCAGCGCAAGGTGGTGACGGGTGCGCAGGGTGTCGGGGTGATCGGCCTCCAGGACCCGCTCGCGGATGTCCAGGACCGCACGGTGCTCGGACTCCGCCTCGACCGCCCGTCCCATCTCCCGGAGCGCGACGGCGTGGTTGTCCCTGCTGAACAGCGTGAACGCGTCGTCCGGGCCGCGAACCTCGGTCAGCAGCCCCAGGACCGCCCGGTGTTCGGCCTCCGCCTCCTCGACCCGGCCGAGGTCGCGCAGCACGTTGGCGAGGTTGTCGCGGACGATCAGGGTGTCCGGGTGGGTGGGTCCGAGCGTGTCGGTGCGGGCGGAGGCCACCGCCCGGTGCTCGGCCAGGGCCTCGGGCAGCCGGCCGAGCCGCCGCAGGGCGCGCGCGGCGTTGTTGCGGCTGTTCAACGCCTCCGGCCCCGGCGCGGCGGCGGCCCGCCGCCAGCCCACGACGGCCAGTTCGTACCGTCCCTGGGCGTAGGCGGTGGCGGCGGCCCGTTCGGCGTCGACGGGATCTGCGCCGGTCACGATGAGCCTCACCACGGGCTCGGGCACGAGATCGGCCGGACCGGCGGCGCGCTGGGTGACGTCCAGCAGGTAGTCGAACACCCCCACCCGGTCCCCGGACTGCTGGAGCAGCGCGGTGGTCGCCCGGCGTGGCCGCGTCGCCCACTTCCACGCCTCGTCCGGAGGTTCCGGCCGCAGCCGGTCGCCGCCGGACCGCTCCAGGTAGTACGTGTGCGCCGCCTCGACGAGCGCGCGGGGCATCGACGCCGAATGCCCCGCGCGCCGGATGTCCACGGCCGCCGTCACCAGCGCCGCGGCCCGGGGGTGTCCGGGAGCGTGGGCGCTGGTGTTCGGGCTCCACCCGTCCTGCCAGAGCCGCAGCAGTTCGGGGCCGGCTGCGAGGTACTCGGCGAGACCGTACCCGCCGCCCAGGGTGAGCGCACTCTCGATTCGGCGGTCCCAGGCGCGGAGCCGGGCCCGGTCGGTCTCGGCGGCACTGAACAACCGGGGCAGGTAGACACGGTGGGCCTGGCGGACCACCTCCGCGGCCTGTTTCGGGACGCCGCGGTCGTCGTCCTCGCCGGCCAGCAGGGCTTCCTCGGCCGTGCGCAGGGTGGCCAGGACGACGCGGTGGTGACCGCCCTCGCCGAAGAGCCGCCCGAGGTCCTCGCGTCTCAACCCGCCGGTACCCAGGTAGCCCTCCAGGTCGTTCAGCCACAGGACGCAGCGGCGCTCCCGGGCGGCCACTGCCACGATCGCCGGCAGGGCCTCGCGGTCCTTCGGCGCGAGCAGCAGGTGGTCGCCGAGCGTGGCCCGCATCGCCTCCCACGCCGACCGGGACTTGCCGGCCGTCGAGTCCCCCACCAGCAGGACGAAGCCGCCGCGGGCCAGCGACTCGCGCAGTTCCCCGTCGGCGTCGCGGGGCACGTAGGCGGGGACCCGGTCGATCGCCCCCTCCTCGGGCTGGAGGGCGAGCGCCGGATGGACGCCGAGCAGGACCGGGTCGGCCACCTCGCGGACCCGCAGCAGTGAACCGTCGGCGCGGACCAGGGCGCCGTTGAGGACCCGGGCGCGGTCGTCGTCGGCCGCTTTGAAGGTCTGCCGGTACCGCTCCTGCCACAGCCCCAGCACCGCCACCGCACCGGCGGCCACGGCGCTCAGTGCCGCCACCGTCCACGGCCGGGTGATCCCGAGGGCGAGGACCACCGTCGGCGTCGCCGTCAGGGCGCCCAGGCACACCACGATCACCATCAGCCGCCCGTGCCGCCGTTCCCGCATGCCTCCTGTTCTGCACGGCGCGTCGCGGGCCAAACCTCCCCGGGGCCACCGGTCCCCGGGGAGGTTCGACGGGCCGGGCCCGCGCCGTCAGGCCTCCGCCGTGCGTTCCTCCGGATGGCGGACGACGACGACCGGGCAGTGCGCGTGCTGGATCATCGCCTGGCTGGTGGAGCCAAGCAGCAGGCCGGCGAAGCCGCCGCGGCCGCGGGCGCCGACCACCAGCAGCTGCGCCTCCCGGCTCGCCTCGATCAGCGCCGGGCGGGTCTGCGCCTCGAAGACCTCGGAGCGCAGCTCGACGTCCGGATACTTCTCCCGCCAGCCGGCCAGCGCCTCGGCGAGCACCCGCTCCTCCTGGTCGGGCCAGCTGGTGCTCGGGTGGGCGACGTGCAGGGCGGTCAGCGCGGCGCGGCGGGCGGAGGCCTCGGCGAAGGCGAAGCCGAGTGCCTCGGCGCCCACTCCGCTGCCGTCCACCGCCACCAGCACCGGCCCCTCCGGGTCCGGCCGGCCGCGGACGATCAGCACCGGGCAGTCGGCGTGCGCGGCCAGGTGCACCGCCACCGAGCCGATCAGCAGCGCGCCGAACCGGCCGAGCCCCCGGCTGCCGACCACCACCAGCCCGGCCTCCCGCGACCAGCGGGCCAGCACGGTCAGCGGCTCCCCGGTGACCAGCTCGGTGGCGATGTCGAGGCGCGGGTCCAGCGCCTCGGCGCGGGCCCGGGCGTCCGCCAGGATGCCCTCCGCCTGGTGCCGCAGCCCGCCCTCGGGCGGACCGTCATGCGCCGGCCCGAGCGGGACGTGCATCAGCGGCCAGATGAACGCGTGCACGATCCGCAGCCGGGTGCCGCGCAGCCGCGCCTCGCGGACGGCGACGTCGACGGCGGCCAGGCTCTCCTCCGAGCCGTCGACGCCCACCAGCACCTGGTCACGCATCGCCGGCCTCCTGCTCCTGCTGGTCCTGCTGGTCCTGCTTCTCGGGCCGCTCGTAGGGGACGACGGCGACCGGACAGGGCACGTGGTGCAGGACGGCGTGCGCGACGGCGCCGATGTGCGCGCCCAGCGGCGACCGGCGGACCCGCCGTCCGATCACCACCAGCTCCGCGCCCGCCGCACGGTCGGCGAGCACCTTGGCCGGGCGGGCGTTCACGGCCTCCTCGGTCACGGCCACCCCCGGGTGCTTCTCCCGCCAGGGCTGCACCACCCGGGTCAGCTCGCCCTTGGCGTACACCAGCATCTCGCCGGTGACGTCGACGCTGGCCGCGATGCCCGCGTACTGGTAGGTCGCCGGCAGCGTCCAGCAGTACACGGCGCGCAGCGGCAGCCCGCGCCGCTCGGCCACCTCGAAGGCGTGCGCCAGCACCGCATCCGCTCCCTCGAACGGGTCGACGCCGACCACCACCTCGCGCGGCCCGGCGGCTTCCTCCCCGTCCTCCCCGCGTCGGACCAGCACCACCGGGCAGTCCGTCCGGGCCAGCACCCGCTGGCTCACCGAGCCGACCAGGAACCCGGCCACCGCGCCGAACCCGCGCGAGCCCAGCACCAGCAGCTCCGCGGGCGCGCCGTCCGGCTCCTGCGCCCCGCTCACCTCGTCGACCAGCGCCCGCACCGGGTCGGTCGGCACCTGGACGGCCTGCACGGTCAGCTCCGGCCAGCGCTCCCGCACCCGCAGCTCGGCATCACGCAGCGTGACGTCCGCCTGCCGGCGCGCCAGATCCACCGTCCCGAGCACCGCGAGCGGCGTCACCACCGTCGGCCAGGCGAGCACCACCTTCAGCGGCAGCCCCCGCCGCGCGGCCTCCTCCGCCGCCCAGTCCAGCGCGGCAAGGCTCTCGGGCGAACCATCGACACCGACGACGACGGACCTTGTCATGACGACCTCCGGCAGTTCTCGAACAGGATGCGGCCGGACGGGGTGGAAGCCCGGCCGCAACCACCACCCTTCCCGCCCCCTCCCAGTCCACCCAGAGTCCAAGGTCCCCGCCACCCGGCCGACGGTCCCGCGCCGCGCAGGGCAGCCCCCGCACAAGGTGTCAGCCGAGCGGCGAACCTTCGATCGGCGCCCAGGCCGGCTCGAAGACCGGCTATCCCGGGGGAAGCTCCCGCTCCGAGAGCACCCCGGCGATGAACCTGGCGAAGCCACCCTCGTAGAGCCTGATGCAGGCCAGCTGCCGAAACACGACGAGGATGTCTCACTCGCCCCCGTCACGTGGCACCAGGAGGCAGTCATCGCCGTCCCAGTTGGAGTAGCCCCAGGGGACCAGCCCCGCGGGATCGAAGGAGAGCCGCCCGACGTCCTCGACGTAGTCGGGCAGCACCGCCACGAGCTTGCGCCGCCCCCGGCTCATAAAGTCGACCATCGGATCGACGCCCTCCGGGTGTGGGACTGCGAGATGCCCCGCCACGAGGCCGTCGCCATAGAGGCCGACGAACTCCTTGAAATCCTCCGGAAGCCCGATGCCCGCCCACTCCTCGACCGCATCCCATGACCCGGGACCCGGCCCCCGCAGCCTGGGCGCGACCCCGACCAGCTCCCGGAAGCCGCCGTTCGTCATGTCAGTCACATCAACCTCAGTCGGGGGGCGGGAAGGACCGAGCAAAGCACCCACCCAGTCCTTCCGAGCCGTCAGCTCTGCCGCAGGTTCCAGTATTCGTGCGGCGGTAGGTTCCAGGACCCGTCGTTGAACGGATTGGGCAGCGCACCGGCGAGGAACTCGCCGAAGCCCATCCCGTACCGGTGCCAAGGCTTGGTCCCGCACGGCACCTGGCACCTGGCACCTGAAGACCGCGACGTCCCAGCTCTCGGGATCACCGAGTCGCAGACCCAGAACGCCACATCACCGTTCGCGGTCGTCGCGAACGGAAGCAGCCTGCCCGCCTCGGGCAGTTCCTCCACGCCCGCTCCCTCTCCGACGGCGGCGCGTCCCGCGGATCGAGCCCCAATCCCTCCAACAGCAGACCGTCGGGACGGCCCTCCGACGGCGGCACCCGCACCGCGAGGACTCGTCCAGCTCCCCACCCTCGAACACCGCGACGAAGTCCCGGTAGGCGGCAGGCAGGCGCGGACCCGTCTCCCTCTAAAGCTCGGCCCAGTCGACAAGGTTCCCGTGTGCTCCCGAACTCCCGACGACATCAGCCAGCCGCCTGACCGTCGGATTCACGCCACGACCTCCTTCTTGTCGCCGCCGACACCTACCAAAAAGCCGCAGCCAGGCGAAGTAGGAGCGCGGCCACCACCCGTCCCGTTCTCGTCCGCCCAGCCAACGGGTTTCGCCCCGGTGCCATAGCGAAGCTAACGCACCCAGTTCCAATCGCCCTGATGCACCCAGAGCGGTTCCTCCGGATTCCTCGGCGCAACCTCATCCGCATAAGGGTAAGACCCGTCGAGGACGCCGATAATGAAATCAGAGAAACCACCGTCGAAGCGGTCCCATTCCCCCCGGCTTCGATACCAGGCAACAATCACCCAAGAGTCCGGATCATCACCTTCGGTCAGCCAGAAGAACTGATCCGCATTGAGATTGGAACCCCATCCGAGGATCCCGCCGGGCTCCGGGTAGACCGGATAGGGACAATCCTCGTCGGCCGCCAGCTCGGCAGCAATTCCATGCGTTGTCATGCGCACGAATCCCGAGAAGCCGACACCAGGTCCACCGTCATAGGATCGGAGCGTCGGCACCAAGACCGACATCTCGCCGTTGATCCGAACGGACCCATACCGATCGACAAATTCCCGATAGTCCGCAGGAAATTCGAAGCCGACCTCACTGGGCGAGCCTTCCCACGGAGTCCTCCCCAGCCCTCCCATGGCCTCACCCATCAGATCCCACAGCCGGTCACTCACCGCAAGAATCCCTTACCTAGAGTCAGTTGCCGAGATGAACAGTCGCGCCATTGTACAGCCTAGAGTTGTCCACATAAGAATACTCCATCATGTCCGGAATCCCGTTCCGGAACTGGCTATAGGCCGTCAGCGAGAATCCATACGGAATGGTGCTTGCAGGAGTGTAGTAAAGCGGTATGACCGTGTAGTCAACAATCTGCTTTTCGCGCAAGACATCCTCGACATGCTTCTCGAACTCTCGGAAGCTGTTCATTTCTCCCACATTCGCACCCTGCTGGAAGCACGGAGCGAGGTTCTTTCCCTCGGTGCCGCTCCCGCCGAATGTCCGAGCAATCAAATGGCAGCGCGCCAGAGGGTTCGACGCCGAGGGGATTCCGGCCGCGCTCGCGATAGCCTGCGCCTCGCTCCAGCCGGTGATGTTGCCGTCGGCACGGGTTCCGCGTCGGCCGCTGGGAGCGCCCACCAGACACGCGTTTACTCCCGTCGGACGCATGACGCTGGGAGCGCCTGCAGGCGCGCTCGGGTCGATCACGGGCTCCAGGTTCCAGTAGTCGATCCACCCTCCCTGTCCGCCATTGTCACTCACCGCACCCGCAGGCCGACGACCAAGACAGCTGGGGGCGCCGTTCTGCGATTGCCCGGAATCCGGATTCGCGGCAGCGTCGAGGGCGGCATCGGGAGTGGGGGTGACGTTGGCGGCCAGAACGAGCATCGCGAGGACGTCGGCGCTGCTATAGGAAGCGGCGAGGAAGTTGAGGGCGTCGCGGGTGTCCGGAGCGACCCAGTCGGCTTGAGGGGTGGGTCGCTGGGGGGCCGGCGCGTTCTTGTCGAAGATGGGCTTGGGGGGCTCGGCCTTGGGGGCGGCCGGGCGCGGGGGTGCCTTGACGGGGCTGCAGGTCTTGCAGGGCTGCTGCTTCTGGGGGCCGCGGGCTCCGGTCGGGTTCTTGACGGGCGAGCCGGTCGGGTTCTTCGGTGCGGCCGGGCCCTTCGGCGGCGCGTACGGCGACCCCTGGGCGACCGGCGAGGGCGGGGAGCCCTGGCCACGCGGGGTGCTGCTGGACAGGCGTCCGGGGTTGCTCCGGCGCCAGTCCCGGGCCTCCTGCTTCTCCTGATCGATCTCATTGCGCCAGGAGCTGCTCGACGAGCTGCTCGCGGAACCGTAGCCGCCCATTCCGAGGCCTGCCACACCCGCGCCGGGGAAGGCCAGGCCCGGCGCGGGTGCCGGGTTCGGAGCCTGCGCCCGGGCGCCCGAGGTGTTCGGGACGTACGGCGCGGCCGGCTGGGCCGCCTGCGCGGGGGCCTGGTTGCTCCCCGGGTTGATGGTGATGGAGCCGCTGAACTTACCGCCGTCGCCGGACTTGATCTCGCTGCCGTAGCCCTTGACGACCACCACCCTCGGAGCGGGCAGAGGGACGTTGGGACCTACCCCGCTATCGTTCCCGATGAACGCCATGTGCCCCGTCGGGTCGGTGGCGTTGAGCGGGCCGGCGTTGCCGTAGGTGTAGCGGTTGGCCTGGACGGACGGGAACGGGTTCAGCTGCCAGGAATCCCGGGAGGTGAAGCCGCCGGTGCCGGGGCGGTACCAGCGGGCGTGCATGTTGACGTCGCCGGTGGTGGGGTCGGTCCAGCCTGACTGGTAGCCGAGGCTGGAGCGGGTGCCGCTGGTGGTGACGGGCTTGCCGAAGGGGTCGTAGGTGGTGGCTCCGATGACGGCGGTGCCATCGGTGTTGAGAGTGGCGGTGGCGTCGGTGTGCTGGTCGGTGCGGATACGGACGTTGGTGGTGCCGTCGGTGGCGCCGAGGAGAGTGCCGGCGCTGTCACGCGCATAGCTCCAGGTGCCGTCGCTGACCAGGTTGTTGGTACCGCCGTCGTAGGTGAACTTGGCGGCGTTGCGGGTGCTGACGCGGTCCAGGCCGTCGTACGTGTAGGTGGTGGAGCCGTCGCTGACCAGGCGGTTGAAGGCGTCGTAGCCGAGGGTCTCCTGCTGCACTCCGGTGGTCACGGCGGCGAGGGTGCCGCGGGCGGTGTAGCGGTAGGTGCTGGTGCCGTCGCCGACGAGGCGGTTGCGCTCGTCGTAGGAGGCGGTGGCGGTGCCGTTGCCAGTGCGGTTGCCGGCGGCGTCCCATGTGTAGGGCGTGGTGGTGCCGTCGGCGGTCCAGGAGGTGAGGCGGCCGGCGAAGTCGTAGCCGTAGGTATTGTCCTTGGCCGGCTCGGCGAGGGTGCCGCTGACGATCTTGCGGGTGAGGCGGTTGTCGAGGTCGTACGCGTAGGCGGTGGCGGTGAGCTGGGTGCCGGTGCCGACGGTGGGGTTCACCATCAGCTGGTCGGTGGTGAGGCGGCCCAACGCGTCGTAGCTGAGACGGCGCTCGGACATGGCCTTGAGCTTGGTGGTGTCGGCCGGGTCCGGGGCGACGTAGAAGTGCTTGCTGAGGCGGCCGTCGCCGTCGTAGCCGTACCAGTTCTGAGTCCCGGTCTGCGGGTTGTGCGCCCAGTCCAGCTGGCCGTCGGCCTTGTAGCCGAAGAAGGTGGTGCCGGTGGACTTGTCCCAGCGCTTGGTCTGCCGGCCCTCGGCGTCGTACTCCCAGGTCTGGGCCTGGGCGTTCAGGTCGGTGCCGGCCTTGAGCAGCAGGCCCCGGTCGTTGTAGGCGTACGCCTGGCTCGCGAGGGCGGTCGCGTTGTGCTGGACCAGGTAACCGGCCTTGTCGTAGACGAACTCGCGGTCGATGGTGGCCGCCTCCGCCCCGATTCCGCTCTCGCGGACCACGCGCCCGGCCGGGTCGAAGGTGCGAGTACGCACCACACCGCCCGGTTCAGTGAGCTTCACTGCCTGACCGGCCACGTCGTACGCGGTGGTCCAGGTGCGGTCGGCTGCAGCGGGGTGGGCGGTTGTGGACGGTTCGACGGTGCTCTCGGGCAGGCCCCAGGTGTTGAAGGTGTAGACGGTGGTGTTGCCGCGTCCGTCGGTGAGACGGGTGCGGTTGCCCGCGGCGTCGTAGCCGAAGGTCGTGGTGATCGACTGGCCTGCCGAGACAGGCTCGGTGAGCGCGACCGGGCGGCCGAGCACGTCGTAGCGGGTGGTGGTGACGGCGCCGGTCGTCGGACTGGTCGCGCTCACCGCCCGGCCTTCGAGGTCGAACGCCGTGGTGACCGTGCGCAGGACCGTGCCGGCGGAGTCGAGGTCCTCGGCGACGATCGGATTACCGAGGCCGTCGAAGCGGGTGCGCACGGCCTCACCCATCGGGGAGGTGCTCTTGGTGAGGCGGCCGGCGCCGTCGTACTCGCGGCGGCTGGTGCGGCCGAGCGGGTCGGTCGCGGTGAGGATCTGGCCGGCCGCGTTGTAACTGGCCTTCCCGACGCTGCCGGTGGGGCTGGTGGTGGCGGTCTGGTTCCCGGCGTCGTCCCAGGTGAACCTTCTGGTGAGGTTCTGCAGGGTGGGCTTGCGTTCAACGACGGTGGCGGTGAGGACGCGACCGAGCTGGTCGTAGGTCGCCTCAGTGCGGGCCCCCACCGGATCCGTGGCGGAGAGCTGTAGGCCCGTGGGGGTCCAAGTGGAGCTCCAGGTGGGCGGGTTGTCGTCGACGGGAGGCTGCAGACCGCCGAGCGAGTTGGGCTCCACGCGCTTGGTCTCGTGACCCAGGCGGTCGTACGCGAACGTGGTCCGTCGCCCGGCTGCGTCATTGGCAGCCACGACACGCGACAGCTTGTCGTACTCGACCGTGCTGGTGGCGGTGAGCGGGGTGCCGGCTCCGGGTGGCGTGTAGGTGGGCAGGGTGGCCGAGGTGGCACGGCCGAGCCGGTCGACGGCGGTGCGGGCGACCCGGCCGAGCGGGTCCTTGGCGGAGACCGCCTCGCCGAACGCGTTGTAGCCGGTGGTGGAGGTCGGCCGGACGTTCGCCGCGGCGCCGCCGCCGCTCTCCGCCGACACCGGCGCCGAGGCGACGGTCACGGCGCGGGCGAGGGCGTCGTAGCCGTACGTGGTGGTGTAGGCGGCCGGGTCCGCGCCCGCCACGTTGCCGAGCGGCGAGGTGCTGCTGACGACCAGGCCGCGCTGGTCATAGGCGTAGGTGGCGACGGCGCTCGGTCCCCCGAGCGAGGAGGACAGCTCGCTGCGGGTCAGGCGGCCGGCGGTGTCGTAGGTGCTGCTCTGGACACTGTTCTCGGTGTCACTGACCTTCAGCGTGGTGGACGTGACACGGTCGTCGGCGTCGTAGCTGGCGGAGATGGTGCGCTTGAGGCCTGCCGGGTCGAGCACGCTCTGGGTCACGTGGCCCACCGAGTCGTAGCTGTTCACCGTGGTGGTGCGGCCTCCGCCGGTGGTGCGCTTGACGAGCTGTCCGGCACCGTCATACTCGTTCGCCTCCAGCACGATGGAGCGGCTGGTGCCGTCCGACTGGGTCACGCCCTCGGCCGTGGCCGTCGCGGGCAGCCCGTCGTCGAAGTAGGTGAAGGAGGTGACGGCGCCCATGGCGTCGGTGACGGACGCCAGGCGCCCGGCCGGGTCGTAGGCCCGACTCTCGACGGTCAGGTCGCGGGCGGCGCCGCCGTCGCCGTTCCAGCCCTCGACGACGGTGGTCGCGCGCTGGCTGCGGGGGGTGTAGGTGAACCGCGTGACCTGGCCCAGCGGGTCGGTCAAGCGCGTCGTGCGGCCGAGTGCGTCGTAGCCGTAGCGGGTGATGCCGCCCTCGGCGTCGGTATCGGTCTCGGCCCGGCCGGCCGTGTCGTAGACGGTCGTGGCGGTCCGCGAGCCGTCGGTGCCGACGATGTCGGCGACCGTCGTGCCGGTCACCCGGCCGTCCCCGTCGTAGGTCGTCGTGGACCGGGTCTGGTGCTCGGCGCCGGTCACAGCGTCGGAGACCTTCGGCCCGGTCTGGACGGTGAGGCGGTTGAGCGCGTCGTAGGCGTAGGTGGTGGTGACACCGGCCGGCTGCGCGTCCGAGGTCTCGGTCGTCCAGGTCTTGCGGCCGGCCGCGTCATATCCGTAGGTGAAGACGAGCCCGCTGGGCAGCACGGACCGCACCACGTCACCCGCGGCGTTGTAGGCGTAGCTCGTCACCGCGCCGCCGGCCGTGGTCTCGGTGGCGAGCAGGCCCGGCGGGGTGGTGCCGCCGCCGGCGGCCGGCTCGGTGCCGACGGTGTAGGTGGCGCGGGTGGCGCGGCCGTCGGGGCGGGTGGTGGTGTCAGGAAGGCCGAGGGCGGTGTAGCTGACGGTGGTGCGATAGGTGTTGTCGGCGGGCCCTGCGGAGCGGCCGTCGCGGGTCTCGGTGGGCTTGTCGTTGCGCGGGTCGCGCGGGTTGTCGGGGTTGTAGTAGTAGCTGGTGTACGAGGTCCAGCAGGAGTTGACGTCGCGGCAGGTGGTGAGCGAGACGGTGTTGCCGCGGGCGTCGTGGCCGCTGACGCTGGAGTGGCCGTTCGGGTCGGTGACGGTGTGGAGGAATCCGCCGGTGTCGTAGGTGTAGCTGGTGGTGGCTCCCGACTCGTCGGTGCGGGCGACCAGGCGGTTGCCGCGGGTGGCGTCGTGGACGTCAGTGGAGACGTTGCCGGACGGGTCGGTCAGGGTGACGCGGGAGGCCAGCTCGGTGGCGGCCGACAGGGAGCGTGCCTGGTAGTGGGCCGCGACGCGCTCCGCGGTCAGCGGGTGCTGGTAGAGGGCGACCTCGTCGAGCTGGCCGTTCAGCCAGGACCAGCCGCCGTTGCCGCCGGGCGCGTTCCCGACGTAGCCGCCGCCCAGGTAGGTGCGATTCATGTTGAGGTGGTTGACCGTGCCGGCGAGGGTTCCGACCAGGGCGCCGTCCAGGTAGAGGGACTGGGTGCCCTGCCCGGCGCTGAGCACCGCGTGGTGCCACGAGCCGTCGGTCACGGCGGCGCTCGAGGTGATCGGACCATCCGAGATGCCGTAGTACCACCCTCGGAGCCTGCCGTCGGAGCCGACGTAGAGGGCCGGCACCGTGTTGTACGGTGCCGCGTTCATCGGTTCGCTCTGCACGGACAGCAGCACGCCCGGGCCCGTGGTACGGAACCAGAGTTCGGCGGCGATGTCGGTCTTGGCCTGGAGGATGGGTGTGGGCAGGTCGACGTAGGACGTGCTGGTGCCGTTGAACTCGACCGCCTTGCCGTCACCGGGCCCGAACACGCCGGTGGTGGCGGGCTTGGCGGCGGGCGCGTAGCTGCCGTTGCCCTTGATCGCGGCGACCTCGCTGGCCGCCGTGGTGCCGCCGGTCTCGTCCAGGCGCCAGTAGCCGCCCGGGGAATCGGCGACCACCGAAGCGCGGTAGCCGACGCCCTGCCCCGCGACCTGGGAGCTGCGGGCCCGGTAGTGGGCCACCACGTCCGCCTCGCTGAGCGGGTGCTGGTAGATCGCGGCCTCGTCGATCAGGCCGTTGAAGTGGCTGATGTCGCCGGGCGAGGCGGGCCACATCCGGGCGAAGCCGGCACCCAGGTACGTGTGGCTGTTGGCCTGATGGTCGACGGCGCCCTGCTGGGTGCCGAGGAGCCTGCCGTCGAGGTAGAGGCTCTGCGCGGTGCCCTGCACGGACAGGACCGCGTGGTGCCAGGCGCCGTCGGTGACGGCGTTCGGGGAGATGGTGCCCTCGATCGCCTGGCAGCAGAAGCGCCCGTAGAGCCGACCGTCGGACCCGACGTACATCACGGGAGTCCAGTTGCCGCCCACGCCGGCCGGGTCGTCGAGAGCGCGGCTCTGGTCTCCGAGCAGCACGCCCGGCTTGGTGGTGTTGAACCACAGCTCGACGGCGAGGTCGGTGCCGGCGTGCAGGACGTCCTGGGGGATCTCGATCTGTGCGGCGGACCCGCCGTCGAAGCGTGCGGCGGTGTCGTCGGTGGGGGCGAAGACACCCGGCTCCCGCTTGGTGACACCATCACCATAGGTGCCGGCGAGGCCGCTGCCGGCCTCGCTGGCCGCGAGCGCACCGTCACGCTCTCCCAGCCGCCAGAAGGCGGCGGGGTCGGAGGCCTTGACCGCGTTGCTGTAGAGGAAGGAACCACCGGTGAAAGCCGGTTCGGAGATCTTCCAGTCGCCGCCCGCCGAATCGGTGACGGTGGTGAGCCGTTCGGAGACCCCGTCGTAGCGGGCGCGGGCGCCGGTGCGGCCGGTGGGCAGGACGGTACCGGTCAGCTGGGCGCTGCCGGTGCGCAGGGCGTAGTGCTCGGCCACCGTGCGGTCGGTGAGCGGCTGGTCGTAGACGGCGACCTCGTCGACCTGGCCGCTGAACCAGGACCAGCCGCCGTTGCCACCGGGCATGCTGCCGGTCCAGCCGCCGCCGAGGTAGGCGCGGTCCATATTGAGGTGGTCGATCTCCCCTGCGGCCGTTCCGACGAGCGCACCGTCGAGGAACAGCGCGGTGGTGTTCCGGGCGCCGGCGAGCACGACGTGGTGCCAGGCATTGTCCGTCACCGGGCCCGGACTCGTGATCGGGCCCCCGGTGACGCCGTAGTACATGCCGCGCAGGCGGCCGTCGGAACCGACGTAGAGCGC
This sequence comes from Kitasatospora sp. NPDC057595, assembly GCF_042800875.1. Lineage (NCBI taxonomy): Bacteria > Bacillati > Actinomycetota > Actinomycetes > Kitasatosporales > Streptomycetaceae > Kitasatospora > Kitasatospora sp. NPDC057595. Next base: position 33,145 of record NZ_JBHVGL010000023.1, on the reverse strand, counting down.
AGGTATGACGTTCCACGGATCCTCGGACATCGCCCTGTTCTGCTGGGAGAGGATCACGCCGGCGGAGGTGGTGCGGAACCACAGTTCGACGGTGCGGTTGGTGGAGGAGCTGATGGCCCGGTTGGGCAGCTCGACCCACGAGGTTGGCCGTCCGTTGAGGGTCACCGCCGTGTCGGTGCTTCCGGTCAGCGGACCGGGTGCGCCCCAGACCACGTCCTTTGCGTCGGCCGGTGCCCGGTCGCTGACCTGCGCGTCGTTGGCTGCAGCGGCACCTGTGTTCTCACCGAGCCGCCAGTACCCGCTCGCTCCGGCATCCCGCACCGAGGATCGGTAGCGTGAACCGGTGGCGTACTCGTAGACGGTGCAGCCCTTGTCGGCCGTGAGGGAGACGCCCGGCGGGCAGACCTTGGTGAGCCGGTCACCGTCGTACTGGTAGGTCCAGCCGCCGGTGGAGCCGGTGGGGGTGACAGCGGTCACGTGGTTGCCGGACCAGCTGAAGTCCAGGTAGCGGCCGGAGGTCGTGTCCTTGACCTTGACGAGCTTGTCGCCGGAGTAGAAGAGCTCCTGGATGTGCCCGGCCATGTCCCTGGCCTGCCCGAGCCTGCCGCTCGGGTCGAAGTAGTGCGTCTTCCCACCGCGATCGGTCAGCAGCCAGTTCCCGTCCGGCAGCTTGCGCAGGTCGGCCGCCATCCCGGAGCCGCCGACATAGGCGTCCTTGCCCGGGTCCCAGCCGAAGCGGGCCCGCGAGCCGTTGGCGGCGGTGAGCAGGACGTTCCCGGGCAGCGAGAGCCAACTGGAGGTCTCGACGTCGATGCGCATGTCCCAAGGAGTGCTCCAGCCTGCGCCGAAGGCACCCGTGGTGCGCGGGTCCAGGGAGTTGTAGCTGCGGGTGACGGAGAGTTCGGGACCGACAGTGGGCAGGGAGGCGTCGGTGGCGGCGGTGGTGTAGTTGCCGGCGGCGGTGTTGAAGCTGCGACCCGCGTCGGCACCGTTGACGTACTGGTTGGGCTGGGGCAGGACGGTGCGGATGTAGGACGGCTGGGACCAGTCGCTCTCGGCTGCTCCGTCACCAGTCTTGGCATACCAGGCGTACTGCTCGTTCCAGCCGAGCCATCCAGCGGGCACGACGAAGCGGGACTGCCGGACCAGCCAACTGCTCTCCTTACAGTCCACCCGGGGGTTGTTGCCGACCACCCGGCACACCGAGAACTTGAAGTCGAGCTCGGGCCTCGGTGCGCGGTCGGGGTCCTGGCCCTCCGCGGCGAGGGTGGGCTGGGTCTGGTAGACCACCGCGCCCGATGGCGGAGCGAGTCGGGTGAGGTGCGGAGGCACGTTGATGGAGGAGATGCGAATGGAGATGGGCTGCACGCCCGCGTCGGCCCAGAAGTTGCTGGTCTGGTACTCGTCCATGGTGAATGCGACGGTGTAGGTGCCCTGCGGCAGGGAGCGGATGTGCGCGTCGATGACCACGCCACCGCCCGGGGGGACGTCGTGGGGCATGGACGTCCAGGCGACGTTGCTGCCGTAGTTGGTGATGTTGTTGCCCCACTGGTCGAACAGCAGGTACGACATCTTGTACTTGTTACCCGGAGTCCAGGTCTCCATCCCGCGGTTCCAGGCCCGCAGTCGGACGATGCCCTCCTGCGTGGCGGTGACCGGCTGCTGCAGGCCCCACAACTCGTAGTCCGCACCGTACTTTGACCACGTCACGTCCAGCACCGGCTGGCCACCGTTGTGGTTGTCGCTGCCGAACTGCTTCCAGCCGTACGAGTCCCACATGTCGGCCTTGATCGCCAGGCCGTAGTTGGGCGTCCAGTGGTGCGTCCACTCGTTGACGAGGTTGCGGCCCCCTGCGCCGAGGTCGATGGACTCCCATGCCTGGCCGCAGACCCAGTCACTGTTCGCACTGGGCCGCCAGCCGTGGGCGAACGCAGGGGCCGCGAGGGCCGGCCCGGTCGAGGGGCCGGGGAAGGAGCGCGGCGTTCCCTCCCACCAGTTGGAGGTGATCTGGTGGATGCTCACGGTACGTGAGCGGCAACTGCTGGACCAGCCGTTGAACAGCGACAGTCGTACACCCAACACGTTGGCGTTACTGAGAGCGTTCTCGATGCCGTTGAACTTGATGTACGCCTCGGCCTGGTGCCCTCCGTTGTCGTATGTGCCGACCTTCAGCACGGTGTCGCCGGAGAAGTCCAGGTTGTAGGGCGACTCGATGTAGGTGCCTTCGACAGCCTTGATCGAGGACAGCGACGGGTCGACCTTGATCGGGTAGACGCGCTCGGGCGCGTGCAGCCAGGCCTCATCGAGCTTGACCTTGAGGGCCTGCCCCCCGGCCACTGATACGAGTTCGTAGCCGACGCCACCGGAAATGACACCCTCTTCGGTGTTCGGGGCGAAGGCGGAATCCTGCATCCAGCCGGCCGGCATCCGGCCGCGGGCCGCCCCTGAGGCATCGGTGAACACGACGGCCCCGTTCGCGTCCAGCGCCGCGGTCACGCCCTGCAGGCGCAGCGGGAAGACCCACTCGGTGGGTGCTGTGGCGTCCTTGAGGACCAGAGTCTCTTTGAAGGAGGTGCTGCCGGCCTGGAAGGTGACATCGGCGTGCGGGCGAGCGTCGGGATAGGTGATGGTGCCGCCCTGGGTGGTGCCCGGAGCGGTCGCGGCGCCTTCGAGGGCATAGCCGACGAACAGGCCGTCACCGAGTGCGAGGCGGACCAACGGATCGGCATCGGCGGTGAGGCCGAACGTCAGCTTGCTCTCGCCCGCCACCGGGGTCCAGCCCGACTGGACGGGTGCCGTGCGACCGGCGGTGGCCGTGCCGTCGGGAATCAGGGTGGTGTCGATCGCGGCCCAGGAACCGTCCCCCCGGCGGAAGTTCACCGGGGTGGGGTAACTGCGGGTGGTGAAGGTGCCGTCGGTGTTCTGATAGGTGCGCTGATGGGCGGTGCGCTTGTCCACCAGTTCCGTGCTCTTGGCCGGATCGAAGCCCTTGGCCGCGGTGGCGTCGGGGCCGGGCTTTCCGGCCTGCTCGGCCTTGCCTTGCGGCTTGGCCGGGTTGTCGACGGTCTTGGCGTCGGTGGCGGGCAGGTCGGCCGGCGGAGGGATGACCGGGGCCGCCGGGTCAACGGCGGCCGGCTGCTCCTCGGGCAGCTCGCCCGGCGCGGGCGCCGCGCCGTCGCGGCCGCCCTCGGCAGCCGCACTTGTCGCCGCCGTGCTCGCGTCGTGGTCCAGGCCATCGGCACTGCCCGCCCCCTGCCTGGGCAAGGGGCCCGGGTCCGGGGCCGCAGCGGCGGTCTGACGGGCAATCTCCTCCGCAGCCGCCGTCCCCTCCGCCGTCCCGAGGACGACCATGGTCAACGACAGCAGGAAAGCGACGGATCGGTGCAGCACGCGGAACCCACCTGGCAGTCAAGGGGATGCAAAAAGAGCGTGTGCAGATATATCTGACTGTCAGTAGGTCGACAAAGATCCATCTTCCAAAAGTGATGCAACTCACTCTATGAATGGCATCAAATATGAATAATCGTGCGCACGGCCGGCGGCTCAGGGGAGGGTGAGGATGCGGGGGCCGGCCTCGGTGATGGCGACGGTGTGTTCGATGTGGGCGGCTCGGGTGCCGTCGGTGGTGCGGAGGGTCCAGCCGTCGGGGTCGGTGGTGTAGGTGTCGGTGCCGCCGCCGATGAGCATGGGTTCGATGGCCAGGACCAGGCCGGGCTTCAGGGGGAAGCCGCGGCCGGGGCGGCCCTCGTTGGGGAGGTGCGGGTCCTCGTGCATGCGGCGGCCGATGCCGTGGCCGCCGTAGCCCTCCAGGAGGCCGTAGCGGGCGGTGCGGGCGACGGTGCCGACGGCGTGGGCGATGTCGCCGGTGCGGTGGCCGACCACGGCGGCGGCGATGCCGGCCTCCAGGGCGCGGCGGGTGGTGTCGATCAGGCGGACATCCTCGGGGCGGGGCGTGCCGACGGTGAAGCTGACGGCGGCGTCGCCGGCCCAGCCGTCCAGGACGGCGCCGCAGTCGATGCTCACCAGGTCGCCGTCGCGCAGCCGGTAGCCGTCGGGGATGCCGTGCACCACGGCGTCGTTGACGGAGGCGCAGATGACGGCCGGGAACGGCACCGGGGCGAAGGACGGCCGGTACCCGAGGAACGGCGAGGTCGCACCGGCCTTCCGCAGCACGTCGTGGGCCACCTGGTCCAGCTCCAGCAGGCTCACCCCGACGCCCGACGCCCGCTCGACCTCGGCCAGCACGGTGGCGACCACCCGCCCGGCCTCCCGCATCGCGGCCAGCGCCACCTCCGACTTGAACTCCACCACGAGGTCCTCCGACCAGCTTGCTCCAATTCTTATACCGGTATTTGTATCACGGTCGAGGCGGTGCCGACGGCTTGCCCCGTGGCCTACCATCGGGGGCATGGTGAGGACTCCGCTGACCCCCGGGGAACGCGAGCGCGGCGAGCGCTTCGGTGTGCTGCTGCGCGAGGCGCGGGGCGGGCGCAGCATGGTCGAGGTGGCGGCGGCGGCCGGCGTCTCGGCCGAGACGCTGCGCAAGATCGAGACCGGGCGGGCGCCGACACCCTCGTTCTTCACCGTCGCGGCGCTGGCGTACGCGCTGGGGCTCTCGCTGGACGAGCTGGCCACCGCCTGCGCGGATCCGGCCGAGGAGGAGGGCGCGGCGCTGTCGGCCTGAGCCGGCACGGGGACCGGTGGCACCCCGGTCGGGGGGCCACCGGCCGGCGGCGGTCAGGCGGTGACGCCGCCGTCGAGGACGAGGTCCGCGCCGACGGTGTAGGCCGACTCCTCCGAGGCCAGGTGGAGGACGGCCGCGGCGACCTCCTCGACGGCACCGGCGCGGCCGACCGGGATGCTGTCCTTCATCCGGTCCGCCTTGTCGGAGTCGCTCTCGCCGGGCTGGGAGGACATCGTGGTGTTGATCGGGCCGGGGCTGACCAGGTTGATCCGCACACCCTCGGCGATGTGGTCGCGGGCGGCGGCCCGGGTCAGGGTGGCGACGGCGGCCTTGGAGACGGCGTAGGCGCCGACGTTCTCGAGCCGCCGGTGGGTGCCGAGGTTCGAGGAGATGTTGACGATCGCCCCGCCGCCGTTGGCGCGCAGGTGGGCGATCTGGTGCTTCATCGCGTACCAGGTACCGGTGAGGTTGATGTCGATCAGCCGCTGCCACTCCTCCTCCGCGACGTCGGCGATCCGGCCGACGCCGCCGAAGACGCCGGCGTTGTTGACCGCGACGTCCAGGGCGCCGAGCCGCTCGACGGTCTCGCGGACCAGACGGGCGGCGTCGGCGGCGTCGGACACCGAGCCGGTCAGAGCGACGGCGGTGCCGCCCTCGCGCTCGATCAGGGCGACCGTCTCGGCGAGGGCACTCGCGGTGCGGCCGGCGACGGCGACGCGGGCGCCCTCCCGGGCGAAGGCGAGCGCCACGGCTCGGCCGATGCCGCTGCCGCCACCGGTGACCAGGACGGACTTGCCGGTGAAGCGGGTGGTGCTGCGGGTCATGCGAGTGCTCCTCGATCGGGGGTCTATATTGACCGTTCGGTTCAGAATGGAGACAGCAAGAAACACACGAAACACATCGAGCGGGAACCGGTCAGTCCAGCAGCGCGAGAGCCTGACCGGCGGCGTCGCGCAGCCGGGCCGAGCCGTCACCGGCCTTGCCGACCACCCGCATGCCCTGGAACAGCACCAGCAGCATCCGGGCGATCCCGTGCGGGTCGCGGTCCCCGGACAGTTCGCCCTGGGCCTGCGCCCGGACCAGTGCCGTGGTGAGGACCGTCTCCAGGTGGGCCAGATTGGCCTCCACCCGGCGGGCGGCGTCCGGGTCGTGCGGGGCCAGCTCCACCGCCGTGTTGGTGACGAAGCAGCCGCGCCGCCGGCCGGCCTCGCCGTCCGCGGCGGACTCGCCGGCGAGGCGGAGGACCAGGGCGCGGACGGCCGGCAGCACCGGGCCGGGCTGCGACAGCTCGGCCAGCAGCACGGGCTGCTGCTGCCGGCCGTAGCGCTCCAGCGCGCGCAGGTAGAGCTCCCGCTTGCTGCCGAAGGTGGCGTAGACACTGGCACGGGCGATCCCGAGGTGTTCGACCAGGTCGGCCATCGAGGTGGCCTCGTAGCCACGCTCCCAGAACAGCTCCAGGGCCGACTGCAGCGCCGCGTCCGGGTCGAATTCCTTGGTCCGTGCCATGCCTGAAAGGTAGTCGTTTCCAGATCGATCGGTCAAGAAAGAAAATCGGCGGTGCGGCCCGCCCCGGCAGCGGGGCGGGCCGGCCGGGCGGCTCAGCCCCCGGCGAGGTGGCGTTCCACCGAGGCGACCTTGCGGGTCAGGCCATCGGTGACCCCGGCCCGGTCGTCGATCTTGATGACGGTGCTGACCCGGTTGCTGTAGGCCTTGACCGCCTCGATCGCCTCCCGGACGACCGGCATCACCTCGTCCCACTCCCCCTCGATGCTGGTGAACATCGCGTCCGTGCGGTTGGGCAGCCCGCTCGCGCGGACCACCCTGACGGCCGCGGCGACCGCCTCCCCCACGTCCTCGCCGACCCCGAGCGGGGTGACCGAAAAGGCAACGATCACGGCTGCGTCTCCTCCCAGTGCGGCTCCCCGGGCGGCCCGGTCGGCCGACGGGCCACCAGGCTAGCGAGTCGGTCAGACCACGGTCGGCAACGGCGGGTCGACCGCCAGCGGGGCGGAGCTGCGGGCCCGGTGCTGCGCCGCCCAGGCGGCCAGGGCCACGGTGCAGGCGTGGTCCAGGTGGCGAAGGCCGGACCAGTCGAGTTCGACCGGGCGGTCGGCCGGGAGGCGTTCGAGGGTGTCCAGCAGCCGGGGCAGCCGCAGGAAGGTGGCGTTGCCGCTCAGCCGCACCCGCAGGGGCGCCTCGGCGGCGCCGGGGGCGGTGGGCGGCTCCTCCACGGCGATCTGCAGGTGGGAGGTCTGCCAGGCGGACTTGACCACGGCGAGGCCGATGCCGATCAGCACCCCCTCGAACAGGTCGGTGGTGACGACCGAGACGGTGGTGACGGCGAGCACCGCCGCCTCGCCCCGGTGGTCGCGGCAGAGCGCGACGATCCGCCGCACCGGGATGAGCTTGGCGCCCGCGTGGACCAGGACGGCGGCCAGCGCGGTCAGCGGGACCAGACCGAGCACGCCCGGCAGCAGGGCGGTGAACAGCAGCAGCCAGCCGCCGTGCAGCACCCGTGAGGCCTTGGTGCGGGCGCCGGCCTGGACGTTGGTCGCGCTGCGCACGATCACGGCGGTCATTGGGAGCGCGCCGAGCAGGCCGCAGAGGGCGTTGCCGACACCCTGGGCGGTGAGTTCGCGGTCGTAGTGGGTGCGCGGGCCGTGGTGCATCCGGTCGACGGCGGCGGCGCTGAACAGGGTCTCGGCGGAGGCGATCAGGGTGAAGGCGAGGACGGTGCCGACGCCGGCCGTGGTGGCCAGCGCGCCGAGCGCGGCGTGGTCGGGCAACCGGATCACGTCGAGCAGTCCGGCCACCTCGACCCGGGCCACCGGCAGGTCGGCGACGGCGGTGACGGCGGCGGCCAGGCCGACGGCGCCGAGCGGGCCGGGCAGCGCGCGGGCCAGGCGGGGCGGCAGGTACTTCCAGGCGATCAGCACCAGCAGGGTGGCGATGCCCAGCGCCACCGCGCTCGGGCGGGCGGCTCCGGTGGCGGCGTCGCGCAGCAGCGCGGGCAGGCCGGCGATCTTCTCCGGCCCGGTGCCGGGGGCGCGGCGGTCGGCGAGCGCGTACAGCTGGCCGAGCAGCAGGGTCAGGCCGATGCCGGCCAGCATGCCGTGCACCACGGAGGCCGACATGGCACGGAACCAGCGGCCCAACCGGAGTGCGCCCATCGCGAGTTGGAGCAGTCCGGTGAGCAGCACCAGGACGCCGAGGGCGCCCGCGCCGTACTGCTGGACGGCTTCGTGGACGAGGACGGTCAGGCCGGCGGCCGGGCCGCTGACCTGGAGGCTGCTGCCGGGCAGCGCGCCGACCACCAGGCCGCCGACGATGCCGGTGACCAGGCCGAGTTCGGCGGGCACCCCGGAGGCCACGGCCACGCCGACACAGAGCGGGAGGGCGACCAGGAAGACCACCAGGGAGGCGGGCAGGTCGTAGCGCCAGGGGACGGCACGCAGGACGGCGACCGGGCCGCGGTGGCGCGGCGTCCGACGGGGCCGGTCGCGGCCGGGCGGGGCACTGCGGCGCGGGGCGGCGGGCGGGCGCTTGCGCCCGCGGGGCAGGCGGTTCACCGAAGCACCCCCGGCGGCGCGATCCGGGCGGCGGGCGTGGCGGCGGGCGCAACGGCAGGCAGGGCGGCGGGCGTGGCGGTGGGCACGATGGCGGGTGCGGCGGGGCAGGCGAGGCAGACGGGGCAGGCGGGGCAGGCGGGCAGGGCACGGCGTCGAGGCATCGGGAGATTCCTTCCGCGCACCCGGCACGGCGGTGCGCCGCGGGCGCGGCGCACCGCTGCGGGTGCGTTGCTGCGGGTGCGTTGCTGCTGAAGGCTGCGGTGCTGCGGTGGCGGCTGGGACGCGCGGGACGGGCCGGCCGGCGCGGCGTGCGTGCTGCACGGGACCCGACGGCCGGAGCTCCCCCGATCCCCGGAATGTCCCGAACCCCCTTGCCGTGACCCCCTGTTGAACATGGCAACCATGACGGGTCCGGCGTGCCACCGACGGTACCCAGCGGCCCGGAGCACGCCAACCTCGCACACCGAACCTTCACTCCGGCAGCACACCGGACGCGCCTCCGGGCCGAAATCCCGGCCTCGGACGGGTACGCACGTTCGCCCGTCGAGCATGCGGCCGATCCATCGGTGGTCCCGCACCGCCCACCGTCGCCCCGACCCCCCGGAAGGCGTTCCACCCTGGGGCAGTGCGGGTACGTACCAAGGAACCGCCCGCGCGCGACGTGCGCGCGCGGGCCTTCCTGCCCGGGAGGCCCCACCGTGTCCTTCGCGATGACCCGCGCCGAGTGCGAGCGCTTCCTGGCCGGCGTGCACGTCGGCGTCCTGTCCGTCGCCGAGGCGGAGCCCGGCGCGGCCCCGCTCACCGTGCCGATCTGGTACTCCTACCGGCCCGGCGGGCTGATCACCGTGCTGACCGGACGGAACTCCGCCAAGGCGCGCCGGATCCGGGCAGCCGGCCGGTTCACGCTCTGCGCCCAGCAGGAGGAGACACCCTGCCGCTACGTGAGCGCGGCCGGGCCGGTGGTGGCGATCGAGGACCGGGTCGACCCGGACGAGCGCGCCGCGCTGGCCCACCGCTACCTGCCGCCGGCCACCGCCGCCGCCTACCTGCTGGCCACCGCCGACCAGCTGACGGCGGACGTCACCGTCCGGATGCGGCCCGAGCGGTGGCTCAGCGCCGACTTCGCCGCCGTCACCGACCAGATAGCCCTGCTGGAGCGGTCGGCCGCCGAGGACTCCCGCTCCCGTCGGCGCGCGCCGGAACACCCGCCGTCCGGGCGCGGTTGAGCAGGTGGGCGGCAGCGGGCGGGGTACCGTACCCGCGCGGGCCCGCCCGCCACGGCACCACCGCCGACCAGCCACGACCCACGACCGACGACCTCCTCCGAAGGGGACCCCACCGTGAGCCTGTACGACATCCCGCTGCGCACGCTGTCCGGCGAGGCCGCCTCGCTCGCCGACTACAAGGGCAAGGCGCTGCTGATCGTCAACGTCGCCTCCAAGTGCGGCCTGACCCCGCAGTACGCCGGCCTGGAGCGGCTCCAGGAGCGGTACGCCGAGCGCGGCTTCACCGTGCTGGGCTTCCCGTCGAACCAGTTCGCCGGGCAGGAGCCGGGCAGCGCCGAGGAGATCCGGACCTTCTGCTCCACCACCTACGGCGTGACCTTCCCGCTGTTCGAGAAGACCGACGTGAACGGCGAGGACCGGCACCCGCTGTACGCGCGGCTGACCGAGACGGCCGACGCCGAGGGCCAGGCCGGGGACATCTCCTGGAACTTCGAGAAGTTCGTCCTCGGACCGGACGGCACCGTGGCCGCCCGGATCCGCCCGCGCACCGAGCCGGAGTCCGACGAGGTGATCGCCGCGATCGAGGCCGTGCTGCCCAACTGAGCAGCCGCGCGCCGGAGCCCGGGGCCGCAGGACGCGCCCCGGGCTCCGGGCTCCGCGCCCCGGGCTCCCCGGCCTCCGCCGGCAACGCACTCGCTAGAGCAACAACCGCGTCCCCGGCGGGAGTTCGCCGTCCCTCGCGGCGTCGTGCAGATGCGCCAGCAGGGTCGCCCGCAGGGCCTCGGCCGCGCGGGTCGGCGGCACCTCGTGGCCGTGCGCGACGGCGATGGTGCGCCCCAGGCCCGGGCCGGCGAACGGGGTCACCGCGAGCCCCGAACGGTGGGCGACCATGCCCGGCAGCACGGCCGGCCCGAGCCCGGCCCGCACGAAGCCGAGCACCGCGTCCATCTCCCCGCCCTCGACGGCGAACTCCGGCTCGAAGCCGGCCTCCCGGCAGGCCGCCAGGGTGGCCTCCCGCACGTCGTAGCCCTCCCGGAACATCACCAGCGGCCGCCCGCGCAGCTCCGCCACCCGCACCGTTCGCCGGGCCCGCCGCTCCGCCGAGACCAGCACCAGGTCCTCGTGCAGCAGCTCGGTGACGGCCAGCGCCGGCGCGGCCTCCCCGCGCGGCGGGGTGATGATCAGCGCGAGGTCCAGCTCCCCCGCCGCCAGCGAGCGGACGAGGTCCCGCGAGCCGCCCTCGCGCACCACCAGCGCCACGCCCGGATAGCGGTCCCGGAACACCCGCAGGACGTCCGGCACCAGGCTGGTGCACAGGCTCGGGGGCGCTCCCAGCCGCACCCGGCCCCGGCGCAGCTGCACCGTCTCCTGGACGGCGAGGCGGGCGCTCTCGGTGTCCGCGAGGATGCGCCGGGCGAGCGGCAGCAGGGCGTCGCCGGCGTCGGTGAGCGCGATGTTGCCACGGGTGCGGTGGAACAGCTCGGCGCCCAACTCCCGCTCCAGCGAACGGATCTGCTGCGAGAGTGACGGCTGGGCGACATGCGCCGCCTCGGCCGCGCGGGTGAAGTGGCGGGTCTCGGCGACGGCCACGAAGTAGCGGAGTTGCTGGAGCTGCACGCGTCCAGGATAGGCCGCATCGATAGGTGGTGCCTATGGTGGCCAGCCGCATCATGTCTTGGACGCACCGTCGTCGCCCTCCCTACCGTTGTCGCCATGACAACCGCGACTCGGACGGCCCGGCACCCGTCCACCCTGGCGACCCTGTGGCGGTCGACCGTCGGCAAGAAGGCGGTCATGGCCGTCAGCGGGCTCGCCATGCTGCTGTACCTGGTCGCCCACATGCTCGGGAACCTCAAGGTCTTCTTCGGGCCGGACGACATCAACGGCTACGCGGCGTGGCTGCGCACCATCGGACAGCCGTTCCTCGGCCACGAGTGGTTCCTGTGGATCGCCCGGGTGGGTCTGCTGGCCGCCGTCCTGCTGCACGGCGTCGCCGCGTACCAGCTCAGCCGGCGCGACCTCGCCGCCCGGCCGAGCAAGTACGCCCACCAGCGGCGGCGGGCGAGCTACGCGACCCGGACGATGCGCTGGGGCGGGGTGATCCTGGCGCTGTTCATCGTCTGGCACGTCCTGGACCTCACCACGCTGACCGTGAACCCCAACGCCGAGCACGGCAAGGTGTACCAGAACATCGTGGCCTCCTTCGGGACCTGGTACTCCTGCGTGATCTACATCGTCGCGATGCTCGCCGTCGGCCTGCACGTCCGGCACGGCTTCTGGAGCGCGGCGCAGACCCTCGGCGCCAACAACGCCCGCCGCGACCGCGCCCTGAAGCTCACCGCCAACGGCCTGGCGCTGCTGCTGACCGTGGGCTTCCTGTCCGTCCCCGTGGCCGTGATGACCGGAGTGGTGAGTTGAGCGAGTACCCGAACTACACCGTCGGCGAGCCGATCACCGACTCCCGGGCCCCCGAGGGGCCGATCGAGCAGCGCTGGGACCAGCGGCGGTTCGAGGCCAAGCTGGTCAACCCGGCGAACCGGCGCAAGCACACGGTGATCGTGGTCGGCACCGGCCTGGCCGGCGGCGCCGCCGGCGCCACCCTCGCCGAACAGGGCTACCACGTCGTCCAGTTCTGCTTCCAGGACTCCCCCCGGCGGGCCCACTCGATCGCCGCCCAGGGCGGCATCAACGCCGCCAAGAACTACCGCAACGACGGCGACTCGATCCGCCGGCTGTTCTACGACACCGTCAAGGGCGGCGACTTCCGCGCCCGCGAGTCCAACGTCCACCGGCTGGCCCAGGTGTCGGTGGAGATCATCGACCAGTGCGTGGCCCAGGGCGTGCCGTTCGCCCGCGAGTACGGCGGCCTGCTGGACACCCGCTCGTTCGGCGGCGTCCAGGTCTCCCGGACGTTCTACGCCCGCGGCCAGACCGGCCAGCAGCTGTTGCTCGGCGCCTACCAGGCGCTGTCGCGGCAGATCGCCGCCGGGAACGTGGAGATGCACGCCCGCACCGAGATGCTGGACCTGCTGGTGATCGACGGCCGGGCGCGCGGCATCGTCGCCCGCGACCTGGTCACCGGCGAGATCACCAGCCACACCGCCGACGCCGTGGTGCTCGCCTCCGGCGGCTACGGCAACGTCTTCTACCTCTCCACCAACGCCAAGAACTCCAACGCCACCGCGATCTGGCGGGCGCACCGGCGCGGGGCCTACTTCGCCAACCCCTGCTTCACCCAGATCCACCCGACCTGCATCCCGCGCTCCGGCGAGCACCAGTCCAAGCTCACCCTGATGAGCGAGTCGCTGCGCAACGACGGCCGGATCTGGGTGCCCAAGGCCAAGGGCGACGCCCGCCCGCCGGCCGAGATCCCCGAGCAGGAGCGGGACTACTACCTGGAGCGGATCTACCCGGCCTTCGGCAACCTGGTGCCGCGCGACATCGCCTCCCGGGCCGCCAAGAACGTCTGCGACGAGGGCCGCGGGGTCGGCCCCGGCGGGCAGGGGGTCTACCTGGACTTCGCCGACGCCATCCGCCGGCTGGGGCGGGACGAGGTGGAAGCCAAGTACGGCAACCTGTTCGAGATGTACGAGCGGATCACCGCCGAGGACCCGTACCGGGTGCCGATGCGGATCTACCCGGCGATCCACTACACGATGGGCGGCCTCTGGGTCGACTACGACCTGCAGACCACCGTGCCCGGCCTGTTCGCGATCGGCGAGGCCAACTTCTCCGACCACGGCGCCAACCGGCTGGGCGCCAGCGCCCTGATGCAGGGTCTGGCCGACGGCTACTTCGTGCTGCCGCCGGTGCTCAACGACTACCTGGCCCGCGAGAAGCTCCCCGCCGTCCCCGCCGACCACGAGGAGCTCGCCTCGGTGGAGGCCGAGGTCACCGACCGCCTCAACCTCATCCTCGCGGTGGACGGCGACCGCACCCCCGACTCCTTCCACCGCGAGCTCGGCGAACTGCTCTGGGACGAGTGCGGGATGGCCCGCGACGAGGCCGGGCTTCGCCGCGCGCTGGAGCGGATTCCGGTCCTGCGGGAGGAGTTCTGGCGCCGGATCAAGGTGCCCGGCACCGGCCAGGAGCTCAACCAGTCGCTGGAGAAGGCCAACCGGCTGGTGGACTACTTCGAGCTGGCCGAGCTGATGTGCCTGGACGCGCTGCACCGCGCCGAGTCCTGCGGCGGCCACTTCCGCACCGAGAGCCAGACGGCCGACGGCGAGGCGGCCCGGCGCGACGAGGAGTTCTCCTACGCCGCCGCCTGGGAGTTCACCGCCACCGGGCAGGCCCCCGTCCTGCACCGCGAGCACCTCGACTTCGAGTACGTCCACCCCACCCAGCGGAGCTACGCGTGAACCTCACCCTTCGGATCTGGCGCCAGGCGGGCCCCGACACGCCCGGCTCGATGACCACCTACCAGGTCAGCGGGATCAGCCCGGACATGTCCTTCCTGGAGATGCTGGACACCCTCAACGAGGAGCTGATCACCCGCGGCGACACGCCCGTCGCCTTCGACCACGACTGCCGCGAGGGCATCTGCGGCGCCTGCGGCATGGTCATCAACGGCCAGGCGCACGGCCCCGAGCGGACCACCACCTGCCAGCTGCACATGCGGCACTTCCAGGACGGCGACACCATCGACGTCGAGCCGTGGCGGGCGGCGGCCTTCCCGGTGGTCAAGGACCTGGTGGTGGACCGCTCCGCCTTCGACCGGATCATCGGCTCCGGCGGCTACATCACCGCCCCGACCGGCAGCGCGCCCGACGCGCACGCCACGCCCGTCCCCAAGGAGGCCGCCGACACCGCGTTCGAGCACGCCGAGTGCATCGGCTGCGGGGCCTGCGTCGCGGCCTGCCCGAACGGGTCGGCGATGCTCTTCACCTCCGCCAAGGTGGTGCACCTCAACGTGCTGCCGCAGGGCGCGCCGGAGCGGAAGTCCCGGGTGCGCGACATGGTGGCCGCGATGGACGCCGAGGGCTTCGGCGGCTGCACCAACACCGGCGAGTGCGCGACGGCCTGCCCCAAGGGCATCCCGCTGCCCAGCATCGCCGCGATGAACCGGGAGTTCCTGCGCAGCTCGCTGGGCTGACGCCGGACCGGCACCACGGCGGAGCGGCGCCCCTCCCCGCACGGGAGGGGCGCCGCTCCCCGGCTACGCGCCGCCCGCGCCCGGCAGCGCGGCCAGCGTTCCGGCCAGGGCGTGCAGGTCCGCCGCGCCCACCGAGGGGCCCATGGCGGCGAGCCGGAACGGGGACATCCCGCCCAGCATCGCCCGCAGGCCGGGGTTGGCCAGCATCGGCAGCCGTTCCAGGACGACCTCGCGCGCCCCCTCGTCCGCCAGCAGCGCGCGCAGCGGGGTGTGCACCGAGAGCGGGCCGGCGGGGAACTCCTCCGGCGCGGGCAGCGGCTCGCCGGCCGCGAGCGCCTGCGGCCGCTGGGCGCGGACCAGCAGGTGCTCGGCGGTGACCGGCCCCTCGGCGGGCAGGCCGAGCCGTTCGAACTGGTCGGCGGGCGCGTCGCTCTCCCGCAGCGCCTCGGTGAGCAGCGCCGCCATCCGCAGCTCCAGCTCGTCGTCGACCAGCGGGTGCTCCTGCTCCGGATCCGTCCCCAGGTCGAACAGCAGGGTGCCGAAGGCGTACGGGTTGCCCCAGGAGGTGGCCGGCATCCGCAGCACCGGCACGCCCTTGGTGAACGGCAGCGGACCGGCCAGGGTGGCGCCGGCCAGCTCCTGCGGGGTGAAGTGGCCGCGCATGTGGGTGGGCATCAGGGTGTGCTCGTACAGCGGCCGGTTGGACGCGTCCTTGCTGGCACGCATGTAGACGTGGCGGCCGTCGGTGATGCTGACGTGCCCGCCGAAGACGCCGAACAGGCCGTGCGGGCGGACCGGGGCGTCGCGGGCGACCGTGTCCACGAGCGGACGGCCCTGCATGTCGGCGGTGCGCGGCACGTCGAAGTACTCCAGCACGGTCGGCCCGAGGTCGACGGTCTGGACGAGGGAGTCGCGCCGACCGGTGGCCCGGCTGCGCGGGTCCCAGACGAACAGCGGGGTGTGGATGTTCTCGTCGTACCAGGGCTGGATGTTCTTGCCCCACCAGCCGCGCTCGCCGAGCAGCAGGCCGTGGTCGGTGCAGACGATCAGCAGGGTGTCTTCCCACAGGCCGTGCTCGTCGAAGGCGTCCAGGACGCGGCCGAGCGAGTCGTCGCACATGGTGAGCAGCGCGGCGTACTCGTTGCGGGCGTGCTCGACGGCCTCCGGGCTCTCGGTGACCCGCTTGTAGTCGGGCCAGTCGAAGTGCGGGCCGTCCCAGTCGTGCGGGTAGTGCTTCTTGTGCTCGGCGTAGGAGTAGAACGGCTCGTGCGGGTCGAAGCACTCGATCTGCAGGAACCAGCGGTCCTGCTCGCGGTTGGTGGCGATGAACTCCAGCCCGGCGTCGAAGGTGCGGGTCTGCGGGTGGTCGGCGACGTCGGCCAGGTACTGGCGGTTGACCCAGTCCTGGCGCCACATCGGACCCTCGCGCCAGGAGAGCGTGTGAGGGATCTCCGGGTCGGCGACGTGGCCCTTCCACTTGTCGCCCTCCTGGCCGCGGAAGAACTCGTAGCTGTCGTAGCGGTTGTGGTAGGTGGCGCCGCCGTCCTCCCAGTAGTGCTGGTGGTCGGTGACCAGGTGGGTGTAGACGCCCGCCTTGCTCAGCAGGTCGGGGACGGAGTCGTCGAAGGGCTCCAGCGGGCCCCAGGAGCGGTGCAGGAAGTTGTAGCGGCCGGTGTGCATCTCGCGGCGGGCCGGCATGCAGGGCATGGAGCCGCCGTAGCAGTTGTCGAAGGTCGCGGCGCGGGCGGCGAGGCGGGCGAAGTTCGGTGCGACGGTCCAGTCGCAGCCATAGGGCGGCAGGAACCGCCGGTTGAGGCTGTCGAACATGACCAGGACGGCTTTCACCGGGGCGTCTCCTCGGGAGCGGAGGGGTTGGTGGTGGGGCTGGTGGTGGGGTCGGCGGTGGGAATGGTTCCGTCGACGAGCAGCCCGCGGACGTGCTCCAGCCAGTCGAGCCAGGCGTCGACGGCGGAGGTGCCGTACGCGTGGGTGAGTTCGCGGATCATCCGCAGCCGCCGGACGTCCGTCTCCTGCGTGTCCTCCGGGAACTGCAGGGAGCGGTCCCGGGGGCGCATCACCGCCACCTGGCGGCGGCGGTATTCGAGCTCGGTGTCGATCAGCGGGACGAGCTGCTCCGGTGCCAGCTGGGCGGAGAAGTAGAACCGGGCCATGAAGTCCGGGTCCTGGAAGCGGCTGGTCGGTTCGTACGGCGAGCGGGCCTCGCGGACCAGCTCGGCCCGCCCGGCGTCGGTCAGCCGGTAGACCTTGGCGTCCGGGCGGCCGTCGCGCGGGTCGGTCTCGTAGACCACCCAGCCCTGCTCGGCCATCCGCTTGAGCAGCCGGTAGATCTGGCTCGGGTGGGCGTTCGAGCGGACGAACTGCCCCTCCCCCGCCAGCCACTGCTTGAGGTCCCACCCGCTGCGCGGATGGATGGCCAGCAGGCCCAGCAGGATGTGGTCGAACTTCACCGGTGCCCTCTCCCCGGCTCCCGCCGGTTCCTCGAACGTCGCTAGGTGCATTCTCACCTAGATGCAAAGTGCTATAGCTTGGGCCCATGAGTCAACCCCCCGCCGCACGCGCCTGCTGCATGCCGTCGGCCCCGGCCGGCCCCGGACCCGCCCCGGTGCCGCTCCTGCCGCCCCCGTCACGCCCGGCGGCCGGGCGCCCGGAGCACCCCGAAGTGGCGCTGCCCGGAGGGGTGTTCGCGATGGGGGACGCCTTCGGCGAGGGCTATCCGGCGGACGGCGAGACCCCCGTGCACGAGGTGGAGCTGGAGCCGTTCACCATCGACACCGCACCGGTCACCACCGCCCGCTTCGCCGCCTTCGTCGAGGCCACCGGCCACCGCACCGACGCCGAGCTGGCCGGCTCCTCCGCCGTCTTCCACCTGTTCGTCCTCGCCGACCCCGCCGACGTGCTCGGCCGCTCCGCCGCCGCACCCTGGTGGATCGAGGTGCGCGGCGCCGACTGGCGCCACCCGTTCGGCCCGCTCGGCGACGCCGAGGACCTCCTCGACCACCCCGTGGTGCACATCAGCCACCGCGACGCGCTCGCCTACTGCCACTGGGCCGGACGCCGGCTGCCCACCGAGGCCGAGTGGGAGTACGCCGCCCGCGGACCGCTGACCGGCGCCCGCTACGCCTGGGGCGACGAGCTGCGCCCGGGCGGCGCGCACCGCTGCCGGATCTGGCAGGGCCGCTTCCCCGACCTGCCGACCGGCGAGGACGGCTGGTTCGCGACCGCACCGGTGGGCAGCTACCCGCCGAACGGCTTCGGCCTGGCGGACGTGGCCGGAAACGTCTGGGAGTGGTGCGCCGACCGCTTCGATCCCGGCTACTACGCCCGCTCGCCACGCTTCGACCCGCGCGGGCCGGGCGAGGACCACAGCGGGACCCGGCGGGTGCTGCGCGGCGGGTCGTACCTGTGCCACGACTCCTACTGCAACCGCTACCGGGTGGCCGCGCGCACCGGCAACACCCCCGAGTCCACCAGCGGCAACTGCGGCTTCCGCACGGTGGCCCGCTGAACCGGAGGGCGCCTCCTCGAACGCCCGCACCCGGCGCGCGGGTTCGACACGCACGCCCCGCTCCTTCGACTCTTCGTCAGGATCGGTGCTGACTCCCCGGATTTCGCGCTACCGTGGTCCCCGCCGAAAAGGAGTGTGCATATGCCCGAGGTCCAGGCCTGCTCCGGATGCGGCGGGTCCGGGGGGACCCAGAAGACCGAAGCCACGGTCGAACGGGACGAGGAAGGGAGCATGGTGCCGAAGATCCACGTCTTCTGGTCGCCGTGCGGTCGGTGCCACGGATCCGGGACGGTGATCGTCGGATGAGGTTGGTCTTCGAGTGCGTCGAGTGCGGCAGCCACTACCTGCCGCCGGAGGCGATGGCGTACCCGGACGGGCCCGCCTCGCCGGTCTGGTGCACCTGGTGCCAGGCCGCCAAGCACGCGGCAGGCGTCCGGGAGGACCCGCTACTGGCCCGCCTCGCCCTGGCGACCGCCCGGGCGGCACACGCCAGAACGGCCACCGAAGAGCCCGGGGCCACCCGCAGCGACGTCCGCCCCTCGCGCCCACCGGTGTCACGCCGCGCCCGCTCCGGCCCGGGCGCGCTGCGCAGCAAGCTGGCCTAGGCCGTTCCCGGGACCGCCGTCGTGCGGCTCCCCGGCCGGGGCCCTTCCGACGGGCCCCGGCCGCGTGCGCGCGGTCAGACCCTCGTCACGTCGCGCGTCCCGGTTCCCGGCCGGACGATGTAGATCCCGGACCCGGGCAGCGTCTCGCGCGAATCCTCCCTGAGCCGGTCGACGCTGATCTCGGCCGGCCATCGCGTGCGGAACTCCGACCAGCGCACTCCCGCGAGGTCGACCCTGGTGAGGTCGGCGGTGCTCAGATCAGCCGTGGTGAAATCGTCCAGGACTTCGGAAAGGAATTCCAGGTCGAGGTTCTCCGGTTCACCGATCCCGAGCAGTTCGCCGACGTGAACGGCCAGCGCCCGCGTGAGGTACTCCACCTCCCGCACGGCACGGGGCAGATCGCCGCCGCGCACCGCGTACATGAACACCTGGCAGGCCCGCAGGAACTCCGCGACAGCCGGGTGATCGGCGCTCCTCACCCGCTGGTCGATCGTCGCCGCCATTTCCCGGACGAGGATCTGCCCGATGACTCCCGCCTGGTCGATCGCGGGGTAGTGGGACTCCAGCAGCGCGACGATCTCGTGCGCCATGTCCCGCAGCTCCCACGCGAGAGCGGCCCGGCCGTCCAACTCGTGGGCGATTCCCCGGGCGATGCCCTGGGCGACAAACGCGGCCCGCTTCAACGGCATCCGGTGGTACCGGCCGAAGCCGAGACCGTGGGTGAGATCCTGCGCCAGCACCACCGTGCGGATGAGCAGGTCGGCGAGGATCGCCGAGGTGACCAGCGGATGCTCCCGGAGCACGAGCCGCTGCTCGGGCCCGATCAGCTCGAACCGCTGGTGCATCAGACCGACGTCGTACAGGGGTGCGGCGGCCTCCTCGAAGTCGGTCCTGGCGGTGCTCCGGGAGGTGATGGACGCGAGCCCGGCTTCGACGTCCAGCACCGCGTCCAGGCTTTCGGTGAGGTCCTTGTGCTGGGCGCAGATCATCACCTCCCGCAGCCCGGCCTCCACGTCGAGGTGATCGCCGAGCCCGTCCAGGAAGGTCTTCCGCAGATCCTTGAGCCGGCCCGAGAACTCACGGTTCGGGCGTCCAGGGACAGACTCCTCGCCCATCACTCCCCCTCCCTCTCGGTCATCCTTCTGGAGACGGTCAGGCGCGCTTTGAAGAGGCTGGCCCTGACCGCCGTCGGCTTCATTCCCAGCTCGGCCGCGATTTCCGTCGGGGAATATTCGTCCAGCGTCCAGGCCATGACCTGACGCTGGCGGGGAGGCAGACCGCTCAGCAGGTTCAGAATGTCCTGCTGCCGCTCCCATTCCATCGCTTCGTCCGGCGCCGGCAACAAGGAGGTCGGCTCGAAATCGAGGTCCTCGATGCTCTCCTCGACGCGGCTGAAGGCGCGCACCAGCTCGCGGGACGCGACCCTGCGGCACCACGCCTCCGGCGACTGGATGCGGTCCCACCGCGCGTACGCCTTGACCATCGTGTCCTGGGCCAGCTCTGCGGCCAGGGGTGCCGGAGCCCCCTGCCACATCAGGAACGCCACCAGTCTGCGGAGGCACGTACGGTAGAAGTACGCGAACTCCTCGCTCCGGGGGCTCGTTCCGCCACCGCTGTCGGGGGCCGGCAGACGTCCGAGGGACGCCGCCGAGACGGCCTCCCCGTCTGGGCCGGTCTCACTCATGCGCGCCGCGACCCCGCTTCTCCTTCGCCACCGGCAACCCCGGACCGCCGTCGTCGGCGTCGCACGTGCGAAGCGCGAGGACGACAACAACGGGAGGGGGCGGGGAGGAGCGGGGACCGCTCCGCCGACGAGGCCATAACCGCCCCACGAGGGTGATCGACGCCCCCACCAACCCCAGCACTGCCACCACGACCGAGCCCGTGACGGGATCCACCGGCGCTCCTCCGCTGTCGTTCAACATTTCTACGACTAAGAGTCCAGGGACGGCAGAAGCGTTAACTACTCGGAGGATCCTTCTGCTCCGCGCTACCGGGCTCCGCGGCCGAGGGCCCGGGTGAGTGGGCGTAGGCGCTCTCCCTGCGGCCCGAACATGATCAGGTACTCGACCGGTCCGCCGGGTCCGGCGTTCGCGACTCCGTGGGCGGTGCGGGTGTCGAACTCGGCCACCTCCCCGGCGCTCAGGACGAGGTCCTGCTCACCGAGCGCCAGCCACAGCCGCCCGTACAGGACGCACAGCCATTCGTACCCGTCGTGGGAGACCTGGCGCGGCCGTGCCGGCGGGGCGTCGACGGCGGGCAGGACGTGCTTGTGGGCGTGCAGGCCTCCCACGTACCGGGTCAACGGCAGCACCACCTTGCCGCCGTCGGGACGCTGCGGCATCGGGGTACGCGGTCCGGCCGCGGCGACGGGTGCGGTGCCGGCCAGCTCGTCCAGGGAGCTGCCGTACGCCTTCGCGAGCCGCAGCAGCACCTCCAGGGTCGGCTTGCGCCGGCCGGTCTCGATCCGCGACAGCGTGCTGAGCGAGATGCCGGTCGTGCGGCTGACGTCGGTGAGCGTGGCGCCGCGCCGCTCGCGCGCGGTCCGCAGCCGAGGACCCATGGCCGCCAGTGTGTCGGCCGTGCCGTCGTCCGTCACCGTCGCCCCGCTCCCTCCGGCCGTGCCGCTTCCACCGCCCTGTCCTGCCAGTTTGCCAGAATGACAAAGCCCCTCGCGTCGGACGGTCGCGGCGCCGCAGGATCGGTGCGTCACCGCGGCCGCCCGTGAACCGAGGAGAATCCATGCACCAGCCCATGCCGTCCGCCGATCTGCGCCACCGCACCGTCGAGGCCCCCGCCGGGCGCCTGCACCTGGTCGAACAGGGCACCGGACCGCTGGTCCTGCTCGTCCACGGCTTCCCCGAGTCCTGGTACTCCTGGCGCCGCCAGCTTCCGGCCCTCGCCGCGGCGGGGTACCGGGCGGTCGCACTCGACGTGCGCGGCTACGGCCGCTCCTCCAGGCCGGCCGCGACGGACGCCTACCGGATGCTCGACCTGGTGGCGGACAACGTCGCGCTGGTGCGCGCCCTGGGCGAGGAGCAGGCGGTGGTCGTCGGGCACGACTGGGGCTCCAACATCGCGGCGGCCTCCGTCCTGCTGCACCCCGAGGTCTTCCGCGCCGTCGCACTGCTGAGCGTCCCCTACGCGCCGCCCGGCGGCCCCCGCCCCACCGACGTCTTCGCGCGGATGGGCGGCGACCACGAGTTCTACGTCTCGTACTTCCAGGAGCCCGGCCGGGCCGAGGCGGAGATGGAGCCCGACCTCCGGGGCTGGCTCGCGGGTTTCTACGCGGCCTTGTCCGCCGACACCATGCCCACCCCGGGCGAGCCCGACCCCCACTTCGTGACCCGCGACGGCGGCCGGCTGCGCGACCGCTTCCCCGGCGGCGGGCTGCCCGACTGGCTGACCGAGGACGACCTCGACGTCTACGCCGGGGAGTTCGAGCGCACCGGCATGACCGGCGCCCTCAACCGCTACCGCGCCATGGACCGCGACTGGGAGGACCTCGCGCAGTACCGCGGCGCCCCGATCAAGCAGCCGTCCCTGTTCATCGGCGGCGCCCTGGACGCCTCCACCACCTGGATGGCCGACGCGATCGAGGCCTTCCCGACCACCCTCCCCGGCCTGACCTCCACCCACATCCTGGACGGCTGCGGCCACTGGATCCAGCAGGAGCGCCCCGAGGAGGTGAACCGCCTGCTGACCTCCTGGCTCGCCTCCCTCCAGCACTGAACCGTCTTCCCGTCCCGTTCGGCCGGCACCGGGAAGAGCGACCTGGCCTCCTCGGCAACGGCCATGGGCGGTGCGGCGGTGGCGGCCGGAGCGTGCCCCCGGACCCGGCCGGACCGCTCTTGCGGCCCGCACCTGCCCGCGCGGCGGTGGAGTCGCCTAGAGTGAGAGGTTCTTGCGGGCGGGGCCGGGTGACGGCGCGAGCGGGGAGGGGGCCGGAGTGGAGCGACGTGTGTGTCGGGCCGCGGCGGCCGCGCTGTCCTGCGCGTTCCTCGCGGCCTGGGCCGTCTGTCAGGTCCTCCTCGGTACGGCGACGGGCCCGGCGCAGCCGGCGCCTGACGCGCCGCCGGCCGTCGCCGCCGTGCGGCTGGGCCCGCCGGCTGCGGAGGTGTGGCGCGCCGCGGACCGTCCCGGCTTCGACGTCGCCCTGCGGCGGGCGGCCGCCGCCGAGCCCGGTGTCCGGCTGCCCGTGCTCCCGCCGGTCGCGCTCCCGCCCGCCCGGACGGACGTGCCCCGGCCCCGGCCCGGGGTGTACGCCCCGGGGCCGCGCCAGGAGCGGGCCCCGCCGTCCGGCCACTACGACCCCCGCCACACCCGCGGTCCCCCCTCCACCCGGTCCAGCTGACGTTCCACCGCGCCCGCCGACCCCGGGTGCCGCGGCCTGCCCGCGGCCCGGGGCGTTGCCGGCGGCGCGCCGTTCCCTTGCGTCCGCCCGTCCCGGGTGCGGCGTCCTCCGCGGACGCCCGGCTCCCGTGGACCGCCCGTGGAGTACCCATGTCTACTCGCCGTGCCACGTTCTGGCGCGCGCTCGTCGCGCTCGCCGTCGTCGGTGTCTCGCTCTACGTCGCCCTGACCACCCCGCCCCGCCTCGGTCTCGACCTGCGCGGCGGCACCCGGATCGTCCTGGAGACCCAGGACTCGCCCACCGTCCGCGCGGACGCGGACGCCACTGACCGCGCGCTGGAGGTGCTGCGCCGCCGGGTCGACGGCCTCGGCGTCGCCGAACCCTCGCTCGCCCGCGCCGGGGAGCGGCGCATCGTCGTCGAACTCCCCGGCGTCCAGGACCCCGCGAGGCCGCCGGGGTCATCGGCCGCACCGCACAGCTCACCTTCCACCCCGTCACCGCGACCGCCGACGGCCCGGCCGGGCCCCCCGCGGCCGACGGCTCCCGGGTCCTCGCCGATCCCGGCCTGCCCGGCGGCCACCTGCGGCTGGGCCCGCCGGCGCTGACCGGTGACGGCGTCAAGGACGCCTCGGCCGTCCTCGACGCCCGGACGGGAGCCGGCTGGAGCATCGACCTCTCCTTCCGCGGCTCGGCCGGCGACGCCTGGGCCCGGCTCACCGGGGAGGCGGCGTGCGCCTCCCCGGCCGACCCCGCCCGCCGGGTCGCCATCGTGCTCGACGACCGCGTCCTGTCCGCCCCCGGCGTCCAGAACAGCGTGCCCTGCGGGCAGGGGATCACCGGCGGTTCGACGCAGATCACCGGCGGCTTCTCGGCCGACGAGGCCCGCGACCTCGCCGCCCTGGTGAAGGGCGGCGCGCTGCCCGTGCCGGTGACGGTGATCGAGCAGAGCACCGTCGGCCCCACCCTCGGCGCCGAGGCGATCCGGGCCAGCGCCCTGGCCGCGGCCATCGGCCTGCTCTGCACCGCGGCCTTCATCATCGCCGTGTACCGCCTGCTCGGGGCGCTGGCCACCGTCGCGCTCGCCCTTTACGGACTGATCTCGTACGCCGCCGTGGTCGCACTCGGCGCGACGCTCACCCTGCCCGGGCTGGCCGGCTTCGTGCTCGCCATCGGCATGGCGGTGGACGCCAACGTGCTGGTCTTCGAGCGGGCCAGGGAGGAGTACACCGCGCCCCGGGCGGCCGGCCGCGGCCGGGAACGCGACCTGCGGCGCCCGCTCCGCGTCGGGTTCGCGAAGGCCTGGAGCGCGGTGGCCGACTCCAATGTGACGACGCTGCTCGCCGCCGGGCTGCTCTTCGTATTCGCCACCGGCCCGGTCAAGGGCTTCGGGGTGACGCTCTCGATCGGCGTGCTGGCCTCGATGTTCTCGGCCATGCTGATCACCCGGCTGCTCGCCGAGTGGGCGGTGCGCCGGCCGGCCGTCACCCGACGGCCCACCCTCACCGGCATGGCCACCGTCGGCCGCCTCCGGACCCGACTGACCCGGCGCCCGCCCCGGCTGATGCGCCACCGCCGGCGCTGGCTGGGCGCCTGCGCCGGCCTGCTGCTGCTCGCCCTGGCCGGGATCGGCGGACGCGGCCTGGACTTCGGCGTCGAGTTCACCGGCGGCCGGGTGGCGCAGTACACCGCCGCGCAGCGGGTCGACGCGGACGCCGCCCGCGCGGCGGTGGTCGGCGCCGGGTTCCCCCAGGCCGTGGTGCAGACCACCGGCGACACCGGCGTGTCCGTCCGCACCAAGGAGACCGGCGACGACCAGCAGCAGCGCATCCGTCAGGCGCTCACCGGCGTCACCGGCGAACTGTCCGTGGAGCGCGACGAGCTGATCGGGCCGAGCCTCGGCAACGAGCTGCGCGGCTACGCGCTGGCCGCGCTCGGGCTCGCGGTCGCAGCCCAGCTGCTCTACCTCACGATCCGCTTCCGGTGGACCTTCGCGGCCGCCGCGGTGATCGCGATGACGCAGGACCTGCTGCTCGTCCTCGGCCTCTTCGCCTGGCTGGGCAAGCCGGTGGACAGCGTCTTCCTCGCCGCGCTGCTCACCATCGTCGGGTACTCGGTCAACGACACGGTGGTCGTCCTGGACCGGCTGCGCGAGCTGCGCCGGACCGGGACGAAGGCGAGCTGGGCGGAGCTCGCGGACCGCGCCGTGGCACAGACCCTCCCCCGCACGGTGAACACCGGCATGGGGGCGCTGTTCGTCCTGGTGGCCCTGGCGGTGCTCGGCGGCGACTCGCTCGCCGACTTCTCGGTGGCGCTGCTGGCCGGGATCCTGGTGGGCACGGCGTCGACGGTGTTCACCGCGATGCCGGTGGTCGTGCTGCTCCAGGGACGGTTCCCGGACCGGCCGCGGGAAGGCCGGCAGACCCGCGAGGCCGGGGAGACAGGGGATGCGCGGACGCCGCACGCGGTCGGCGCGGCAGGGGCGCGCGACCACAACGGCGCGGTGGTCTGAGCGACACGCGATCCGCTCCCGGGCTCCGGTCCGGGAGCGGTGCCGCGGCCGGTCCGACTCCTGGGCGGCCGGGGCCTCCCCGCGGGCGTGGGGGCAGCCGTCGAGGGTCTCCTGCGGGGGCGTACCGCGGCCCCCGCTCAGGCGGCCGCCGCGTCCGCGGTGTCGGCGAGGAAACGGGCGAGGTGGTCGGCGACGGCCTCCGGGGCGTCCTCCGGGCTGTAGTGGCCGGCGCCCGGGAGTTCGACCACCCGGCCGGCCGGGAAGGCCTCCCGGAACAGCGGAAGGAAGTGGCGGGCGTTCAGCGTCCGGTCGGCGGCGCCCCACAGGGCCAGCGCCGGGACGGCCGCCAGCGCGGCGCGGGCCGCCGCGTCGGGCTGCTCGAAGCGGTGGGCGCCGGTGGCGAAGCCCTTCGCCCAGCCGATCGCGCCGATGCTCTCGGCCGCGGTCGGGAACGGCGCGCCGTACGCGCGCAGCCAGGTGTCGGTGGCGAGGGCGGGGTTCTCGAAGCCGTTGAGCCTGAGCGTGCTCAGGATGGTGACGTCGAGGGAGCCGAGCACCGGGTCCAGCGTGCCGTCGGCGTGCGCCCTGGCGATCCAGCGGAACCACGGGGAGTCGGCGGCGTTGGCGGCCAGCGCGTCGCCGAGGCCGGGCTGCCCGAACGGGGTGGGCCCGTTGACACTGACCACCCGGGCGATCAGCTCGGGCCGGCGGGCCGCGAGGCCCATGCCGACGGGCCCGCCGAAGTCGTGCCCGACGAGGGTGATCCGGCGCAGACCGAGGTCCAGGACGAGCGCCTCCAGGTTGTCGACGTGGTCCTGCAGCCAGTAGCCGCGGTCGGCGGGCGTCGCGCTCTTGCCGAACCCCATGTGGTCCGGGACGACGACCCGGTGGGCCGGTGCGAGGCGGCGCACGACGTCCCGGAAGAGGTAGCCCCAGGTGGGCTCGCCGTGCAGGCAGAGGACGACCGGGCCGGCGCCCTCGTCGACGTAGTGCATCGGGAAGCCCGGGGCGGTGCTGAAGTGCGGGCGGTAGGGGAACGTGCCGTCGAAGGTCTCGTGGGCGTCGATCACGGCGGGCCTCTCGCGCGGGCAGTGGAAAGCCATGCGGTAGCGAAGTGCAACCAGGCAGGGCCGAGCCTAGGCGCGCCGGTTTTTATACGCAACTACCGAGGTCGACGGCCCGCCGGCTCAGAACAGCGCCTCCTGGGTGTCCGGCTCGGCCGGGCGGACCCGCTCGCTCAGCGTCAGGCCCGAGGCCGGCCGCCCGGGCGCCGGGGCGAGCGTCCAGCCGGTCAGCAGCCGGCTGTCCAGGAGCAGCGGCGCGGCGCCGGCCGGCTGGTCGAGCAGCAGGTGCCGGCCGATCGGCGGGCGCAGCCGCCCGGCCAGCACCGCGCCGTCCGCCAGTCCCTCGACCGCGTGGTAGACGTCGGGGGCGCCGCCGGTCAGCCCGAAGACCCCGACGTGGTCGGTGACCGGGTGGTCCGCCAGCAGTTCGACGCCGTGCCCGCGCAGCAGCTCGTGCGCCCGGTCCCGGGCGGCGGTGAGCAGCGCGCGGCGGTGGTCCGCGTCACCGTGGTCCCACCAGTGGTCCACCTTCACCCGGCTCTTGAACCGCTCCCGGGCCAACCCCGAGGCGGCCACGGTCAGTTCGGCCCGGCGGACGGCAGGCAGCGCGCCCCGGGCGGCGAACGTCCAGGCGAGCGCGCCCTGTTCGAGCAGTCGGCTGGTACCGCGCTGCTCGGCGGTCAGCCCGACCTTGAGCAGCCCCTCGCCGAACCAGGCGAGGTACAGCCGGTAGGTGCGGCCGTCGTCGAGGATCTGGTCCCGGGCCAGCGCCAGCCCGCGGTCCACGCTCTGACAGGAGGCGCACTGCACGGCGGCGCCGTCGGGCGCGATCACGGAGTGGTGCGGGCAGGGCGTGCGCTCGTCCTGCCCCTCCAGCCACGCTCCGATGCAACGGCGCGGGCCGCCGACCAGCCAGCCGACCTCCACCCCGGGCACCACCTCGCGCTCGTGCACCCGCCGCCCGTGCACCGCGCTCAGCACGGCCCGCCCGTCCCGCCAGCCCAACCCGGTGGACATCCAGCCGCCCGCCACGCTCACCCGCCACCTCACCGCACACCGTCCGAACCCCCGAGGCTACCCTCGGCCACCGACAGCCGGGAAAGTCCCGCTTCCGCCGGCGGGTGGGTGGGTGCGCGGGCCGGGCAGGCCGGGACGGGCCGGGAACGGCTCCGCCGCCGACGGGGGGTCGGCGGCGGAGCGACGGAGCAGCGGCGCGGGGCGCGGGTGCGGTCAGCGGGCCCCGGTGAGGGTGGCGAGGGTCGCTTCGAGGTCCGCCACCTGGCCGGGGCGGGGGCGGTTGTACGGGAGGCGGGAGAGCAGGGAGCCCATCGCGCAGGTGTTGGTCACGGCCGAGAAGACCAGGCCCGCGCCGACCGCCGCCGAGACCCAGCGGGCACCGGGCCGGACGAGGTCGACGACCACACCGGCCAGCACCAGCCCGCCGGCCGCGAAGCGGACCTGCCGGTCCATCGCCCACGGCGCCCGCACCGGGGCGCCCTCGGGCCGCTGCACCTCGTGTCCGGCGGCCGCCCAGGCGCTGGTGCCGCCGACCAGCGTGGCGGCCGGGATGCCGGCCGCGGCCAGTGCCTCGCAGGCCCGGCCCGAACGGTTGCCGGAGGCGCAGACGACGAGCAGTTCGCCGCGCTCGGCGACCGTGCGCAGGGCCGGGAGGGCGAGGTCGAGCTGGTCGAGCGGGATGTTCAGGGCGCCGGGGACGTGACCGGCGGCGTACTCGCCCGGGCTGCGGACGTCGACGACGGTGAGGGCGGCCAGGCGGGGGTGCGCCTGGGCCGGGGTGAGCTCGGTGAGGGCGGCCATGGAGGCTCCTTGCGGTAGAGGAAAAGGGGGGAAGGAGGTGGTCGGGGGTCAGAGCAGGGCGTCGGCGCCCATCACGGCCGCGACGCCGAGCAGCAGGACGGCGAAGGTCCGCTGGAGGACGGCCCCGGAGAGGCGGGCGGCGAGCCGCTTGCCGTCCCAGGCGCCGAGTACCGCGGCGGCGGTGAACGGGGCGATCACCGCCCAGTCGAGTCCGGCCGCGCCGCCGCCGCGGGTGACGAGCGAGGCGGAGGCGTTGACGGCGATCACCGGGAGGCTGGTGCCGACGGCGGCCTCCATCGAGAGCCCGACCGCGCCGACCAGTGCCGGCACGGCCAGGAAGCCGCCGCCCACGCCGAGCAGGCCGGTCAGCGCGCCGAGTCCGGCCCCGGAGGCGGCCGCCCGCCCGGGGCGGGCACCGGCGGGCACCGGTCCGGGCGACGCAGCCGGTCCGTCGCCCGTCGCCGGTCCGTCACCCGTCGCCGGCCCGTCGGACGCAGCCGGACGGGGCGGGCGCAGCATGCGGACGGCGGCGAGCGCCGCGACCAGGGCGAAGGCCGCGGTGAGCAGGCTCTGCGGCAGCCTGGCGGCGGCCGCACCGGTGAGGGCGGCCGGCAGCAGACCGGCGGCGGCGAACGCGAGGGCGGTGCGCCAGCGGATGGTGCCGGCCCGCGTGTGGGCGACGATCGCCGAGATCGAGGTGGCGAGCACGATCAGCAGGGCGGCGGTGGTGGCGGCGGCCGGGGAGAGTCCGAGCAGGTAGATCAGCGCGGGGACGGCCAGGATGCCGCCACCTCCGCCGAGCCCGCCGAGGACCAGTCCGACGACCGCTCCGGCGGCGAGTGCCAGCAGCAGGGTGGTCATCGGCACCACCCCGGGAGGTGGGGGCGGGCCGGGCGGGGGGCGGCCGGTATTCGGGCGGCCGGGGCGGGGCGGGGGTGGTGGTGCATGGTGGTGCTCCTGCGAGGGGGTATTGCCGTGCCGGGAGGGCGGTGCCGTGCCGTGCCGGGAGGGCGGTCAGGCGGTGGCGACGGCCCGCAGGGTGAGACCGGCGACGCGGTCGACGTCGAAGTCGTCGCCGTCGTGGACCAGCACCCGCCGGTGGGAGACGGCGGCGTCGGCGGGGACGAGGTGGTGCGCGCCGGTGATCCGGGCGAGTTCGAGGCCGCCGGTGACGTAGCCGCGGTTGCCGAGGCCCTCGATCTCCAGGGTGTCGACGAAGAACACGTGCCTCTCCTTCTCTGGGCTTTTTACCCCCAGGGGTATCCACCGGACACTGTCGACTGTAGCAGAGATACCCCCAGGGGCATCGCTGGGCGAAGTCCGCCCGACCGGCTACCGTCCTGCGCATGACCACCACGGACCCCACCACGCCGCCCGGCGACCCGACCCCCGACGACCTGGCCGACGTGCTCCGGCTCGCCGTGGACACCCTGCGCGCGGCCCCCGCCGACGCCGACTGGTCCCGCCCGGCCGGCGGCGTCGACTGGGACTGCTGGACCACCGTCGAACACCTCGCGGACGACCTGCTCGCCTACGCCGCCCAGCTCGGCCCGGCCGAGCCGCCGCGCGACCGCTACGTGCCCTTCGTCGCCCGGCGCCCCTTCCCCGGCGGGCCGAACAGCTTCGCCTTCGCCCGTCGCGAGGACGGCCCGGACGGACTGCTGGAGGTCCTGGAGGCGAGCGGCGGGCTGATGGTCGCGATCGCCCGGGCCAGGACCCCCGAGGTCCGCGCCTTCCACCCCTGGGGGCTCGCCGACCCGGCGGGGTTCGTCGCGATGAGCCTGGTGGAGACGCTGGTGCACGTGCACGACGTCGCGGAGGGACTCGGCCTGCCCTGGGAGCCGCCGGCCGACGTCTGCCGCCGCACCCTCGCCCGGCTCTTCCCCGACGTGGCGCCGGACGTGGCGCCCGGCGCCGCATCCGCCCCCGCCACCCCCGCCGCCGCCTGCGCCGAGCCCTGGCCGACCCTGCTCTGGGCCACCGGCCGCACCGCGGCGCCCGGCCGCCCGCGCCGCACCGAGTGGCGCTGGTACGCGGACGCGCGGGAGCCGGCCACCGCCCCCTGACGCCCGCTCACCCCCGCCGACGCCGCAGGTCGCCGGGGCTTTGCGCGCGCCCCCGGTACACGTTCTATTGTGGCGGGCGCGGCGGCGGCGCGGCCGGGAGCCGGGAGCCGGGCGCCGCGGCGGACCGGTGTGGAACGAAGGGGTGGACGTGGCGGGGCGGCGGAACAACGGGGTGCTGGCGGTCTGGGCGGAGACGCAGCGGCAGGAGCAGCGCCGGGAGGAGGCCCGGTGGCGCGCCCAGGCCGCCGAGCAGAACCGGCGGGAGCGGGAGCAGCGCGAGGCCCAGAAGGCCGCGGCCCGCACCGAGCGCGAGGCGCAGAAGGCGTACCAACAGGACCGGGAGGCCCAGGCGGCCCGGCGGACGGCCGAACTGGACGCCCGGGTGGAGGAGTTGCGCGGCCTGCTGGCGACCGGCGCGGGCGCGGCGGCGTTCCGGGCGCAGAGCCTGCTGGCCCCGCGCCCGGTGCCGCCGTTCGAGCCGGGCCGGCTCGGCGAGCCGGTGCCGATGCCGGACCAGGCCCGCTACCAGGTGCCGCCGCCGGACCCGGTGCAGGCCCGCAACCCCGGGGTGTGGCAGCAGTACGAGCAGTACGTGGCGCAGGCGCGGGCCCGGTTCGAGCAGGACTGGTACGCGGCGCAGGCCGCGGAGGCGGACCGGCAGCGACGGTTGGCCGAGTACCACGGGCAGTACCTGGAGTGGGTGGCCCGGTTCCGCCGGGAGGACGAGCAACGGGCCGCCCGGACCGAGGAGTTGCTGCGCCGGCTGCGGTCCGGCGAGGCGGAGGCGGTGCAGGAGTACTTCACCGCCGTGCTGTACGCCTCGGCGGGCTGGCCGGAGGGCTTCCCGCGACAGCTGGTGGCGGCCTGGGAGGCGTCCAGCCGCCAGCTGGTGGTGAACTGGGAGCTGCCGGGCCCGGACGTGGTCCCGGCGACCGCCCGGGTGCGGTACGTGAAGTCCGACGACCGGGAGGCCGAGGTGGCCCGCCCGGCGACGGAGCGCAAGGCGCTGTACCGGGAGGTGCTGGCGCAGACCGCGCTGCGGGTGGTGGCCGAGCTGTACCGGGCGGACGGGGACGGGCTGCTGGCCTCGGTGGTGCTGAACGGCTTCGTACGCGGCATCGACCCGGCCACCGGCCGGGAGGCGGAGCGGTTCCTCACCACGGTGACGGTCGACCGGGGCGAGTTCGCCGGGCTGGCGCTGGACCGGGTGGCGGCCGTGGAGTGCTTCCAGGGCCTGGGCGGCGTGCTGTCGGCGCGCCCCGAGCGACTGGACGAGGTGCGGCCGGACCGGCTGCCGGAGACGGTCGGCGGCAGTGTGGCCGGGCAGGGCGGCGAGGACGACCCGGACCTCTTCGAGATGGACCCGATCGAGTTCGAGGAGCTGATCGCCGAGCTGTTCCGGCTGCGCGGCTTCCGGGTGATGACCACGGCGCGCAGCGGTGACGTCGGGGTGGACGTGGTCGCCGAGGACCTCGATCCGGTGACCGGCGGACGGATCGTCATCCAGGCCAAGCGCTACCGCTCGACGGTCTCCCCCACCGCGGTGCGCGACCTCGACTCGACGGTGCGCCACCACGGCGCGATCAAGGGCATCCTGGTGACCACCGCGGGCTTCGGGCCGGGCTCCTACGAGTACATCCGCAACAAGCCGCTGAGCCTGGTGAGCGGGCCGGAGCTGGTGGAGCTGCTGGCGGAGCAGGGCCTGCGCGGACGCCTGGGCGAGCGGACGAACGGCGCCGGTCACCGCGTGCCGGGGGCCTCGCCCGCCGGGGACCCGCCCGAGCAGGGCGCGACCACCGCACTGGCGCTGTCCTGGCGCAGCCGCACGGCCGGCGGGGACGCCGTCGAGCTGGACGTCTCGGCGTTCCTGTGCGCCAACGGCCGGGTGCTGGACGACGAGCACTTCGTGTTCTTCAACAACCCGCAGGACCCGGCCGGCGCGGTGCGGCTGCACCCCACCCGCTCGGTGCCGGGCGAGCCGGTGCGCCGCGCCGAGCTCACCCTGGAGCCGGGGCGGCTGGCGCCGGGCGTGGACGAGGTCGTGGTGGCGGTGTCCACCGAGGAGGAGGAGCCGCCGGTGCTGCCGCTCGGGTACGTGCACGGGCTGACGGTGGCGGGCGCGTTCGGCCCGGACACCGACGGCCCCGCCGAGTGGGCGGCCGAGACCGGCGGGGTGTCGCAGAGCGCGATGGTCCTCGGCTCCTTCCAACGGCGCGGTGGCGTCTGGCGGTTCACGCCGGGCGGGACGCCGGTGGAGGACGGGCTGGCCGGACTCGCGGTGCGCTGGGGCGTCGCGATCGAGTAGTTGCCGCACGGTGCCTCAGGGTCGGAGGTCATACCTGAGGATGAGAAGCACCCCCGCCGGACCGCCGGTACGGCGGGGGGAGGCCGTACCCGGGGGCGACAAAACGGGCACGGGCCGGTTGGAAGAATGTAAAGGGAAGGCAATCTTCCGATATTCCTACTCGCGCCTCGTGCCTCGTACCTCGCACCTCCAAGGAGCCCTCGTGACGATGTCCGCAACCGCCGTCCGTACCGGCCGGGCGGCCGCCCGCGCCACCGGCCTGAACAAGGTCTACGGGGAGGGCGAGACCCGCGTCGTCGCCCTCGACAACGTCAGCGTCACCTT